>CANROT010000009.1 GCA_947632285.1 uncultured Clostridia bacterium
GCAGCAGCCCGGACGCGCCGCCGACATGCTCGCCGAGCACGAAATTCCCGCGCTCACCGACCGTGACGCCGTATATCTCCCCCTCAAATTGGGCGCTGACGTTCTCGATCGCCGCCACGTTCGGCAGGACGGCGGCGAGAATGAGCGCTGCCGCGAGCACGATCAGGCACACGCGGACCGCGCGGCGCGCAAAAAATCTCCGCACGGACGACATCGCCCCGCCGACGCCGAGCGACGCCTCATACCGCCTCTCCCACTCCGCGTTCTCGGCAAAATACTTGTCGTATATCCGCCGGTAGCGCTCGGCATATTCTTCGCGCCCGCCGTCGCCGTCATCTACATTGGCTGCCTCGTCCTGCGCGAACAGCGCCCGCGAGAGCTCGCCCGCGTTCCTCACGGACGAAACGTCCACCGCCTCCAGCCGGGACAGGAGGAACGAGAGCTGCTCCGAATCCGCCCTCATGCGTGATCTGTTCGCCTCCGTCACCTCCGGTATGCGTCCGGGGTCGTCGAACATCTCCTTTATCTCGTCGATCGTATAAAGCGCGCGGCGCAAAGCCGAGATGATCTTCAGCCGCGCGACGGTCGCCTCGCTGTAATCGCGGAAATCGCGCCCGTTCTTGTTCGTTATGTCCGGCGCGATCAGTCCGCGCTCCTCGTAAAGCCTCACGGCGCGCTCGGTCAGCGCGGCCCGTGCGGCGGCCTCTTTTATCTGCATTTTGTCCTCCCGTGGCGGTTTTTTCTCGTTTACAGCCACATGATAACATATGACGCAGGGTCATAAGCAAGCCTTTTTCGAAAATTTTTTGAGAAATTTTCAAAAAAAGTGAAACGAAACGTATATTTTTCGCGTCTATATAAGTATAAGAGCATTTCGGAGGGAACCATGAAAAAGATATCGTACATTTCCGCAATAATTCTCCTTGTCTTCGCCGCCCCTGTCCTGATATCCGCGTCTGCCGCAACGTCTCTCTCGGACTCTCTCCGGATCGGAAATCAAACGCAGAAGCTGCTCGGCGGCGACGGCGGCGACTTCATTCGCGTCTACAGCGGCAGCTTTCTTGACGGGTTTGCGGAGGGCGAGCCGATAACGGCGCTCACCGGGGACGCGCACGTCAAGGCGCAGGTTTACATGGCGCGCGGGCAGGACGGCTTTCGCTGCGTCTGCATAGACGGCGAGACGGCGGCGGAGCCGGACGCCGGCCTTGTCGGCACGCTTGACGGGGAGACGATCTTCGGCATCGTCAGCGACCCGGAGCGCGTCCTCCCGGGGGACGCGCACGTCGAAAACGTGTGGTGCCTTGACGGCGACGGGGACGACGACGGCCTTTACATATATTTTGCGACGAGCGCGGGCGATTATGTTTACTACAAAGGCGCCAAGGGCGCCGCGGGCGGCGGATATATGCTCCCGGCGGGCAGATTTACTGAATTTGCAAAGGCGGCCGTCGGCGGGGAGACGTTTGACCTCGCCCCATATGCCGTACCCGAACCGCAAAAACCGGATCTTTTGCTGATAGCGGCCGCGGTCATCGCCGCCGCCGGGATAGCGCTTCTCGGTTGGCGCGCCGCGATGCCGCGCGGCTGATGCGCGGGACACAAATTTTTAAAGAAATTATTGACAACCGAAAAAAAGCGGTATATAATACTTCCTACAGGGAGTAGCCGGCGGAAACGTGACCTTCGGGCGTCAGTACGGTCTTTTGACCCGCCCGGGTATAAGCGGCGCGTCGCGCCGTGACGGCAAGACTGTTGCATGGGACAAGGTTCCTTTTGCGGCAGTCTTTTTATTTTTCCCGGGAAAAATAAAACCGAAGGAGATCATATGGAAATCCTCTATCAAAACCTTCAGAACATCACGTGGCAGATGGTCGTCATGTGGGTGATCGGCGGCGTCCTCATCTATCTCGCGATAGCGAAGGACATGGAGCCGACGCTGCTATTGCCGATCGGCTTCGGCGCGATCCTCGTGAACCTGCCGATGTCCGGCGTTATCGAGCCCTTGCAGACGCTGTTTGACGCCGGGATCGCGAACGAGCTCTTCCCGCTCATACTCTTTATCGGCATCGGCGCGATGTGCGACTTTTCGCCGCTGCTCTCGAATCCCAAATTGATGCTCTTCGGCGCGGCGGCGCAGTTCGGCATTTTCTTCACGCTCTGCACGGCGTCCATGTTCTTTGATATAAATGACGCCGCCTCGATAGCGATAATCGGCGCGGCGGACGGCCCGACCTCCATCGTTGTGGCGCAGAAGCTGGGCTCGAAATACCTCGGCGCGATAATGGTCGCGGCATATTCCTACATGTCCCTCGTCCCGATCATACAGCCGCCGGTCATAAAGCTCTTGACGACGAAAAAGGAGCGCATGATCCGCATGCCGTATGTCGAGCACGAGGTCTCCAAGCTCACAAAGATCATGTTTCCCATCGTCATCACCGTGATCGCCGGGCTCATCGCCCCCGAATCGGCGGCGCTCGTCGGTTTTCTGATGTTCGGCAACCTGATCCGCGAATGCGGCGTGCTCGAATCCCTCTCCAAAACGGCGCAGAACGTGCTCGCCAACCTCGTCACGCTGTTCCTCGGGATCACGATAGCGCTGCGCATGCAGGCCGCCGAATTTCTGACGGTCAACACGCTGCTCATCATCGGGCTCGGGCTCGTCGCCTTCATCGTCGACACGGCGGGCGGCGTCATATTCGCCAAGATAATGAACCTTTTCCTGCCGAAGGATAAAAAGATAAACCCGATGATCGGCGCCGCCGGGATCTCCGCTTTCCCGATGTCGGGCAGAGTCGTCCACAAGATGGCGCTCAAGGAGGACCCGTCGAACTTCATTCTGATGCAGGCGATGGGCGTCAACGCCTCGGGTCAGATAGCCTCCGTCATCGCGGGCGGTCTGATCCTCGGATTCTTTCTGAAGTGATAATAAGGGGGTAATGTCATGAACTTCACGCCTATGAATTTTGTCCGCAACCTTTACTACATGGGGCTCGGAATGCTCGGCATCTTCATCGTCATGGCGGTCATCATTCTTGTGACCGTGCTCCTCGACCGCATAACGCGCGGCAAGGGCAAAAAAGAGGAATAAACCGTTGCCGAAGGGGCGGGGAGGATCGGTTTCCCCGCCCTCTCTATGCCGATATTTTCGTCTTGACAAAGGCAACAGTATATTATATAATAAATTTTGAATAGTCTTCCGCGGCACGGAGAAACGGAGGATCTTTACTGTGCCTGACGACCATTTGTATACATATATTTTTCTTTATGTTCTGTTCGGAATTTTAACCGCGATGTTTTCGCTCTCATACCACGCCGTGCGCGAGGGCGTTGAATCGAGCCTGCGCAAGGAAGCGGACGACGGCGACAAGCGCGCGTCGCGCCGCGCCGCGCGCTTGCTCTCCGCGATGGAGCACTCGGCCAAAATCGAGCGCGACGCGCTTTTCGCGATGACGCTCTCGTTCTCCCTCGGCAGCATCTCATACGTGACGGCGATCCTTCCCTCGATCAGGGCGGCGCTGCCTGATGCGGGTGCGTGGCTCATGATCGTTTTCGCGTTCCTTTTGGCGCTGTCCGCCGCGATCATATATTTTACCCTTTGCGTGTCGCTGCCGCGCCTCATGGCGGAGCACGACCCGGGCGCCGCATTTTCGTTCGCGCACATCATCTCGCGCCCGTGTCTTCTCGTTCTGCGTCCGTTTGCCGCGTTTGCGGCCCTTGTTGCGGGCGGGATAATATCCCTCTTCGGCGTCAAGCCGGAGGAGCTCGACAACGTCACCGAGGACGAGATACGCGACATGATAGACGCAGGCGAGGAGTCCGGCACTATCGAGGCAACCGAAAAGGAGATGATCGAGAACGTCTTCGACTTCTCGGACGTCACCGCCTCAGACGTTATGACGCACCGCACCGACATGGAGGCGATAGACGTCTCCGACCCGCCGGAGGAGATCGACGAGCTGATCCGGGCGACCGGTTTTTCGCGCATTCCCGTATACGAGGACGATATCGACAACGTCATCGGCATACTTTACACGCGCGAATACCTTCTCAACCGAATGTCCCCGGAGCCTAAACCCGTTTCCGAGCTTATCCACGACCCGATGTTCACGCCGGAGCGCGTCCGCGCCGACGTCCTCTTCCGCGAAATGCAGAAGAACAAGACGCACATGGCGATAGTTCTCGACGAATACGGCGGGACGAGCGGCCTTGTCACGATGGAGGACCTGCTCGAGGAGATCTTCGGCAATATATACGATGAATTTGACGAGCGCGAGCCCGCCGAGATCGAGGACCTCGGGGACGGCAGATGGCGCGTCGCCGGTTCCGTCGATCTTGAAACGCTCTCCGAGGCTATCGGCGTTGAGTTCGACGACGAAGTCTATGAGGAATATGACACGCTCGGAGGGCTCGTCTTCTCGTCCCTCTCCATCATTCCCGATGACGGCGAAACGCCGCACGTCACCGCGTTCGGCCTCGATATACAAGTCGAAGTCTTCGCCGACCGCCGCGTCGAGTGGGCCATAGTCACCCCCATCAAGGAAGAAGAAGAGCCGGACGCCAAAGATAACGAATAATATTATAGTCCATACTTATAAACGCGGGGGAAAAACTTTTCGAGAAAAGTTTTTCCCCCGCGACCCCTTTTTCAAAAGCTTTCATTACATTAAGGAGATATCTTCATTAACAACAAGAAATTCAGCCCTTGCTCTGATTTTCCATTTCGCGCTCTATTGCCTCGATGCGGCGGCTTATCGGCGGGTGAGAATATGTGAGCGCGACCTCTATTCCGGACGGGGAGAGGTCCGCCAGATTTTCGCGCGAGAGCTTTTTCAGCCCCGATATGAGCGCCTCGCCGTAACCCTCGCGGACGGCGTGCTCGTCCGCGCGGTACTCGGCGTGCCTTGACAAAAGCCCCGTTATTACCGAGAAAACGGGCGAGACGAGCGGGAACTCAACGATTATCACGAGCAGAAGCGCGAGCCCGTAATTCAGCGACTCGAACCCAAAATCTGCATATATCGCACCGGTCCTGACCGTGAGCCACGCGAGGAGCGCCACGACCACCATCTGCAAAATGCCGAGCGCGCTGTTTTTGACCGTGTCGCAGTGCAGCCCGTGGCCGAGCTCGTGCGCGAAGACGGCGACGATCTCGTCCGTCGTCATCGCCTCGAGCAGCGTATCAAACAGCACTATCGTCTTCGTCTTCCCGTACCCGGTGAAATACGCGTTCGACTTCGTCGTGCGGCGCGAGGCGTCCATGACCTCGATCTCCTTGACGTGATATCCGTTGTCGGAGAGCAGCGCCGTCAGCCGGTCGCGCAGCTCGCCCTCGGGCAGCGGCGTGAACTTGTTGTTCATTCGCGAGAGCAGCGGGTACAAAAACGATATTATGAGCAGCACCGCCGCCAGAATACAGGAGAAAAGAACTATGATAAGGTCGCCGAGCGCCCTGTGTATCAGGATAAAGAGGCAGAGCAGCGCGCTCATCATCAAAAGCGAGATGACATACGACCGTACCTCGTCCGCTATGAACGTCCCGAGCTTCATATTGTTGAATCCGTACTTTTCCTCTATCTTCATGCTGCCGATGTAGTCGAACACGGCGCTGACGAGCGAATCTATCGTCACCATGAAGAACAAAAGCGTCAGCGCGGAGACATACACGTTGTCCGTCAGCGCGAGGCGCGGCATGATCCCGGCCGCCACGATGACGAAAAATACGAGGAACGACACCGTTTCCGCCACGGTCATGAGCGCGCACCTTTCCGCATGGTAGGCGCGCCATTTTTTGTATGTTTCGGCGTCATAGATGTCGCGCACGTTTTCCGGCGTCGGGTTGTTCTTCGACCTGTATATGACGATGTCGAGGAGGAGCCCGTACAAATATACGGCCGTGTATGCGATCAAAATAGCGATCTTGTAGTTCATTTTTTCTTCCCCCTCGGTTTTTAATCTGTAATATCACGCCCCGCACCTTCCGTGGGGAATGCTATCGTTACCGTGAGCCTGCCGCCGTCGCACTCGGCCGAAATATCGCCGCCCATGCGGCAAACGAGGCTGCGCGCGACCGAAAGCCCGAGCCCGGTCGAGGTCCGCGCCGTGCTGACCGTATAGAACCGGTCGAACAGCCGCCCCGCCTCGACCGCGGACAGCGAAGGCGCCGAATTCGAGAACATCATCTCCCCGCCCTCCGTCAGCGTGACCGAAAGGTCGCCGCCGCTGTACTTGACGGCGTTGTCAAGTATGTTCCCGATCACGCGGCGGACGGCGCCTCTGTCGAGCGAACGCAAAACGGCGCGCGGCGGCAGCGTGACGCGCGGCTCGATCCCCGCCTTCGTCAGCGCGCCGTAAAAGTCCGCCAGCTCGTCCTCTATCATGCGCCCGAGATCAACGTCCTCCGGTGAAAGCTCGCTGTCCGTCGCGACCGAATACCGGAAGAGCTCCTCCGTCAGCTTTCTCATCGAGTCCGCCCTGCTCCTTACGGTTGAGACGTATCGCCGCGCGTTTTCCGACATTTCCTCGCCCTCCAAGAGGACGTCAGCGGGGTGCGCAGGTCGTGCGAGACGTTCGCGACGGCGTCGTGCAGCTCGCGGTCACCGTTTTCGTACCTCTGCCGCATCTGCCGCAGCTCGTGTATCTCCCCGTCGAGCCGCGCGGCAAGCGCCCTGACGGCGCGGTCCCCGGTCCGAACGGTCAGGTGCGCGTTCGTGTCCTCGGAAATTATGCGCGCCGCGTCCTCCCCGAGCCGGTAGATGGCGCGCCTTTGCAATATCAGCCTGACGGCGAGCGCGAGCGCCGCGAAAGCGGCTGCGGCGGCGAGATATACCATAATTATAACTGTCCTCCCCTAATCTATGTCCCGCCTCTCGAATATCAGCGCTCCCGCGGCGGTGACGGCAGCGATGCACAGCAGCGAATAGAGCGGCGAGACGGGGTCGATCTTCACCGTCTGCATAACCTCCGCGATCTCCCGGTCAAATGTCCCATCGCCTAATGAATCGTATGCCGGATAAAAGAACGGGTTCCAGACGCCCAGCGCCGGATTCAGGATATCGTTATATATAACGAACTGTCCGGTCGGCAGGACCTTTTCCGCCGCCTCGCAGATGGGACGCCACACGCCCCCGATGTATTCGGGATTCGGAGATTTTATCCCTTCCCCTACCGGGTGCGGGACCGGCGTTGAACTGTCGTATTCGTATGTGATGAGAAATTCTTCCGCGCCGAGCCGCGAATGCAGGTATGCGGAGCCGAGCATCATCGCGAACACCGCCATCGCGGCGGCGACCGCCGCGGCGCGGCGCGGAGCGAGCATTCCGACCGCCGCCGCAAAAGCGCCGACCGCGAGCGTCAGCATGAAAAATATGAGCGTGCATGAAAGGTACAGCTTAATGTACCACTCACTGTAACGCTCGTCAAACAGCGGCGCAAGCTTGCTCGGCGCGCACACCGCGGACGTCACGGTCATGATAAAAAAGCAGATCGAGACGACGGCAAGCGCCGAGGCGACCTCGGAGACGAAGATATCCCGCCTCCGGCTCCCGGTCAGCACCTTATTTTTCACGATCCCGTCCGCGCGTTCGCGCGCGGACGCGAACGCGACGGCCGCCGCGAGCACGACTATCGCATACGGCGCGAAAAATCCGATATCCGCAGAATTATTGTTGTATGAGCCCATTATGGCTCCCATCAGCGCCGACGAGGCGAGCAGCAGATAAAAGAGGGCGCTTTTGAAGTATTTTCTTATCCGTTCACGCAGGAGATTTATCATACGGCGCCTCCCAAAAGGTTGATAAAGTACCCCTCCAGGCTCTCGTCACGCTCGTGCAGCGCGAAAAGCTCGCACCCCGCCCCGCCGAGCGCCTCCGCCAGACGGGAAACGGAGATCTCTCCGAAAATATCCGCCTCGCGCTCGGAATTTATGCGGTATTCGACACCGAACGCGTCGAGCACCGCCGCGAGCGGCCTTGTATCGCTGACCTCGACGCGCACGCACTTGCAGAGCGACCGCTCAAGCTCGTCCGCGCTGATCTCCTTCAGCATCTGCCCGCCGTCGATGAATCCGTAGTGCGTCGCGACGCGCGAAAGCTCGTCAAGAATGTGTGACGAGATCAGAACCGTCACCCGCCGCTCGCGGTTCAGGCGCAGTATCAGCTCCCGTACCTCGATTATCCCCTGCGGGTCGAGCCCGTTCATCGGCTCGTCGAGAATGAGCAGGTCCGGGTCGCCGATCAGCGCGGCGGCGATCCCGAGCCGCTGCCTCATTCCGAGCGAAAACTTCCCGGCGCGCTTATTTCCCGTGTCGGCGAGCCCCACCGCCGAAAGCACCTCCGGTATGCGGTCATATGACGGCATGCCGAGCGAGATGCACATCTGCCGCATGTTGTCCTCCGCCGACATATCCGAATAGATCGCCGGCGTCTCGATGACGGCGCCGACGCGCCGACGCATATCCGTTATTCCCCGCGAGCCGCCCCTGACGCCAAAAAGCGTATAATCGCCCGCCGTCGGCAGCGACAGCCCGCAGACGACACGCAAAAGCGTCGTTTTCCCCGCGCCGTTCCTGCCGACAAGGCCGTATATCGCCCCCTTCGGCACGTTTGCCGTGAGCGCGTCGAGCGCGCGCGTGCGCCCATACTTCTTCGTCAGCCCCGACGTTTGCAGAACATATTCCATGTATCATACCTCCCGGTTTTTTTGTTCCGGCATAATGATATCACTGCACCGTCAAGGGACCGGCAAAGAAAAAGGTAAAGAAAGCGTAAAGATTTATTCCTCAGAGAGTCTGAAGCCTATGCCCCAGACGGCCTCGATCATGTCGCGCCCCGATATCGCGCGCAGCTTGCCGCGCAGGTTCGAGACGTGCGTTTTGAGCGAGGATTCGGTGCAGTCCGGCGTCTCCTCCGCTATCCTGTCGAGCAGAGACGACTTCGTCACGACGCGGGACGGATTCGAAAGCAGCGCTTTCAGTATCGCAAACTCCGTCGGCGTGAGGCGCACCGCCTCCCCTCGGGACTGCTGCGGCGACGAAGACGACACTGTCCGCATGCCGAGGTCGAGCGTTATCCCACAGAATGACAGCGTATCCCGCTCCCCGGCGAGCGCCGGGCGGCGAAGTGCGACTTTTACACGCGCGACAAGCTCGCGGGTGTCGAACGGTTTTGTGATATAGTCCGCAGCCCCGCCGAGCAGGAGCGACACCTTGTCCTCGACGTCTGCCTTCGCGCTCATGACGATGACCGGGATCCCGCCGATCAGCGGCAGAAGCTCCTCGCCCGAGAGCCCGGGCAGCATCAGATCGAGGAGCACGAGATCCGGCGCGTCCCGCTCCAAAAGCAGCTTTGCCTCCGTCCCCGAATACGCGCGCAGAACTCCGTATCCGCTGCGCGAAAGGACCTCCCCGACCGCGTCGCCTATATAAACGTCGTCGTCGACGATGAGTATTTTTTCCATATCTCTCCCGAAAGATCGGGGGCGGGACGCGCGTTCGCGCACCCCGTCCCCGTTTTTTTGCGTTTCATTTTTTGATCTGCCCGTAGTAAGCGTTCGGGCCGTGTTTCCGGTCAAAGTGCTTGCGGAGCAGCTCCTCCTGCATCGGGAGCGCGCCCTCCGCGTGGCACGCGAGGATCTCCGTGTGCAGCGCCATCATCGCGACCTGCTCGAGCACGACCGCCGCCTCGACGCTGCCCTTCGCGTCCTTGCCCCACGTGAACGGCGCGTGAGAATTGACGAGGACGGCGTGCATTCTGTCGGGGTCGCGCCCCTCAAACGTCTCAACGATGACCTTGCCCGTGTTCAGCTCATATTCGCCCGCGATCTCCTCCGGCGTCATTCTGCGCGTGCAGGGGATAAGTCCGTCAAAGTAGTCGCCGTGCGTCGTGCCGTAGGGAATGATGCCGCGACCCGCCTGTGCAAAGCAAGTCGCCCACTGGGAGTGCGTGTGCGTGACGCCGCCGATATTCGGGAAGTGTCGGTAGAGCTCAAGGTGCGTCGGCGTGTCGGACGACGGCTTGAGGTCGCCCTCAACGATATGGCCCTCGAGGTCGAGCACCGGCAGGTCGGACGGTTTCAGCTCCGAATATTCAACGCCGGACGGCTTGATGACGACGAGCCCGCGCTCGCGGTCGATTCCGCTGACGTTGCCCCATGTAAACGTGATGAGCTTGTATTCGACAAGCATCATATTTGCGAGATATACTTTTTCCTTCAGTTCTTCAAGCATGACGGTTTTCCTTTCGCATATGTACGGTTTTTCTTTATTTTATCACGGAAGTGAGGGCGTGTCAAGGAAAACCGGGCCGGCGCCCTCGGTGTTTTCGCGCCCCCGGGGCTCTGTTCGCGAAATGTGCGGCGGACTACATATAGCGGTATTTCTTTCTCTTGCCTATAACGAATAACGCGCTCAACAAGGCCGCCATAAATTCGGCGACGATGATGGAATACCAGATCCCGTCAATGTCAAAGATCAGCGGCAGCAGCAGTACGGAGGCCGCCTCAAATACCAGCGTCCGCAAAAATGAAATAACGGCAGAGGTCAGCCCGTCGTTCAGCGCAGTAAAAAATCCGGAGCCGAATATTGCATATCCCATGAAAAGAAAAGAGAGGGAGAAGATCCGAAATCCGGAGACCGTCAGGTCCATAAGTTCTTTGTCATATCCGACAAATATCCGCGAGAGAGGGACCGCGAGCACCTCCCCCGTGGCGACCATACAGACCGCAAACAGACCGATCAGTATGATGCTTTTTTTCAAGAGGTTCTTCAGTTCATCATAGTTCCGCGCTCCGTCGTGGTAGCCGATGACCGGGGAGGTACCTATGGAATAACCGATAAACGCCGCGGAAAAAATCATGCTGACATACATCATCACACCGTAAGCGGCGACGCCGTCCTCCCCGCCGTATTTCATAAGCTGAATGTTATAGAGCATGCCGACGAGGCTCATTGATACGTTGCTCATAAATTCGGACGAGCCGTTGACGCATGCCTTGAGTATTGCATTTCCGTACAGTTTAGTCTTTCCGAGTCGGAGTATGCTGCCGTTCTTTCGGAAAAAATAAAACAGGGGGACGACGACGCCGATGACCTGGCTCATCGCCGTTGCGACAGCGGCGCCCACGAGCTTATATTCCTGCGGAAACGACAGGACCAGAACGGCGTCAAGCACCATATTCGTAAGCCCCGCAGAAACAGTCACCGCAAGGCCGAGCTGCGGCTTTTCGGCTGTCACGAAAAAGCTCTGAAACAACAGCTGCAAAATAAAAAACGGAAGCGCCGCAAGATTTATCCGCGCGTAAACGACGCAGTTATCTAAAAGCTCACCCCGGGCGCCTAACGCAGACGCGATCGGCCGAATGAAGGCGATCCCCAAAACGGCGAACAATATGCCGAGGGCAAAAGACACATATACAAAAAGCGAAAAATATTCGTTTGCCCTTTTTTTCTTCCCCTCTCCGAGCGTTTTTGCCACGATGGCAGTCCCGCCCGTTCCGAACATAAAGCCGACGGTGGCAACTATCATCAAAAAGGGCATAATGAAGTTGACGGCGGTAAAGGGCGTCTTCCCCGCGTAATTTGATACAAAATAGCCGTCCACCACGCCGTAGATAGATGTAAAGATCATCATGGCGATAGATGGAGCGTGAATCTGATGAGTTTTCCGTAGTTGAAATGATCTGAAAGCTGTATATTCATTGTTGTCCACCAAGCCGACATTCCGCAATAATACTCATTTTTCCCTCACAATTTTTCAACTTGCCTGCGGAAGCAGTCTGCATATTTTTCCATCAGCCGTATGTAAGTGTTCACTTCGCTGTCCGTCCATTCGTCAAACGCTTTGGATTCCGCCTCATACAGCCGCGCCGCCGTCCTCTCTATAAGCTCTTCGCCCGCCCGGGTCAGAACGATTTTCTTCGTCCTCCCGGTATTCTTTTCCAGGCGCAGCATCCCGTCCGCCTCAAGGCTGCGAACGGCAGAATTGATCGTCTGCTTGCTGATGCCGGAATCTTTGCATATATCGCTGAGCAGACAGTCGCCCTGAGTATCATAGATCGCGTACAGCACCATCGAAACGCTGTCGGAGACTCCCAATTTCAGCGAGGCCTGATGATACAGCGCCTCCGTTTCCGACGTGAGATAATTCATCCGATGGATCTCATTTCTATGCTTAGTATACATAACTTCTCCTCCAAAGGTACGAAATCGTACCATATTATAGTACGATTTCGTACCTTTGTCAACAGTATAATTCATTTCGGGGCAAAAAGTTTTCGCCACTGACCGCTGAAAAATGTCCGCGCTGCCGTGACCCGCATATAATGACAACGGGACGGAAATATCCGCCTCCCGAGAAATCCAAATCAAATCCGAACGGAGAAAAATAAATTGGAACGTGAAAACGACAACAGAACGCCGCTCGACCGCGTGACGCCGGAATTTATGCGCGACATGATGGAGGCGAGCGAGCTTGACGCGGGGCGCGGCTTTGACCCGTCCGTCGTTGACGCGCTGCCCCTCGCGATGGTATACGCGCCGAGCCAGAAGTGGCGCCAGGCGTATTCTCCCGACGAGGCGCTCATGCGCGGAACGATGTTCGCGGAGCTCGATCTGCCGTTCTATCCGCCGAGAGTATGCGGAGGTAAAAGATAATGGCAAATAGCAACTGCGGGAACCTGCTCTATCAGGTCCAGATGTACGGCTTCGTCCTCGACGAGGCGCGCCTCTACCTCGATACGCACCCCGACAATCAGACGGCGCTCGACTACTATCGCAAGTACAGCGAGCTGTATAGACAGGCAGTAGCGGAATACGAGTCCTCGTGCGGTCCCCTGACCGCGAACAGCGCATCGTCCACGGACGGCGCCAAATGGCGCTGGATCGAGGGCGGGTGGCCGTGGCTCGGACCGAATGACTGAACAGACGTATGAGAGGAACCGAAATATATGTGGACTTATGAAAAGAAGCTGCAATTCCCTGTAAACATCAAGAATCCGAACCCGAACATGGCGGCGCTCATAATCTCGCAGTTCGGCGGGCCGGACGGCGAGCTCGCCGCGTCACAGCGCTATCTCTCGCAGCGCTATTCGATGCCGTACCGCGAAGTCGTCGGCGTCCTCACCGACATCGGGACGGAAGAGCTCGCGCACATGGAGATGGTCTGCGCGATAATCCATCAGCTGACGCGCAATCTTACGCCCGACGAGATAAAGAACTCGCAGTTCGCCCCCTACTTCATCGATCACACGACGGGGCTCTACCCCGTCGCCGCCGCCGGCTTCCCGTTCAACGCACTGTCGTTCGCCTCAAAAGGCGACGCCATCGCCGACCTGAACGAGGACTTGGCAGCAGAACAGAAGGCGCGGGTCACATACGACAATATCCTTCGCCTCGTCGACGACCCGGACGTCTGCGCGCCGATAAAGTTTCTGCGGCAGAGGGAGCTCGTACACTATCAGCGCTTCGGCGAAGCGCTCCGCGAAGTGCAGGATAACCTCAACTACAAAAACTTCTACGGCTACAACCCCGAATTCGACAGGCAAAAATAAACGTCGCACGGAGCTGAAGCCAAAATTCCGGGGAGAGGGACTTTTGCAAAAGTCCCTCTCCCCGGACCCCGTTCTTCAAAACCTTTTAAAACTCTTTGAACGTAATGCAGACGTGCCCCTTTTCCTCATGCCAAACGGCCATGCGCATATAATCGTCCCATCTGTCGCCGACCTCGCCTTCAAGCCACTCACGCTCAAATTCATCGGCATTTTTCTGCGGGATCAGCCAGCCGGAGAGATCCTCGCCCTCCATGCCGTCGGCAAAGAAATCATGTCCCTCTCCGCTGTCACAGAAAAATACGCACCCAAGGTCTGACGCCCGGCGCCGTACAATTTCAAAAAATTTTTGAAATTGTTCATTCTCTTGCGTTCTCAGCTCTCGCATCTCCGGCCTCTCCATTCAATACCCCGACAAACCTTCCGCGATCATTATATCACCCGTTCGGCCGTTTTTCAACGTACCATTTTAAATCCGGATATTTCGCTTTGGCACATGCAAGCGAATTGATGAGGCGTTTTTCTCAAATGCGAATAATCGATAAATCCGAATAATTTGTACTGCGGCTGTGTGGATTGCGCTGTCGCACGGCGGAAGTGTCGCGTTTTTGCGCCGATATATACTTGATTTTTGTACGGCAATTGAATATACTGTATTAAAGAAAGACGATTTTCCCGAAAATATATCGCCTTTAAATCAAAACCGCACTTTATTTTGATATATCATAAGCAATAAATATATTCCCGCTCCTGCGGCCGTGTATTTCGGCTGCGCGGACGGTATATCATTGCCGGAACATATATTCTATGGAAGACACAAAAAAATCACAGCTGTTTGAAAATACCCCCATACCGAAAGCCGTCATGACGCTCGCGATACCTACTATCATGAGCTCGCTCGTGATGGTGCTCTACAATCTCGCGGATACATATTTTGTCGGCATGCTAAATGACCCGATACAGAATTCGGCGGTGACGCTCGCGGCGCCCGTGCTTTTAGCTTTTAACGCCGTTAACAATCTCTTCGGCGTCGGCGCGTCAAGCATGATGAGCCGCGCGCTCGGCAGAAAGGATTACGAGACTGTCAGGTGCAGCTCCGCGCTCGGGTTCTATTGCGCGCTTTTTTCCGCAGCGCTGTTTTCGGTCTCATTCGCCGCGTTTGCCCCGGCGGCGCTCCGCGTACTTGGCGCGGACGCCTCGACGGAAACGGCGACAGCGCAGTACCTGCACTGGACGGTCACGTTCGGTGCAGTTCCGTCGATCCTCAATGTCGTTTTAGCATACCTTGTCCGCTCCGAGGGCTCGTCGCTGAATGCCAGCATCGGCACCATGAGCGGCTGCGTCCTCAACATGATCCTCGACCCGATCTTTATTCTTCCGAGCGGGCTCGGCATGGGCGCCGCCGGAGCCGGACTCGCGACGTTTATTTCAAACTGCGCCGCATGCGTCTATTTCTTCATTTTATTGGCGGTGAAACGGGGAAAAACATACGTCTCCGTAAGCCCGCTGCGCATAAGATTCAGGCGCGATATTATTTTCGGCATCTGCGCCGTCGGCATTCCCGCCTCGATACAGAATCTTCTGAATGTTACGGGAATGACGGTGCTCAACAATTTTACGTCCGCGTTCGGCTCGGACGCTGTCGCGGCGATGGGAATAGCGCAGAAGGTCAACATGGTCCCCGTGCAGATAGCGCTCGGCTTTTCGCAGGGAATAATGCCGCTCGTCGGCTACAATTACGCCTCCGGCAGCATAGACAGAATGAAACGGACTATCACCTTCGCCGCAAAAATAATAATATCCTTTATGGTCGCGGTGTCGGTCGGATATTACATATTTGCGGGACAGTTGTCGGCGCTATTCATGGAAAATCCCGCCGTCGTCGCATACGGGACGAGATTTCTGCGCGGGCTTTGCCTCGCGATGCCGTTTCTTTGCATGGATTTTCTCGGCGTCGGCGTATTCCAGTCGTGCGGTCTTGGGAAAAATGCGCTTTTGTTCGCGATTTTGCGGAAGATCGTGCTTGAGATCCCCGCGCTCTGCATTCTGAACGCGCTTTTCCCGCTCTACGGGCTCGCATACGCGCAATTCTCCGCCGAGCTCGTGCTCTCCGCTGCCGCCGTGATCGTGCTCTACCGCCTTATAAAAAAGCTCGAGGCGAAAAATACCGAAAGCTCTGCATAAATCTGTTTTAAAATAGTTCTGCGCCCAAGGTAAAAATGCTAAAAACCAAAGCCGCCGCACATAGCCGAAACTCCGGGGAGAGGGACTTTTGCAAAAAGTCCCTCTCCCCGGTCTCATGCCAAATTTGCCGCGATGCCGTACCTGCCCGAGCTGCTCCTTCACGACCGCGAACGGCGTGTCGGCTTCACTTTCGATCGGCGAGTTGATGCGCTCCTCGCCGGGCTCTTTATTGAATCGCTTTTTCGCGGGTATGACGCCGAAGCATATGTAGGAGACATACCGCCCGTTCCGGGCCGTACAACGCTCCGACATAGTGTTCGCGATAAGCGGCTTGCCGTCGAATGTGAAGTCGCAGCCGTAACGACGGAGCCTGACGTCATTGTAATTCGGGCAGCGCGTATTCCCGTGCTTCCCGGTTGATTTTTCCGTAACTTTGATGTATAATGTATCAAAAGTATTGACAAGGTGCCCGGGTGACCGCATAAAAGTCACGTCCCGGTCAGCTTTTTTGCGCTTTCGGGGAGGCGGCGTCCGCGTTCCGAACGGCGCCGTCTTCACAGATCGGGAGAGGGGGATAAAATCATGAGATTGCTGAGAAAACTCGGGGAGAGGATTAGGGCGTTCATGTACGGGCGATACGGCTTTGACGAGCTCTCGACGGTTTTGTCCGTGTCGGCGCTCATTCTCGCCGCCGTTTCCGCATTTTTTCCGCCGCTCGCAATTTTGGCGCTTTTACCGCTCATATGGTCGATATTCCGCACGTATTCGCGCAATATCGCAAAGCGGCGCGCGGAGCTGGACGCATACCTTAAATACCTCGGCAAAGTGAAGCGGCACATCAGCCTGCGGCGCGACATGTGGCGGGACAGAAAGACGCACGTCTACTTCAAATGCCCGGTGTGCAAGTCATACCTCCGCGTCCCGAAGGGGAAGGGCGAAATAACGGTGACCTGCCCCGTCTGCCGCAGCAAAACGGACCGGAAAACATAAACATTCGCGATCCGTTTTAAAACTTTTTGTAAATCGGGTCATGCACCTGAAATAAAAAATAAGGAGAATTTACCATGGGAACACTGAGAAAACTGAAAAACAAGATGAGATTCGACCGCGACTGGCACAAGACGCTGCTTCGCTCCGGCAAAGATGAGATCCTCATCGACATCGACGGCGACAAAGAGGCGGACCTCGCGCTGCTCGACACGACCGGCAACGGCGACATCGACACGCTCGCCGTCGACCTGACCGGGGACGGCGAATTCAATCTCTACTTCGGCGACACCGACGAGAACGGCGTCCCGGACGTCGTTCTGTATGACGAAAACGGCACGGGCACGCTCGAAGTCCTCGGGCTCGGGAAGGAAGTCGAGGACGCCATCATCAGCACGGCATATATGATCCGCGCCGCCGTCATCACCGGGGACTACATCGCGGACGCGCTCGAGGCGGAGCTTGACGAGCTGCAGAAGGAAATAAAGGCCGCACAGAAAGAGCTGAAAAAGAGAAGATGAGCCTGCCTCATCATTTGAAACGCGTTCTCTTCACAATAAAATACAGAACAGATCTTGCGCAAAGGAGACTAATGCCTTGAACTATTACTGCGAAAGCGCGGAGGACACCCTGCGCGAACTAAGCTCGTCCGAGGGCGGGCTGTCGTCTGCGGAGGCGGCGGACCGCCTGCGCGAGAACGGCAAGAACAAGCTGCGGGCAGCGAAGTCAAAATCCCTGATAAGGCGGTTTTTCGAGCAGCTCGCCGACCCGATGATAATAATCCTGCTGATCGCCGCCGCGGTGAGCGGCGTTCTCTCCGCGATCGAGCACGAGGGCTTCACGGACGTCATCATCATTCTCGCGGTCGTCATCGTGAACGCGATCCTCGGCGTCTATCAGGAGAGCAAGGCGGAAAAGGCAATAGAGGCGCTGCAAAAAATGTCCGCCGCGACCTCAAAGGTGCTCCGCGACGGAAAGGTCATGATCGTCCCGAGCGAGGACCTCGTCGTCGGCGACGTGATCCTGCTCGAGGCCGGAGACGCCGTCCCGGCGGACGGCAGGCTGCTCGAGGCCGCGAGCCTCAAGATCGAGGAATCGGCGCTGACGGGCGAATCCGTCCCGGTGCTCAAATCCGCGGATAAGCTCGCGCCTCCGGACGGAGGCCGCGACGTCCCGCTCGGGGACAGGAAGAACATGGTCTACACGGGCGGCACGGTCGTTTACGGCCGGTGCCGCGCGGTCGTCACGGCGGTCGGAATGGACACCGAGATGGGCAAGATCGCGGGCGCGCTCTCCGCGGCACAGGAGGGAAAAACTCCGCTGCAAATAAAGATGAGCCAGCTTTCGAAAACGCTCACGTGGCTCGTCCTTGTGATATGTGCCGCCGTCTTCGCGGTGCAGCTGCTCCGCGCCGACAGCTATGATTTCCCTCTCGTCCTCGACTCGTTCATGGTCGCCGTATCGCTCGCGGTCGCCGCGATACCGGAGGGGCTCGCCGCCGTCGTGACGGTCGTCCTCTCCATCGGCGTCACGAATATGTCAAAGCGCAGCGCCATAATCCGCAAGCTGACCGCCGTTGAAACGCTCGGCTGCGCGCAGATCATCTGCTCCGACAAGACGGGGACGCTGACGCAGAACAAGATGACCGTCGTCGACTTTTTCGGCGAAAGCGAGGCGCACCTCGCGGAGGCGATGGCGCTCTGCTCGGACGCCGAGATAGACGCGGACGGAAACGTCACCGGCGAGCCGACCGAGGCGGCGCTCGTCGATTGGGCAAACAGGCTCGGACTGCACAAGGGAGGACTGAAGGAGCGCTCGCCGCGCATAGGCGAGGCCCCGTTTGACTCCGTGCGAAAGATGATGTCGACCGTCCACCGCGCGGGCGGCGCATACGTGCAGTACACGAAGGGCGCGCCGGACGTTATCATCGACAGGTGCCGCTTCTTCCTCAAGGACGGGAAACCCGTCCCGATGACGGACGAATACCGCAGGCGGATAGCGGCGGCAAACAAGGAAATGGCGGACCGCGCGCTGCGCGTGCTCGCGTGCGCGGAGAGGGTATGGGAAAAGGAGCCCGGGAGCTTTGACGCGGACGAGATCGAGCGTGAGCTCTGCTTTGTCGGGCTCAGCGGCATGATCGACCCTGTCCGGCCGGAGGTGAAGGACGCGATCGCCGAGTGCCGGCGCGCGGGCATCACGCCGATAATGATAACCGGCGACTACATCGATACGGCCGTCGCCATCGCAAAGGAGCTCGGCATACTCGACGAAGGGAAGCGCGCCGTTTCCGGCTCGCAGCTCGACATGATGAGCGACGAGGAGTTTGAGCGCGAATTCCGCACCATCAGCGTCTACGCCCGCGTCCAGCCGGAACACAAGACGCGCATCGTGAACGCGTGGCGCGGCGCAGGTTACGTCACCGCCATGACGGGCGACGGCGTCAACGACGCACCGTCCATCAAATCCGCCGACATCGGCGTCGGCATGGGGATCACCGGCACGGACGTCACGAAAAACGTCGCCGACATGGTCCTCGCGGACGATAACTTCGCAACGATCGTCGGCGCGGTCGAGGAAGGGCGCCGCATATACGACAATATCCGAAAGGCGATCAGTTTTCTGCTCGCCTCCAACATGAGCGAGGTCCTCTGCATCTTCTCCGCGACGCTCATGGGCTTCACGATACTGAAGCCCGTCCACCTTCTCTGGATCAACCTGATCACGGACTGCTTCCCCGCGCTCGCGCTCGGGACCGAGTCCGCTGAGCCGGATATCATGAGCCGAAAGCCGCGTGACGCGAAGGCGGGCGTCTTCGCCGGAGGCATGGGATTCGATATCGCCTATCAGGGCGTCCTCGTCACGGTGCTCGTCATCATCTCATATTTTATCGGTCACTTTATGGAATCCGGCGTATGGGAGATCGCGAACAGCGCGGACGGAATGACAATGGCGTTTCTGACGATGTCGATGGCGGAGATCTTCCACAGCATCAATATGCGCTCTCAGCGCGGCAGCATCTTCAAGATAAAAACGCGGAACCGCATGCTGCTCATTGCGGCGGCCGCGTCCCTCCTCGCGACAACGGCGGTATGCGAAATACCGTTTATGGCGTCTGCGTTCGGGTTCAGCGTCGTCGGCATAACCGAGTACGCCGTCGCCGCTCTGCTCGGCGCCTCTGTGATCCCCCTCGTGGAGCTCGTGAAGCTCATCGAGCGAAGGATAAGCCGTCGTCGGCGCGAGAATGCCTGAATAATTCGATCAAATCCGCATCGGCGCCGCCGGTCACCTGAATGTGACCGGCGGCGCATGCGTATGTTTTGCATCTGCATAACATTGTTAGACGTATGCATAATTATTTTCTGCGTCAACAAAATTTGTCTTGACTTATATTTCGCGCTTTAGTATAATTTAATTTGGTATAATAACGCCGTTTTTATCGGCAAAAGCCGAATCGAGGCAGAAATGAAGGATCAGGACACAAAAAAGTATATAAAACTCGGCATAACGGGCGTCTCGGTCATAGTCGTCTCGCTCCTCTTCTTCTTCGTGCTCTTCCGCCTGCGGGAGCTGTTCGGGATAGTTGGTGTGATCATGGACATCGTCGCGCCGTTCTTATACGGCGCCGTGTTCGCGTACATACTCGCCCCGCTCTGCAACAGGTTCGAGCTGCTGTTTGCAAAGCTGTTTCGGAAAAAGACGAAGAGCACGCTCTGTTCCGTGCTCTCGATCGCGCTCACGCTGTTTTTGGCAGTTGCCGTTATATCCGTGCTGATCGTCCTCGTGATCCCGCAGGTGTGGGACAGCATCGTCAATATCGCGAACGCGTTCCCGGGGTATCTCAAAACGGCGAACGAATGGCTCCACGACAAGTTTGAGGACGAACCCGCGATACAGGAATACTGGGACGACCTGTACGTCGCCGCCGTTGCCCGCGTGACCGAATGGCTCAAGTCCGACCTGTTCAGCACTGTCGGCGCCATTATTGACGGGATAAGCACGCACGTATTCGCGTTCTTCGCCGCGCTCAAGAATTTCTTCCTCGGGCTGCTCATCTCGGCGTATTTTCTCGGCAGCCGCAAGAAATTCGCGCTCCAGTCAAAGATGATCCTATATTCGCTCCTGCCGGAAAAGGCGGCGTCCATGATCGAGGAGGAGGTCCGCTACATCGACAGAATGTTCAACGGGTTCCTCGTCGGCAAGCTGCTCGACTCCGCGATAATCGGCGTGCTCTGCTTTATCGGCACATCTATACTCCGGTTCCGCTCGGCGCTGCTCATCAGCGTCATCGTCGGCGTCACGAACATCATTCCGTTCTTCGGTCCCTTCATAGGAGCGATACCGTGCGCGCTGCTCCTGCTCTTTCAGAATCCGCTGCACTGTCTCTACTTTCTCATCTTCATCGTCGTGCTCCAGCAGCTCGACGGGAACTTCATCGGCCCCAAGATCCTCGGGAACACGACCGGGCTTTCGAGCTTCTGGGTGCTGTTCTCGATCCTCCTGTTCGGCGGGCTCTGGGGCATATTCGGCATGATCGTCGGCGTGCCGCTGTTCGCCGTCGTGTATGACATCGTGCGCCGCATGACGGTGCACGGGCTGCAAAAGCACGGAAAGACGGAACTGATCGAGGAATATGACGCAGAATTTCACAAGCCGCCGCGCGAGGTAAAAGCGCGCATAAAGCTCCCCTTCAAAAAGAAAAAAACGCCCGCCGAGGGCAAAAATAATAATTCAACGGAGGAATAAAGGATAATGTGTACAGCCGCAACCTACAAGACAAAGGATCACTACTTCGGGCGCAACCTTGACTACGAATTTTCGTACAGCGAGACCGTGACGGTGACGCCGCGGAACTATCCGCTGCATTTCCGCAAGATGGGCACGGTCACCCACCACTATGCCATGATCGGCATGGCGTTCGTGCAGAACGACTACCCGCTCTATTACGACGCGACAAACGAATTCGGTCTCTCCATGGCGGGGCTCAACTTCCCCGCGAACGCGGACTACAAGCCGGAAGCCGAGGGGCGCGACAACGTGACGCCGTTTGAATTCATACCGTGGATACTCGGCGCGTGCAAGACCGTCGGCGAGGCGCGCGAGCTGCTCTCGCGCATCAATCTCTTGAACGAGAACTTCTCCCCGGCGCTCCCGCTCTCCCCCCTGCACTGGCTAATATCGGACAGGGACGAGAGCATCGTCGTCGAATCCGTCAGGGACGGGCTGAAGGTATATGACAACCCCGTTGGCGTCATGACGAACAATCCGCCCTTCGACTACCACATGCTCAACCTCGCAAACTATATGGGGCTCTCGCGCGAGGACCCCGTCAACCGCTTTTCAAGCGACGTCGACATAAAGCCGTACAGCCGCGGCATGGGCGCCGTCGGCCTGCCGGGCGACCTTTCGTCCGCCTCGCGCTTTATAAAGGCGGCGTTCACGCGCCTTAATTCGATCTCCGGCGAGTCCGAGTCCGAATCCGTCAGCCAGTTCTTCCACATTCTCGCGTCCGTCGCCCAGCAGAAGGGCTGCTGCCGTGTCGAGCACGGATTTGAATACACGATCTATTCCTCGTGCTGCAACACAGACCGCGGCATCTACTACTACACGACATACGAGAACAGCCGCATAACCGGCGTTGACATGCACAAGGAGGACCTTGACGGGGCCGCCCTCGTCAGCTATCCGCTCGTCACGGGCCAGGATATCCTCATGCAGAACTGAAGCGATACCGCACGAAAAAAACTTGACCGAAGAAAAAGCCTTCGGTCAAGTTTTTTATTTTATCTTCGCCAGCATATCCGGGAACGGCTCGAGGCTGCGGCGGAGGACGCCGTGCACGTGCGCTATCGTCATCCCGTAATTCGTCATCGGAACGCCCGCCTCTCGCGCGCGCCCGAGCCTTGACATCATCTCGCGCTCGTTCAGCATGCACGCGCCGCAATGGATGATGAGCGCGTACCGCGACAGCTCCTCCGGGAACCCGGTCCCCGATGAAAACTCGAAATTTATATGCTTTTTCGTGTGCTCTCCGATCCACCGCGGCAGCTTCACGGTACCGATATCGTCGCACTGTCTGTGATGCGTGCAGCCCTCGGAGATGAGGACGGTGTCGCCGTCCGACAGCCTGTCGAGAGCGGACACCCCGTCGAGCAGCGCGCCGAGCTCGCCCTTGTACCGCGCGAACAGTATCGAGAACGACGTCAGCATTATGTCCTCCGGCACAGCCTTTGACACGCTGCCGAACGCCTGAGAATCCGTTATCACGAGCCTCGGCCTTTTCGAAAGCGACGAGAGCGTCGCCGACAGCTCCGTGTCCCGGCAGACGACGGCGGTGCACCCCGCCTCGAGGATGTCGCGTATCGCCTGCTGCTGCGGGAGGATGAGGCGCCCCTTCGGCGCCGCCGAATCTATCGGCACGACGAGGACGACGGTGTCCCCCGGCTCGAGCAGGTCGGCGACGAGGCGCTTGTCCCTCTCCGTCTCGGCGATGATGTGCGCCAGCTTTTCCTTGAGCTCGTATATCCCTCTCCCGTCCTTCGCGCTGACGTATACCGATTTTTCGTCCGCCTCCGGTGCGGAGTCGAGAAGGTCCGTCTTATTGTAGGCGACGACGAACGGCACGCGCCTCGACTCGAATTCTCCGATCAGGTCACGGTCATATTCCGTCATGCCCCTGTCCGCGTCGACTACGAGGACGGCGATATCCGTATACCCGAGCGCCTGTTTCGCCTTTTTCACCCGCTCCCCGCCAAGCGCACCCTCATCGTCGATGCCGGGGGTATCGACGATGACGACCGGGCCGAGCGGCAAAAGCTCCATCGTCTTTTTCACCGGGTCCGTCGTCGTCCCTTTTACATCGGAGACGACGGCAAGGTCCTGCCCGGTCACCGCGTTGACGACGCTTGATTTGCCCGCGTTGCGGACGCCGAAAAACGAGATGTGCGGCCGCTCCGCGGCGACAGTTTCGTTAAGTCCCATATCCACCTCTCAACAGTCAGAATCTGAAATCGCGCTTGCCGTCGTTCATTATCTCCCCGACGTGCTGTTTCGCTATCGAGCGCGTCTTCTCGTTCGGTATCCTTTCAAGCTCGGTCTTCACGAGCTCGAACCCGATCTTCTTCGTCTCGGGGGACGCGTAGTCAACGAGATATTCCGTCAGCGTCATGAGCGCGTTCGGATGGCAGCAGTTCAGTATCTGCCCGGACTTGCAGAGCGACATAAAGCGGTCGCCCGTCCTCCCCTCGCGGTAGCACGCCGTACAGAATGACGGAATGTGCCCGTTTTCCATCAGCCAGCGGACGACCTCGTCGAGCGTTCTCTGGTCGGAAACGTCGAATTGCTCCGTATCGTGCGGGCGCTCCTCCTCCGTATATCCGCCGACAGACGTGCGCGAGCCGCCGCTGACCTGCGAGATGCCGAGGCGCAGCAGCTTTGAGCGGACCGCCTCCGTTTCGCGCGTCGAGATTATCATTCCCGTGTACGGGACGGCGAGGCGTATGCACGCCGTTATCTTCTCGAATATTTCGTCCGAGATCGAATTGTCGAACGCGGAGGGGTCGATGTCGTCCGCGTGCTTGATGCGCGGGACGCTGATGGTGTGCGGGCCGACGCCGTGAACGGCCTCGAGGTGCTCGGCGTGCATGATGAGCCCGACGAACTCGTACTTGTACAGCTCGAGCCCGAAGAGGACGCCGAGCCCGACGTCGTCGATGCCGCCCTCCATCGCGCGGTCCATCGCCTCCGTGTGGTAGTCGTAGTCGTGCTTCGGCCCGGTCGGGTGCAGCTTCAGATAGCTCTCCTTGTGGTATGTCTCCTGGAACAGGATATATGTGCCGATCCCGGCCTCCTTGAGCTTGCGGTAATTCTCAACCGTCGTCGCCGCGATATTGACGTTGACGCGGCGGATCGCGCCGTTCTTGTGCTTGATCGAATATATCGTGTTGATGCACTCGAGTATGTACTCTATCGGATTGTTGACCGGATCCTCGCCCGCCTCGATGGCGAGCCGCTTGTGCCCCATGTCCTGAAGCGCGATGACCTCCGCGCGCACCTCGTCCTGCGTCAGCTTGCGGCGCGGAATGTGCTTGTTCTTCATGTGATACGGGCAGTAAACGCAGCCGTTCACGCAGTAGTTGGAGAGATAGAGCGGCGCGAACATCACGATGCGGTTGCCGTAGTACGCGAGCTTGATCTCCTCCGCGATCTTGTATATCTCCTCGACCTTCTCGGGTATGTCGCAAAGCAGGAGTACCGCCGCGTCCCTGTGGGAGAGCCCGGCGGAGACAAAGCCGTTTCCGCGCTTTTTCGGGCGCGCCTTCTCGAGGATCTCATCTATGAGCGCGACGTTTGTTTTTGTTCGCCTCCGCGTATTCGAGCGTTTCCCTGATCTCGGCGTCGTTTATGAATTCCTCCGCCTTCAGCGATTTCGGATCGTATTTTGCCATTTCTTTTTCATACTCCTTTATATAATTCTTATTCAAATTTCAAATCCGGGCGCGTCGCCCCTGTCGACGACGATCTTATAGCCGACCGATTCCATGCGGGCGTCAAGGCACCCGCGGCACTGGGCCGATTCCTCCCCCGTGCATATCTTGTTGTCGTAGAGCTCGTATTTTTTCCGGACCGACACGGGCGAGAGATTCGGCATGACGACGTTTGCCCCGGCCAGAATTCCGCGCTCGCGCCCGCGGGGGTCTATCGTCCCGAGCGCCGTCGTCGCCGGGAGCAGCACGGGCGGGTGTATCAGCCGTATGATCGAAAGCAAAAAGCAGGTCAGCTCGAGCGTCCCCGCGGGAAAATCGCAAAGCGGCGTGTCGTGGTGCGGGATAAACGGACCGATGCCGCACATCTCCGGCTTGAACTTCTCGATGAAACAGAGGTCGGATGCGAGGTCGTCCGCCGTCTGGTACGGGCTGCCGACCATGAATCCGCAGCCGACCTGATACCCGAGCTCCCGCAGCGTATAGAGGCACGATATCCTGTTCTCAAACGACATTTCCGGCGGGTGCAGGCGCGCATAGTGCTCTCTGTTCGCCGTTTCGTGCCGCAGCAGATACCGGTCCGCGCCCGCCTCGCGCAAAGCGCGGTAGCTCTCGCACCCCCGCTCGCCGAGCGAGAGCGTGACGGCGCAGTCCGGGTGGCGCGACTTTATCCCGGATATGACGCGGCAGAGCACCGCGTCCGTATAGTACGCGTCCTCGCCGCCCTGGAGCACGAACGTGCGGAACCCGAGCCCGTACCCCTCGTCGGCACATTCGAGGATATCCTCCTCCGTGAGCCTGTACCGCTCCGCGTTTTTGTTTCCCCTGCGGATACCGCAGTAGAGGCAGTCGTTTTTGCAATAGTTCGATATCTCGATGAGCCCCCGGACGAAGACGGAGTTGCCGTATATCCCGCGCCTCACCGTGACGGCGCGCGCCGCGACGTATGCCGCGAGCTCCGGGGAGTACCCTTCTATCAGCGACTTGTATTCCCCGTGCGAGAGCGAATGCTCCCGGCAGAGCGCCTCGACAGTCTCAAAAATGCCTTTATCCATTCGAGGTAACGTTTGAATACGCCGTCTTCGCACTGACGCCCGGCAGGCTGCCGATCTTGCCGGAGAGCGCCGAGATCACGTCCTGCGGCGCGTCGACCGCGAGGCTTATGATATTGATGTTCTTTTCGCGGTACGGCAGCCCCATTCTGCCGATGATGATATCCCCGTACTCGTGCAGCAGCTCATTGAGCGCGCCGACGGAGCCTTTGTCCTCAACGATGATGCCGATGATAGCGACTCTTGTTTCCATTTTTCCCTCCAAAAAAATTGCCCCGTCCGGACATTCCGGGCGCGGCAAAGAAATAGTATATGTCTCTCTGCCTTTCCCTCGGGGACAGCGTCCGCGCCCCTCTTGTCAGGTCGAGAATATTATATCTCAGCCGCCCGCGCTTGTCAATATCAAAAAATTGAAACTGCTGCACGGCGCGCGGCATATTTCACACGTTTTTTTGACTAAAATCTGCTTGACGCAGGTGCTGCGGCTGTGATATAATCATATCACCACACAAAGTTAATAATAGATTATCTTTTGTCTTAACAAAGTTGACAATGCTTTTCTACCATAATTCGGTAAAAACGCATTGGTCCTTGTTTTTCGCATTGTGAACTTTGTAAGACGTACAAATAACTGCGTAGAACTTTGTGTGGTAGCAAATGGGGCTGTGCGTTTTTCGGTGCGCAGCCTCGGCTGCGCACTTTTTTCATTCGCAAGTATCCCCCATGCTGCCACACATCTCAATATGAAAAATGACCGCGCCCCGCGGTCTTTTTCATTGTTATAAATATCATAAAAAGTTTTGGCAGAGGGGGCCCGGGGGAGGCGCCTTTTCCAAAAGGCGCCTCCCCCGGAAATTATTCTCATGTCACTTCCCCGCGACGGTCAGGCCGTCGACGCGGAGGCACGGGGACGAGAACGACGTCATGCCGTGCGAGCGGAGCTCGAGCTCATTGCCGACGGCGGTGATATTTTGCAGGAGCGTGTAGAAATTCCCCGCGACGGTGAACGATTTGACGGCGCGCCCCTTTTTGCCGCCCTCGATCATATAGCCGGAGCTCTGGAGCGAGAAGTCGCCGGAGATGACGTTCGCACCGGCGTGCAGCCCGCCGAGGGCGGTAACGTACACGCCCTCGCCGACGCCGCGGACGATCTCCTCCTCGGTCGTTTCTCCCGGCGCGATATACATCGAGAACGGCCTTATCCCGACCGTGGAATTGTACGAACGCGCCGCGTTTCCGGTCGTTTCGACTCCGGCGGCCGCCGCCGTCTTGAGATTATACAGCAGCGTCTTGAAAACGCCCGCCTCAATGACGCTTTTTTTGTGCGTGGGGCAGCCCTCTCCGTCAAAATTTATCGGCATCGCGGCCTCCGGGTGGCGCGGGTCGTCAACGAGCGTCACGAGCGGGGAGGCGATCGCCTCGCCCTCGCGCCCGCCGAGCTTTGAGAGCCCCTTCTGCGCGTTCTCGGCGGAGAATATGCCCGAATAGGTCGAAAGCAGGCTCGAGACCGCCTCCGGCGCGAACACGACCGGGTAAGAGCCGGTCGGCGCGACGTCCGCGTCGAGCATCGAGAGCGCCTTTTCGGTTGCCTTCTTCGCAAGCTCGTCAACGTCGAGCTTGTCAAAGCCGCCGACCTTCACCTCGTAAGCGTCCGACATCTCGCTCCCGTTCGAAACGACGGACGCGGCGAAGAACGCGGCGACGCTGTTCTCGTAAGAAACATCGAGCCCGTTTGAATTGCATATCGCGATCTTCACGGTCCCGCACGACGCGGACGCGCTCGCGCCGTCGATAACGGCGGGGTCCGCCGCATAGAGGGCGCGGTCGCCGTCGAGCGCCGCTTTTATGAGCTCCTCCGTCGCCGGGAGCGCGTAGGGGACGAGGTCGAGCGGCTCATATTCGAGCCCGCCCGGCGCGAGGTATTCGCGCTCATCGTTTTCGAGGATCTCCGCATTGTCGACGGCCCTGCCGACAATGCCGACCGCCTCCTCCTCCGACAGCTCCTCCGTCGAAGAATATCCCATCTTGCCGCCGACGACGCAGCGGAACGAAACTCCGCCGTCAACGGAGCTTGAAAATTCGTTTATCTCATGCCTGAAGGTGTCGACGCTGACGTCCTCGCCGGAGTTGTAGTAGAGCTCGTACTCGCTGATGCCGCGCCTTTTCGCCTCCGAGATCACGGCTTCCTTAAATGCACTGTATTCCATGTTCATTCGTTATCGTTTCCTCCTTGACGTTTTCCGCTCTCATCTTCCGCCCACGGTTATCGACGAAACGCGGATCAGCGGCTGGCCCACATTCGTCGGGATCGAACCGCTCGACGCGCCGCACATTCCCTGACCGAGATCGAGATCTCTGCCGACCATGTCGATGTTCATTATGACCTCGGAGCCCTTTCCGACGAGGCTCGCGCCGCGGACCGGCTCGCATATTTTGCCGCTGCGGACCATGTACCCCTCGTTCACGGCAAAGTTGAATTCGCCCGTCGCCGGGTTGACGGAGCCGCCGCCCATCGATTTTGCATAGAGCCCGTATTCGATGGAGGCGATGATCTCGTCGTTGTCGTCCGTCCCTTCGGCAATATACGTGTTCGTCATGCGCGACGTCGTCGTGTACGCGTAGCTCTGCCGCCGCGCGCTGCCCGTGGACGCCATTCCCATTCTGCGCCCGTTGTATTTGTCTATCATGTACGTCTTGAGGACGCCGTTTTCGATGAGGACGTTTTTCTGCGCCGGGGTGCCCTCGTCGTCGATGTTTATCGAGCCCCACGCGTTCGGTATCATCCCGTCGTCAACGGCGGTGACCTTCGGGTTCGCGATCTGCGTCCCGAGCTTGCCCGCAAACTGGGAGAGCCCGTATGCGACCGCGGACGCCTCGAGCGAGTGCCCGCACGCCTCGTGGAAGATGACGCCGCCGAATCCGTTCCCGATCGCGACCGGCATGACGCCCGCCTTGCAGTACCCGGCGCCCGCCATCGTGAACGCCTGCTCCGCCGCGGTCCTCCCCGTTGCGACCGGGTCGATGACCGAGTCAAAGACCTCCATTCCCATTCTGCGCCCGGGGTTGCACGAGCCGGTCTGCGTCCCCTGCCCCCTGTCGGAAACGGCGCTTATCGACAGCCTCGTCCTGATCTGGCGGTCCTCGGCGTATAGCCCCTCGCTCGTCGCGATGAGAATGTTATGATCGACGTCGAGCAGCGTCCCCGTCGCCTGAACTATGCTCTCGTCGTACTCGCGCGCCGCGAAGTACGCGGACTTGAGCACGTCCGCCTTCTGCCTGTTCGGCACCGTGGAGGGGACGATCTTCACCGAATGTATGTCGCCGAAGATGCGCTCACGGAGATTTATCTCGACCGCCGCCTCGCCCTCGCCGAGCGCGTCCGCCGCGCGCGCGGCGCATCGCATAAGCCCCGCCTCGGAGGTGTCCGTCGTCGTCGCCGTAACGGAGCGCAGCCCTCGGAAAACGCGCACGCTCGCCCCGGCGATGACGGCGTCCGCAACGCTGTCCACCTTGTTTGAGATCATTCGTATCGCGTGATCCGTCGTGTGCTCCGCGAATATTTCCGCGTAGTCCGCGCCCGTCGATGACGCGCGGCGCAGGACCCGCTCGCAAAGTTCTCTTGAAATCATGTAATTCTCCTTTTTTCAAACACCGCACAACCCCGTTGAGGCGTCCGGTTTTTTATATTTTACCACCACACCGCCGCGATTTCAATATGTTGACGCGCGGCGCGAAAATATTCAGAAGCTTTCGATATGCTCCCTCACGTAAGCGGCGAGACGCCCGTCGAGCGAGTCGAGGGTGTAAAACTCATCGTCGAATTCGTCGAACGGGTAGCGGTCGTACTGTGCCGAAAATGCCTCAGTCGTCGGTGAATCGAACGACGACAGATCGCTGTCGTCGATCCCGTATTTTTTGATGAATCCGTCGTAAAGCGCCCTGCATTCATGCGCGCCTATCAAGTCAAGGCTGTCGCTCACGAACGGCGCCGCCGCGCGGCTCGAATTGATGAAGAACCGGCACAGTCCGCCGTTGTTCACCTCCACCTCGAGCAAAAAAACGGTGTATAACACGCGTTCCGGCTCAGACAAAAGCGATGTCAGCGCCGAGGAGCCTTCTTCAAAGTCCGCGCCGTCAAGCTTTCCGTCCACGCGATCAAAGGCTGCCGTTATAAGCTCCCCGTCAGGGAGCGAGACAAGCTCATCGTGCGTCATATTTTTGTAAACCTCCTGTTTGACCGAAATATCATTCACTTCGTTTTTGAGAGTCTTTTTGAAATTCCTCATCGCATGTATCATGTCGATCAGCCACATTTTACCAAAGCCGTCCTTTTTGCCGTATCAAAATCGCGGGGATAAGCGCCGCAGCCGGAGCCGTCTATCATTATCCGCTGCGCCGCGTTTATGCCGAAATAAGCACAGCCCGGGACAGTCGCCTGTCCCGGGCCCGGCAGCTTGCCGCATTATTTTCTTCTCTTTCTGTGGTGCATTATCTTCTCGGGCGCGGGGTCCGTCAGCAGTCTGCCGCCGCCGAGCAGCGTGTTCGTCAGTATGCCGAGAATGAGCGCGCAGGCGACCTTCGTTATCGTCACCGCGCCTATCGTTATTTCGAGCCCGCCGATGCCGGAGATAAGGATAACGGCGACCGTGAACAGGTTGCGGTTGTCCTCAAGATCGACCTTCTGCACCATTTTCAGACCCGAAACGGCGATGAAGCCGTAGAGCGAGATGCAGACGCCGCCCATCACGCAGGACGGTATCGTCGCCAGGAACGTCGAGAACGGGGCGACGAACGAGATAAGTATAGCCATGACCGCGGTGCCGAGTATCGTTGCGACGGACGCGTTTCCGCTGATCGCGACGCAGCCGACGGATTCACCGTATGTCGTGTTCGGGCAGCCGCCGAAGATGGCGCCCGCGATGGAACCGACGCCGTCACCGAGCAGCGTTCTGTGAAGGCCCGGATCCTCGAGCAGGTCTTGCTCGATTATCGAGGAGAGGTTCTTGTGGTCCGCGATGTGCTCCGCGAAGACGACGAACGCCACGGGGATATATGCGACCGCGATAGTCGCGATATATGAGCCGATGGAGCCGACGCTGCCGAATTTGAACGGCTCGCGGAAAATGCCGAGGAACGTGAAATCGGGGTACCACTGCATCGAGGTAAATTTCGAAAAATCAATGATCTGCAGCGCCGGGTTCCCGTCGTATATGCCGATAACGGTGAAGATCGCCGCAACGGCGTATCCGGCGACGATGCCGATGATGAACGGGATCATCTTCAGCATCTTTTTGCCGTAAACGGAGCATATCATCGTCACGGCGAGCGTTATGAGGCCACAGAGTATGCAGAGGTAAACGGAGGCGGTCGGGTTGCCGTTGCTGTCAAGCACCGAGCCGGACTGCAGGTCGCCGATCGCGTTGCCGGAGAGCGACAGCCCGATGATCGCGACCGTCGGCCCGATGACGGAGGCGGGCATGAGCTTGTTTATCCATGCGACGCCCGCAAATTTGACGACGAGCGCTATCACGACGTACACAAGCCCCGCGAAGAGCGCGCCGAGTATCAGCCCGAGATAACCGACCGACATCGAGACGCCCCCTGCGAACGCCGCCGTCATCGAGCCGATGAACGCGAACGACGAGCCGAGGAAGACGGGGCTCTTGAATTTTGTGAAGAGCAGGTACACTATCGTGCCGACGCCCGCTCCGAAGAGCGCGGCGGAGGCGGACATTCCGTTTCCGATGATGCGCGGGACCGCGATCGTCGCCGCCATGATCGCCAAAAGCTGCTGGAGCGAGAAAATGACGAGCTGTCCGAACTTAGGTCTGTCCTTTACACCGTAGACGAGTTTCATTTTGTGTTTTTCCTTTCGTTTTTTCATTTATAATCACCCGCGAGCGGGTCATTACCTGATATCAGAGCTCCGAGAGCAGGACGCGGAGCTCCCCGTCCGTCTCCGGGACGTGAACGTCGACTCTCTCGGAGCGCGCGGTCGGGACGTTCCTGCCGACAAAATCCGGACGCAGCGGCAGCTCTCTGTGGCCGCGGTCGATGAGCACGGCGAGCATTATCCTGTCCGGCCGCCCGTGCGCGAACACGCACTCGATTGCGGCGCGCACCGTGCGCCCCGTGTACATGACGTCGTCAACGAGGACGACCCGCTTCCCGTCCGGGCCCTCGGGAATGAACGTCTCGCCCCCGTCCGGGAGGATCGGGGAGCATTGAATATCGTCGCGGTAGCGCGTGACGTCGATATATCCGACGGGGACGCGGACGCCCTCAAAGCTCATTATGTTCTCGGCGATCATGCGGGAAAGCGGCACCCCGCGCCGCTTTATGCCGAGCAGCAAGAGCCCGTCCGTCCCGCCGTTCCGCTCGATGATCTCGTGCGTTATCCTTCGGACCGAACGCAGAACGGCGCCTTCGTCCATGAGCTCAGCCTTTATCCCCATAGCACACTCCAAAAAAGAAGATCCTGCCCCCGGCAGGATCAGACGAAACTATTCACGGCGCGCGGACGCGGCAGGATATATTCGGTTGATCTTGCCGGCATCACAGTACCGACTTAAAAATTTACCGCTACCATAATACCACACAAAAACCGATTTGTAAAGCGCGCCGAGGTGATTTTTTGCCGATTTTCGGCAAAAAAAGGGGAACCGCGTCATGCGGTCCCCATAATTCTTTCTTCGATCATGCTGACGGCGTCCGTCAGCCCGTCCCTGTCCGCGTCCGTGAAGTACGCGGGGACGACGGAATCCATGTCGAGCACGCCCCAGACATCGCCGTCCGGCGCCTTTATCGGGACAACGAGCTCGGAGTGCGTGTTGCAGTCACAGGCGATGTGTCCCTCGAAGCACTCGACCTCGTCAACGACGATCGCCTCGCATTTTTTCCACGCCGTCCCGCAGACGCCGCGCCCGTATCCGATCCTTGTGACGGCGGGCCTCCCCTGGAACGGGCCGAGCACGAGCTCCCCGCCCGAAACGATGTAGAACCCGACCCAGTTCACGCGGTCAAACGCCTGCGCGAGCACGGACGAGAAATTCGCGAGAACCGCCGTCAGATCCGGCTCCCCGTCCGTGTATATGCGGAGCTGTTCCTTCAGCATTCGATAAAATTCCGGCTTAGGCTCGGGATAGTTTACCTCGATATAACTCATTTTTGCCTCTTTATCCGCGCTTTACCGCCTGGACGACCCAGCGCGTCGCGAACCCGTATGCCGGGCAGGTCGAGAGCGTTATGATCTCGTCGTCAACGGTCGGGACGATGCCCGCGTTGAATACCGAATTATTGAGCGAGAAGTCGATGAACTCCTGCTTGTCCTCGTCGTCGAGGAACGTCACCCGGTATGTCAGCCCGGACGTGCTGACCTCGTATGCCGCGTATATCTCGTAGACCTCGACGCCCTTGTTCGTCATGATATAGACGTTCGGGTGCGCGTCGCGGTACGCCTTCGTCGTGTAGTTCTTGAGATCGCCGAACATCGTGCTGTCATTCATGCGGTGCCCGTATATGATCGTGTTGAAATTGCTGAAATCGGGGCTGCACATGCACTCCATGAATATCGTTCCGGCAATGCTGTACGTCCCCCTCCAGCTGCGGCGCAGGTAGTAGTCGTTGTCCTTATAATAAATGATGGGATAACATATACCCGTGTCGGTGACGTATATAAAGCCGATAACGTCGCTGTTCAGCGCCTGTATGGCTC
>CANROT010000010.1 GCA_947632285.1 uncultured Clostridia bacterium
TTTGATACAACACCGATGAAAAATTGAAAGGTGCGCCTTTGCGGTGTAATTTTCCGCTTGCGGTGTAAAATGTGTGCCGGGTTAATAGCGGTAGATTTATTCACGATTTTGTGGTATGATTTATCAAAATAGAAATTTAACGGGGGACAACATGAACAATATCTGGTCAGAAAATGTGCAGGGCGTTATGACGTTGTATCTCAGTCGAAAACTGAGATTTGATGATGTGTTCTTTGAACAGTATAAGCAATTGTTCAATATAGATGAAAATACTGATATGAAAATATTAGAGATTGGATGCGGTCCCGGGGCACTTGCAGAATCATTACACAGATGGTATCCCAAGGCGCAAATTACCGCAATAGACAGGGACAGCAAATTCATTTCATTTGCGAAAGAGAACATTCCTGGAATTGATTTCAGAGAAGGAGACGCAACAAAGCTTCCATTCGGGGATTGCTCGTTTGACATCACAATTTCCAATACGGTACAGGAACATATTGAACCAACAGTTTTTTGGGGCGAACAGTTGCGTGTGTTGAAACCGGGCGGTGTGTGCCTTTGCCTTTCTGCAAGGAAGGGCTTGCAGTGCATCGCACAATGCTTGGAAACAACAGCGGCGGAAAAAGAATTTTGGAAAAGTATTTCGCAGTCGGAGGACGAATTGGAGAAGTATGATGTCGCCCGATATCCGATGTCCGAGGCGGAACTTCCCGCGTCAATGGAGCATAATGGATTTTCAGATGTATCTATTGGGTATGCGATCATTGATCTTACCCCGGACGCATCAAAGTATCCGGCTCAGATGGCAAAATCAATGATCGAAGCGATGAGGCAGATGAATCTTGAGGCAATTCAGTCTGTTCATTCAGATTGTGCTGAGAGGGTTATTTCGGCAGTGAATGCCAAATATGATGAGCGGCTTCGATTGTATTGTGAAGGAATTAAACAGTGGGACACATCGGTTTCGGTGACAATGATTTTACGTGGAGTAAAAAGATAAAAACGCATTACTGCCGATAAAGAAAGACTTTTTCCTGTTGTATCAAATTCGCCAACAACATAGACCCCCGGTGCAAATATGGCACGCTCTTGATTTGCGTGCCGTGCTTGTTGACGGGCGGACGTGATCATCAAAATAAAGTAATAAAAAGTTTTGAAAAAGGGGAGCGCGAGGGGGAAAAACTTTTTCAAAAGTTTTTCCCCCTCGCGAAAAAGGAGACACAACACACATGCCATACGATGCGGCAATGCTTGCCGCGGTCTGCCGCGAGGTCAATTCCATGCGCGGCGCGCGGTGCGAGAAGGTATACGGGCTGTCGAACGAGGAGATATCGGTCGTTCTGCGCGGGAGGGGCGAATCCCGGCGGCTGTATATAAACGCGGGCTCGTCGAACCCGAGAATGTGTTTTGAGAGCGAGGACGCGGAGAACCCGACGACGCCGCCGAGTTTCTGCATGATGCTCCGAAAGCATCTCGGCGGTGCGGTCTTCGCCGGGGCGGAGCAGTTCGGCTCGGAGAGGGCGGCGAGGCTCACGTTTGAGACGCGCGACGAGATGGGATTCCCGTGCGAGCGGTATCTCATCGTCGAGATCATGAACAAATACAGCAATATAATCCTCTGCCGCGACGGCGACAGGATAATCGGCGCCTCCCGCGTTGTCGATTTTACGACGAGCAGACTGCGACAGGTGCTGCCGGGAATGACGTATGAGACGCCGCCTAAGCAGGACAAGGCGGACATTCTCGACGCGGACAGGTCCGCGCTGTTTGACGCCGCGATCTCGGCGGGGGACGCGCCAGCGGACAAATTCCTGATAAGAACATACGCGGGGCTCTCCCCGCTGTTGTGCCGCGAGATCGCGTACCGCGCCGGGGGCAGCGTTGACGCGCCCGTGTCCGACTGCGACGGCGGGCGGCTGTGGGCAGCGTTTTCCGAGGTGCGCGAGATGATCCGCACGGGGGAGACGGCGGAGCTGACGCTCGTTTACGACGAGGGCGGGCGGCCGCTCGAATTCGGCGTCGTCGATATACTCGAATACGGCGAAAAATATAAAAAGACGCATTTTGACTCCCCGTCAAAGCTCATCGAATCGTTTTACCGCGAGCGCGGGCGCGTTGACAGAGTGTCCCAGCGCGGCGGCGACGTCGTAAAGCTCGTGGCGGCGGCGCGGCGGCGCATCGAGCGCAAGCTCGAAAAGCTGAGGGAGGAGCTCGAGCGCGCCGCAGAGGGCGAGAGCTACAAGCGGATCGGGGACATCATAAATTCAAACCTGCACCTGCTCTCGCGCGGAATGCGGGAGGCGGAGCTCATTGACTACTACGACCCCGAATGCAAAACGGTCCGCGTCACGCTGAACGAGCGGCTGTCGCCGTCCGAAAACGCGCAGTTCTGCTACCGCAGATACGCAAAGTGCAAGACGTCCCGCGTGATGACGGCGGAGCAGATAAAGCTCGCGGAGGCGGAGCTCTCATATATCGAAACGGTCGAGGACGCGCTGTCGCGCGCGAAGGGCGACGCCGAGATAGACGAGCTGCGCGCGGAGCTCGCGGCAGCGGGATACGCGAAGGCGCTCAAATCGAGCGCGAAGGGCAGGCTGAAGTCGCAGCCGTCCCACCCGGACAAATATCTGACGTCCGGCGGATATACGGTTTTGTGCGGCAAAAACAATATACAGAACGACAAGCTCACGCTGAAAACGGCGGCGGGCGGCGACTGGTGGTTCCACGTCAAGGGCGCGGCGGGCAGCCATGTCATTATGATAACGCCGGACGGGGAGGAGCCGCCGGAGGCGGACTTCACCGAGGCGGCAATGATCGCGGCGTACAATTCGAGCGTGTCGCACGGGGTCAACGTGCCCGTCGACTATACGCAGGTCAAAAACATCAAAAAGCCGTCCGGCTCAAAGCCCGGATATGTCACATACAAGACGAACTGGACCGCGTATGTGACGCCGGAGCGGGAGCGCGTCGAGGCGATGAAGGTGAAAAAATAGGAGGAATATATGGGAACGCCGCACGCGTTTGAACCGGAAAAGCTGTTCTGCGGGCTGCTGTATACGGACGCGGACGCATACGCCCGCGCAAAGGAAAAGCTGATATCGGACTTCGGCCCCGTCGACCTCGAGTCCGAGGAGATGTCGTTTTCGGCTTTCAGCGACTATTATTCATACGAGATGACGGGCGAGGTCAAGAGGCGGTTTCTGTCGTTTGAAAATCTCGTCCCGCCGGACACGATAGCGGAGATAAAGGAGAGGACGAACGCGATGGAGGCGGAGATGTCGGAGGGCGGCGGCCGCACCGTCAACCTCGACCCCGGGCTCATCGGCCACGGGCGGCTCCTTTTGCCGACGACGAAACCCGCCGGGCACAGGATAGCGCTGCGCGACGGGATATATATCGAGATGACGCTGTTTTATTCGCGCGGCGGCTGGCACGCGTTCCCGTGGACGTACAGGGACTTCGCCTCCGAGCGCGTCATGGCGATAATGTCAAAGATACGCGCCTCATATATAAAGGAGCGGCGCGCGATGATGAAGGAGGGAACGATTTGAAGGAGAAGATCACGGTCACAAAATATATGCTCTCAACGTCCGGGCGCGCGCGGCTGCGGCTCGCCGTCGTTTCCGACACGCACGAGGCGGACCCGGTGCCCGTCGCGGACGCCGTGCGCAGCATCGCGCCGGATATAATTATCCTCGCCGGGGACATAGTCGAGGCGAAGACGAAGATGTCCGCGGCGCTGCACGACGGCGCAAGGAGCGAGGCTTCATACGAACTGATCCGGTCGCTCTGCCGGATCGCGCCCGTATATTACGGGCTCGGGAACCACGAGGCGAACCTGACCGAGCGCCAGCTTGAAAACATAAAGAGGACGGAGGCTCACCTGCTCGTCGACGAATACGCGAGGATAAAGGCGCGCGGGTGCGAGCTCGCGATAGGCGCCGTGTCGCCGGAGGACGACGCGGCGGCGCGCTCGATGCTTGAAGGGCTGCGGCGGCAGGACTGCTATCGAATACTGATCTGCCACCGCCCGGAGCGGTATGTGAGGGAATTTTACGATCCGCGCGACGACCTTGTCCTCGCCGGGCACGCGCACGGCGGACAGTGGCGCGCCTTCGGCATCGGCGCGTTCGCGCCGGGGCAGGGGATTTTCCCGCGGTATACAAAAGGTTTTTACGGCAATCTGCTCGTCTCCGCAGGCGCGCACAACAGCGAATTTGTCCCGAGGATAAACGACCCGTGCGAGGTGCTGTCGGTCGAGCTCGTCGACTGAAAGAAAGGAAAAAGATATGGAAAACATCATAAGGGACGCGTCGCTTTCGCCGTCCGGAATAATGAAAATTGATTGGGTACGCGCGCACATGCCGATAGTCGGCGAGATAGAGCGCCGGTTCGAGAGGGAAAAACCGTTCTCGGGGAAGAAGATCGCGATGTCGATACACATGGAGGCGAAGACGGCGCGGACCGCGCTGCTTTTGAAGGCGGGCGGCGCGGACGTTTACGCAACGGGGTGCAATCCGCTCTCGACTCAGGACGACGTTGCGGCGGGGCTCGCCTCGCTCGGCGTACACGTATTCGCGATACACGGGGCGACAGATGAGGAATATCACAGCCACCTCTGCCGCACGCTGTCCTGCCGCCCGGACGTCTTTATCGACGACGGCGGCGACCTGACGGCGATCCTCTGCGACGAGCACCCCGAGTACGGGGAAAACCTCCTCGGCGGCAGCGAGGAGACGACGACGGGCGTCATGCGCCTGCGCGCGCGTGCGGCGACGGGCGGGCTCCCGTTCCCGATGGTGTGCGTAAACGACGCGAGAATGAAATATCTGTTCGACAACAGATACGGCACGGGCCAGTCCGTGCTCGACGGCATAATGCGGACGACGAATCTCGTCATAGCGGGAAAGGTGTTCGTCGTCGCCGGTTACGGCTGGTGCGGCAAGGGCGCCGCGATGCGGGCGAAGGGAATGGGCGCACGCGTCATCGTCTGCGAGGTCGACCCGGTCCGCGCGGTCGAGGCGGTCATGGACGGATTCGACGTCATGAAAATGGCGGACGCCGCGCCGCTCGGCGACATTTTCCTCACCGTGACCGGCTGCCGCGACGTCATAACGACGGAGCATATAAAGAAGATGAAAAACGGCGCCGTCCTCTGCAACGCGGGCCACTTCGACGTTGAGGTAGCGGTCGCGGAGATGAGGGCGAGGGCGAAGTCCGTCTCGGAGGCGCGGCACAATATAGAAAAATTCGTCTTCGACGTCGGCGGCGAGAACAAGACCGTATATCTGCTCGCGGAGGGGCGGCTCGTCAACCTCGCGTCAGGCGACGGGCACCCGGCGGAGATAATGGACACGAGCTTTGCGCTCCAGGCGCTGACCGCCGAATATCTCATAAAGTACGGCGGCGAGATGGAGCCCGGCGTTTACGCCGTGCCGGAGGATATCGACCGCACGGTCGCAGAGATGAAGCTCGGAACGATGGGGAAGACGATAGACGCGCTGACAGAGGCGCAGCGCGCGTATATAAATTCGACCGGCGCGTGAGCGGAGGGGAAAGATGTATTATATAAAAAATGTAAGGCTTTATACGGGGGAGCGGTCGTTCCCCCGCGGCGCCGTGATTACGGACGGGAACAGCATCGTCTACGCGGGCGCCGAAAATGACGCGCCGGAGGCGAAGGGCGCCGAGGTGATAGACGGCAGGGGCGGGATATGCATGCCCGGACTCTCGAACGCACACTCACACGCGCCGATGGTGCTTTTGCGCGGAGAGGGAGCCGACCTCCCGCTCGCGGAGTGGCTCGCGTGCGTGCAGCGGCTGGAGGACAATTTCACGCCGGAGACGATATACACGGGCACGATGCTCGCGATAATGGAGATGATGCGCGGCGGGATAACGTCGTTTGCGGACATGTATTTCGAGTGCCCCGATATGATCCGCGCCGTGCTCGATTCGGGCATACGCGCGAACATCTCGCGCGGCTCAACGTCTGTCGAGGGCGTCATGTCGCACCGCGAGCTTCACCGCGAGTTTGACGGCGCGGACGGGCGAGTCCGCATATATGTCGGGCTGCACGCGGAGTATACGTCGGACGAGACGACCGCCCGCGCGGCGGCCGGGCTCGCGCGCGAGCTCGGGGTCGGCGTACACGTCCACCTGTCCGAGAGCGCGCCGGAGGTCGCGGGCTGCTTTGAGCGGCACGGAATGACGCCGCCCGCGTATTTTGAGCGGACGGGACTATTTGACGTCCCGGTCATAGCGGCGCACTGTGTCCACCTGTCGGACGGGGATATCGAAATCCTCGCATCGCACGGCGTCACGGCGGCGCACTGTCCGGCGAGCAATATGTATCTGTGCAGCGGCGTCTCGCATGTCGCAAAGCTGCTCGCGCGCGGCGTGCGCGTCGGCATAGGGACGGACGGCGCGGCGAGCAACAACACGCTCGATATGTTCCGCGAAATGCGGCTCGCGGCGCTTGCGGCGAAGATATCGGCCGGCTCGGCGTCGGCGCTCCCGGCGCGCAAGGTCATAGAAATGGCGACGGCTGACGGAGCCGCCGCGATGGGCTTTGATCGCTCTGGCGTGCTCGCACCCGGGCGCGCGGCCGATCTCGTCCTGCTCGACGGGGACGCGCTGCATCTGAACGCGGACGATATTCCGACCGCGGTCGTCTACTCGGCGTCCGCAGCAGACGTCAGGCTGACGATGGCGGCGGGGCGTATCCTCTACCGCGACGGGGAATATAAAACGGTCGACGCCGAGCGCATTCGCGCCGAGGGCAAAAAGGCGGCGGCGCATCTGCGCGGAAAATAAAGGAAAATAAAGGAAAGGTAAAAATTTACGGCGGTAAACTGCCAAGGATTTTACATTATACGGATATAAGGAAACATTGTTATCCGCGACATAAAAGTATATAATTTAAGCAAATGCAAAGGACATATTAAACAAAGTAGGAGGTTTTCTATATGAGAAAACAGATCAAAGTCCTTATCAGCGTCGTCGCAGTCGTATGCATGATCGCAGCGCTGATGATTCCTTCATTCGCAGCAGACGAAGGCAGCATAAAGGTTACTGGAAGCTGGAACGAATCCGCAACAGAAGCAGAAGGCGTAAAGACTGTTACGCTTGACAACGGCAAGGTCACATGGACCGGTCTTAATGACATGGGCGTTCAGGTAAAAGACGGCAGAGACGATGCTATCGGGCTTAAGCCGGCTGATGAAGCAAACCCGGCAAGCGCTTATATTGATTTCGTGTTTACCGTAGAAAAGGCCGGAGAATACGAGCTCAGCATCGGCATCGCCGGTGATGCGGCGAATAGAGCGGCAAAGGTTATCGTTAACGGTGACAACGCAAGCGTTGCGACCGTTAAATGCGATGACGGAAATGGTTGGACGACACAGACCAAGACTGTTTCTGTAAAGCTTGCTGCTGGCGAGAATACGGTTCGCCTGACAAATACCGATCCCTATGAGAAGTCTCCCAACGTTGCTTCCGTTGGCTGGAAGCTGACGAAGGCTGACGCGGCAGACACGCAGAAGCCTGCCGACACGCAGAAGCCCGCTGACACGCAGAAACCGGCTGACACGACGGGTTCCGCCGGCGGCAGCGGCAGCGCTTCTCAGGGCTCGACCTCTCCGGCGACCGGCTTTGCAACGGCGGCTATCGTTCTCGGTATCGCTGCAACGGGCGCTTACATCTGCTCGAAGAAGCACTGAGTCATTTAACATTTCGGGAATATTAAAACACTGAAATAAAATGTACATATATCGGAGAAGGCAAGCCGTAAAGGCCGTCTTCTCCGATATTTTTTGCCGAAATGTGAAAATTTATTGAAGAAAAGACATTGACATGCGGCGCCAATTCTGCTATAATAGCCGATGGCGGTTTGAAAAACGCCGGCGTCATACCATTGCGAAGGGGGGGATATCAAAGATGGCAGAAATCAGAGTCAAGGAGAATGAATCTCTCGACAGCGCGCTCCGCAGATTTAAGCGTCAGTGTGCGAGATCGGGCGTCCTCGCTGAACTTCGCAAAAGGGAACACTACGAAAAGCCCAGCGTGAAGAAAAAGAAAAAGGCCGAGGCTGCAAGAAAGCGCAAGTATAAGTAAGTTATACGAAAACGCGCCGTCCCTATTCGGGCGGCGCGTTTTGCGTAGGTGTTATTGCATCGGAGACACGGTTCACCGCAAAAAATTTATTGCCCATTCGGAGGGGATCATGCGGACAAAAGAGGCGGTTGCAAATCGCATACTTGAGCTTTGCCTTGAGCGTGGGATCGCGGTGAATTCGCTTGCTAATATCGCGGGCATACCGCCGTCGACAGTGTACAGTATTCTGAACGAAAAGAGCCGCAACCCCGGGGTGGTTACCTTAAAAAAGCTCTGCGACGGGCTCGGGATAACTGTCCGGCAGTTTTTTGACTCCGAGCTGTTTGACGACACGGAGCAGGAGATAGAATAACGGGCGGCAAAGGCTAAAAGATAATATGACAGGGGGAGGGACTTTTTGCAAAAGGCCCTCCCGCGTTTTTTTGTTTTCGCTTTTTGCGTCTCTTGACAAATTTGCCCCTTAATTATATAATAACGGCGGCAATACTGTAACCGAGACGGTAAAAAATGAAAGAACGGTTTATAAGAACGGAAATGCTGCTCGGCGGCGAGGCGCTCGAGGTGCTCGTGCGCTCGCGCGTCGCCGTTTTCGGCGTCGGCGGCGTCGGCGGGTATGCGGTGGAGGCGCTCGCGCGCTCCGGCGTCGGTGCGCTCGACCTCATCGACCCGGACACGGTCAGCGAATCGAATATAAACAGGCAGATAGTTGCGCTTTCGAGCACCGTCGGAAAATACAAGGTCGACGTCGCCGCCGAACGCGTCCGGGACATAAATCCGGACGCCGCCGTCCGCACGTATAAGACGTTTTTCCTGCCGGAGGAGGCGGAAAAGTTTGATTTTTCCGCCTATGACTACGTCGTCGACGCGATAGACACGGTTTCCGGTAAGATCGGGCTCGCCGTCGCGGCGACGGAGGCAGGGGTGCCGATAATCTCGTCTATGGGCGCGGGAAATAAGCTTGACCCGACGCAGTTCGAGGTCGCGGACATATATAAGACGTCCGTGTGCCCGCTCGCGCGCGTCATGCGGCGCGAGCTGCGGCAGCGCGGGATCAAAAAGCTGAAGGTCGTTTATTCAAGGGAAATACCGAAGGTGCCGTGCGGCGAATGTGAGCCCGCCGCGGGCGGAAAGCGGGCGCCGGGGAGCTGCGCGTTCGTCCCGAGCGTCGCCGGGCTTATTATTGCCGGCGAAGTCGTGCGCGACCTGACCGGAGTCGGAAGATGACAGGCGAAAAGAGCACGGCCGCACGCTCCGAGGAATACATACTCAAGGCATACAGGCGGGAGCTGTGGCGGCCGTTTATCGAGGGGATCAAGCAGTACGAGCTTGTCGGCAGCGGGGACAGGATCGCGGTCTGCGTCTCGGGCGGTAAGGATTCGATGCTGACCGCGAAGCTGATGCAGCTTTTGCACCGCACGGGCGAGGTCAGGTTCGATCTCGAATTCATCGCCATGGACCCGGGGTACAGCCCGGAGCACAGGCGGTTGCTCGAAGCAAACGCGGAGCTGCTCGGAATACCGCTCAAGGTGTTTGAAACGGATATTTTCGGCGCGGTGGATAATACCGAAAAGTCGCCGTGCTACCTTTGCGCGCGTATGAGGCGCGGGCACCTGTACAGTCAGGCACAAAAGCTCGGCTGCAACAAGATCGCGCTCGGCCACCACTTTGACGACGTCGTGGAGACGACGCTGATCGGAATGTTCTACGGCTCGCAGCTCCAGGCGATGATCCCGAAGGTGAAAAGCGAGAATTTCCCCGGCATGGAGCTGATACGCCCGATATACTGCGTCCACGAGGAGGACATCTCCGTTTGGGGCCGCGCCGTCGGCGTTGAATTTCTGCGGTGCGCGTGCCGCGCTGCCGAAAAGGCCGATGCGGACGCCTCCGCGTCAAAGCGGCAGACGGTGAAGCTGTGGCTCCGGAACCTCAGCCGCGACGACCCGGACATAGAAAAGCGCATCTTCAGGAGTATCCATTCCGTCTGGCTCGACACCTTCCCGGCGTACAAGACAAAGGGCGAGACGCACAGCTTTCTCGAAAACTACGATAAGGAATAAAAAACGTCCCGCTTGGGACGTTTTTTCAATTGCTTTCTTATTCTTGCCTGTTTTTCACCGTCGCAAAAAGGTCGATCCCCCAGGCGGGGACGCCGGGCTCGCGGCGAAGGTACAGCCTGTATTCCGGGACGAGGCTCCGCACGAGCGCGGGCAGCGACAAGAGGTCGCCGGTTTTGTGATAGACGGAGACGATCATGTCCGGGCGGTCGCGGCGTATCGTCTCTGCCGCGCCGAGGATCGCCTCCGCCTCTGCACCCTCAACGTCAAATTTGATGAGGTCGACGCGCTCATTCGAGATCCCGTCGACAGCGAGCGCCCGCACCGTTCGCGTCTTTGTCCCCGCGTGCCCGGAGGCGGCGGACGATGAGCCCCTGCCGGATCGTGTCACAAATTCGAGCGCCGTGTCGCATTTCCACGCGGCGGCATTGTATGTTTCAATATGCGGGCGCGCTGATGTTTCGGCGAGCGCGCTCAGCTTTTTGTATGCATGTGGCTCGGGCTCGAGCGCTATGACGCGCCGCAGGCGCGGCATACATTTTACGGCACCTCGCACCGTGTCCCCGGTGTAAGCGCCGAGGTCGATGTACGTTTCGTACTCCCCGCAGTCAAAAAATCCGAACGGCAGGCCGCCGGACGCGGAGGCGGCGAGCGGTGTGATCGAGCCTGTGAGCTTATATTCGAGAATGAGCGAGAGCACCCGGCGGGACTCGCCGTCCGCGAGCGAATCATAAAGGCGGCAGAACGCGCCGTAGTTTTCGCGGTAGTATGCGGCGTCAAACACCGTCTCGCCGAACGCTGGCACGTCCGGGCACAAAAGCGTGTGCTCGCGCGAAATTTTCCCGATATTGTCGAGCACGTCCGGGCGCGACGTCCCGAACGCGAGCAGCACCGTGAAGTCCGAAAGCTCGCGGCTGACCTCCGCATATGACATGACGCGGTACCCGCGAAACGCGCGCTCGCGGACAAATCCGTCCGAGGCGAAGACGGCGGCGACCGGGATCTTGCGGCGCTCGAGCTCGTCCATCACCTTGTCCGCGCCGTTGCCGGTGCCGTATATCACGGCGGGGAGCCCGGCGGCAAGGGTGCGCTCCCAGACGTCCGGCGCACCCGGTGAGGTCAGGGGATATTCCTTCATTCTATTCCGAAAAAGCGCGCGGCGTTGTCCCAGAGGACGGCGCGCCGCTCCCTCTCGGTGAGCGGGAGCTTGTCGAAGAGCTTCATATAGTCGGCGGCGCTGACGACGGGGTAGTCCGTCCCGAACATCACGTTTTCGACGCCGAGCGCGCGTATCTGCTCCGCCGCCGCCTCCGGGGAGAGCGCCCAAAGCGAGCTTGACGCGTCATAGACGACATTTTCTCTCCCGGCGAGCAGCTCGCGCGCCTCGTCCCACGCGCGCCAGCCGCCGAGGTGGGAGGCGAGCACGCGGAGGCGGGGGAACATTTCAAGTATGCGGACGAGGCGGCACGGCTCGCTGAACCTGTACTCGGGCCTGTCGTCCCCCATGTGAAAGCACACGGGCAGCTCTCTTTCCTCCGCGAGCGCGTACAGCGGCAAGAGCCGCGCGTCATCTATCGCGACGCCCTGAATGTCCGGGTGCAGCTTGACGCCCGAAAGCCCGAGGGAGACGGCATAGTCGAGCTCGGCGGCGATATCCTCCGTGTCCTGATGCATCGCCGCGTAGCCGAAGGCGGAAAATCCGTCCTCCCTCGCGGCGCGTATCTCGGCGGAGATCGTTTCGTTTATGTGGCGGACCTGCCTTGCGTTCGTCGCGACGCCGAGAATGAGAAAGCCGGCGACGCCCGCCTCGCGGGAGGTGCGGCAGAGGTCAGCTGCCGTCCCCTCGCGCATCACGCGGAAATTGTAGAATGCGCCGAGGTTCGCGGTCGCCTTCGGGGCGAGGGCGGGCGGGTATGTATGCGTGTGTGCGTCAAAGATTTTTTCCATTTTTGCGTTCCTTTCGCCCGAAAGCCGTTGCGGCGGGTGCTTTTTTGTGGTATCATTTATCCGTCGGCAGCGAGCCGACGGAAATTTGTTTTTTAAGGAGAGCTACAAATCATGGACTGCCTGTTTTGCAGCATAGTGAAAGGGGATATCCCCTCAAATAAGGTCTACGAGGACGAAACGATACTCGCGTTCCGCGACATCGCGCCGGAGGCGCCGTGCCACGTGCTCGTCGTGCCGAAGACGCATATCGGCTCGGTCGACGGGATAACGGCGGAGAACAGCGCCGTCATTGCGCACATATTTGAGTGCATACCGGAGATAGCAAAGCTCGGCGGCGCCGACAACGGCTACCGCGTCATAACGAACTGCGGGCCGGACGCGTGCCAGAGCGTTCCGCACCTGCACTTTCATGTGATCGGCGGCACGCAGCTCCCGGCGCACTGTTTCCCGGAAAACGACTGAAGGACAGTTTATCACAATTCCGCCCCGATTGCAAGACCGCGAGCCGACTGACAAAAAAATCCGCGGCAGGCAGCCGTCATGGCCGCCTGCCGCGGAGCTTTTATCTTCTCACAAATTCGTGGTAGATGACGCGGACCGAGTCTTCGAAATCCTCCGCTGCGACGCCGACGATGATGTTTATCTCGCAGGCGCCCTGGTCGATCATGCGGACGTTTATAGACGCCTTTGCAAGCGCGTCAAAAACGCGCGCGGCGACGCCGGGGCTGCCGACCATGCTGCGCCCGACGACGGCGATGAGCGCGAGCCCGTCCTCGATGCCGATGTAATCGGGGTCGACGGCGCGGCGTATCGAATCTATCAAAATGTCGTATTTTCCCGTGAGCTGCTCGGTGTGCGCGACGATGGACATCGTGTCGATACCGGAGGGAATGTGCTCGGCGTGGACGCCGTTGTAGTCAAGTATCTCGACGATCCGGTGCAGCATACCGCGGCGGTACGCCATTCTGTCCTTGTCTATGCGAATGACGGAGAAGTTTTTCTTCCCGGCAACGCCCGTTATGATGTGTTCGCGGTCGTATATGTCCGTCCCGGCAACGATCGTTGTGCCCTCGTCGTCCGGGCGATTCGTGTTTTTGATAATTATCGGTATGCCCGCCGAGCGGACGGGGAAGACGCTGTCCTCGTGCAGCACCCCGGCGCCCATGTACGAAAGCTCGCGCAGCTCGCGGTATGTGACGACCTTGATCCCGAGCGGCTCGCGGACTATTTTCGGATCTGCCATGAGAAAGCCGGAAACGTCAGTCCAGTTTTCGTAAATGTCGGAGCCGGAGGCGCGGGCGACTATCGAGCCGGATATATCGGAGCCGCCGCGCGAGAACGTCCGCACGGTGTAGTTCGGCATCGAGCCGTAAAACCCGGGAACGACGGCGCGCTCGTGCATACGCAGCGCGGAGGCGAGCGTTTTATACGTAATCTCTTCGTCAAGGCTGCCGTCCTCGCTGAAGAAGACAACCTCGGCGGCGTCAATGAAATCGTAGCCGAGATAGCGGGCGAGGATCAGCGAATTCAGGTATTCGCCGCGCGAGGCGGCGTAATCGCGCCCGGAGCCGTGGCGGAACGATTCCTTTATCGATTCGTATTCGAGTGACAGGTCGAGGTCGAGCCCGAGCCCCGCGATTATCTCGTCAAAGCGCGCCCTTATCCCGTCGAAGAACAGTTCGAAGTCAAGCCCGGCGACCGCCATGTCGTAGCAGGCGTAGAGCATATCGGTGACCTTCGTGTCCTCGGGAAAGCGCTTTCCGGGCGCGGACGCGACGACATAGCGCCGGGTCGGGTCCGCCATGACGATATCGTAGACTTTTTTGAACTGTTCCGGGCTCGCGAGCGAGGAGCCGCCGAATTTTGCTGTCCTGACCTGCACGGTAAAATACCTCTGCTTATATATTGTCATCATATTATATGCGAAAGCTCCCGCCGTGTCAATTCATGAAATGCGAAAATTAAAACATGCGAAAAGCCCCCGTTTTTGTCGATAATATAGGATAATTTAGCGGGAATCTGGGCGGCGCTTGACTTTTTTTGCCCGGCGCGGTAAAATAACAGAAAAAGCAGGCAAAGTTTCGGGGGAAAAAAGAAAAATGAAGGTGTCGGTGTTGAAATCGGTCGCGGCTGCCGCGATATTTACAGTTATAGCATATCTTTTGATCTTCCTTGTCACAGGGACGAACGCCGGGGGCGACGACGTTGCCGGTGCGCTCGGAGGGGTCTTCGGCGGGGACGCCGCGATAATCGCCGCAGGCGTCGTCTGCGGCAGGATAAAGTCGGCGGAGCAGAATATGTTGAAAGCGCTCGCTGAGGCGGACAGGGAAACGGTCGACCGGCTCGTCGGTATAAAGAAGACCGTCGACAGCATCGACTCAGCCGAAAAAGAAAGCGGGAAACAATAAAATCGCACATAAGGAACCGCCGCGCAGGATAGCGCGGCGGTTTTCGCGTATTCGTGATTCAGCCTCTGTCGGGGAGCTCGCGCCGCCCGGCGGCGGGCTTTTTCGGCGCGATGTCGTCGTCGAGGCGGTCGTTTTCGTCGACCTCGGTGAGGTAGCGCTTTGCCTGGGTCGAGAAGAGCTCCCAATAGCGCCCGCGCTTGTTCATGAGCTGGCTGTGGTTGCCCTCTTCGATTATCTCACCGTATTCGAGCACGAGTATCTTTGAGGCGACGGTCGCGCTCGACAGCCTGTGCGAGACGAAAATAGTCGTCTTGTCGGCGCGCAGACTGTCAAACTGGTTGAATATCTCCTGCTCCGCAATGGCGTCGAGCGACGCGGTCGGCTCGTCGAGGATGAGAAAATCCGAGTCCGAGTAGAACGCGCGCGCTATCGAGAGCTTTTGCCACTGGCCGATGGAGAGCTCGATGCCGTTCTCCTCAAAATACCGCATCAAGGGCGTGTTGTAGCCGTCGGGCAGCTTTTCTATGAACCCGTCCGACGAGGACTGACGCGCCGCATCGATTATGTCTTCCTCACTGTGCTCCTTCGTTATGTCGCCGAATTTGATATTTTCGCGGACGGAGACGGCGTATTTGCCGAAGTCCTGGAAGATGATGCCGAACATTTCGTACAGCTCGTCTGTGTCGTATTCGCGGATATCGTGCCCGTCAAGGAGGATCGTACCCTCGGTCGGGTCGTAAAGCCGCGTTAAGAGCTTGATGAGCGTCGTCTTCCCGGCGCCGTTCAGGCCGACGAGGACGCACGTTTCCCCGGCGTCGAGCTTGAAATTTATGTCGCGGAGCACCATGCGCTCTGTCCCGGGGTAGCGGAAGCTGACGTGGCGGAACTCGACCGTGTGCCCCGTGTGGCGCGCGACGTGGCGCGGCTCCGAAAGGATCGGGACGATATGCTTTTTCTCCGCCATGAAGATTATCATGTTGTCGATAAAGAGCGCGCCCTCGTATATCGAAGATGTCGTCGTGATGAGCGAGGAGACGCCGTTTGAAACGTTGTTGAGCGAGCTCGTGTAGAGCGAGTAGTCGCCGAGCGTGAATATGCCCGTGAAGACGTTCTTCGCTATGACGAGGTAGAGCAGGCAGTTGACGACCGTTGTTAATATCGAGATTGAGATGTGCCACACGTTTTCATTGACGATCAGGCGCTTGATGCCGGAATAATAGTTTTTGAACGTCTGACGGAAGCGGTCGATGAACGTGTCGGAAAGGCCGAACAGGCGTATCTCCTTCACCATGTCCTTGTTCACCATCAGGTTGCTGTAATATTCCATCTGGCGGCGGTCCTTCGACCGGCGGCGCATATAGAAAAACGTCTTGCGCCTGTACGTGAAGTTGATGACGGCGGACGGTATCGCGAGCAGTATTACGACGACGGGCATCCACGCGCCGACGGCGGAGAGAATGACGATGAAGCTCACCATGCTGATGACCGTGCTGATGAGGGAGAACGTCGAGCGCATTATGTTGATCGGGCGCATACCCGCCTCGCGGTTCGCGTTTTCGAGCTTTTCGTAAAATTCGGGCAGGTCGAAGCTCGCGACGTCTACTTCCTTCGCCTTTTTGATGATCTTTACCTTGATGTGGTTCGTCACAAGCTCGCCCGAGATGTTGACGAACATGTTGTACAGGCTCGTCACGACGGAGTTGAAGAGCATATACGCGAACTGAAGTATAAGGAGCGCGGTTATGATGCGCCAGCCGTCGCCGGAGGCGGCGGCGCCCGTCGCGTTGACGATGAGCTGACCGATCGCCGAATATTTTTCGACGGCGAGCGGGGTGGCGAGCGAATTGAGCAGGTCCGCCGCTATCCGCGCGCCGAACACGGGAATGATGCCGTTGAAAATGCTCATGAAGAGCATGATGAACAGTAGAGACGGGCGCGCCTCCCACACGAGCCCGAATATGTAAAAAAGCCTGTAAAAGAATCCGAATATAACAGTCTTTAAATATTTCGGAACCTCGCGAATGTTCTTCGGTTTCGGCGGTTTCAGCTTGTCGTTCTGCCGCCCTCCTCCGGGCGGGGGTCCCATCATCGGTCCCATTTTGTGTACCTTCACTTTAACATTAAATTATCAACAGCTCAATTATACCGAAAAAAAGCGCGCGTTTCAAGCGCGCGCCGGCAAAAATAAAAAAGTTAACAGGCAGACGTATTTGTGAACAAATTATGAACCGACAGATCTGCGGGGCGGCGGGAGAGAGGGAGATTTTTTTGCATCTCGTGCTTTGTAAATAAAGGGCGGGGGAGCCTTTCCGGGAGGGCTCCCCCGCAATTATCCGGCGCCGTTCCGGCAGCCTACTTTTTATATCTTATAAATATTATCGGCGTCTTTCCGATCTCGACATGCCACGGCATGAGGTTTTTTTCCGCTATCGCGAAAAGCTGCGCCTTTTCATATGCGCCGAGCGCGCCGACGTGCTCGTAATATTTATATGCGTCCACATGCTTTGGAACGAGGTTTCTGTGCTTGTCCGCGAGCTGTGCGAGCTCGCCGCACAGCAGCGGACTGAGCGCAGACTTGACCGCCTCTTTCGCGGGCTGCCAGTGCGCGAACCATTCGTCAAACGTCATGTACGGGACGTCGAGCACAGCTTTCCCGTTCGCGTCACGGCGGAGAATGTGAAGTTTCTCGAAATAGCCGGCATTTTCGTACAGCGCCGCGTTGTGCGGTTTCACACCGTCAACGAGGAAAGACACGTAAAACCGCGCGATGTCCTCTATTTTGGCAGCAGTATCAAGACGGTCGTATACCCAGTGCGTATCGCCGAACGCGGACTGATAATCGGAGACGTTCGCGACGCCGTCCGAGAGGTTTATACGGCAGGGTCCCGAGCTGTCGTATTTTCCGAGCTTCTCGTCCGGCTCAAAAACAGTCGCCGTCGCGAGCCAGCGGCCGCCGTTCGGGCGCTCGGGCGGCTCTATGTTCCGGGCGTCGGGAGCTATGCTCGCGCTGACGGTGAGCTCCGTAAGTATCTCATTCATAAAAAGCAGCAAAAGCGTCGCCTTCTGTTTGTCCGTCATCGCCGCAAATTCCGGCCTGTCCCAAAGCGGCTGTGTGCCGCGCCTCACGGCCTCCCATACATCTGCGGCAAGTCTGTCCGCGAGCGATTCCTGTGCCGCTATGTCGCCGAATTCGTCACTGTGCTTTCGCATGAAACAGCGCGTGTAATAGAGACCGCCGTCAGTGCGCCCCATCAGCTCGCCCGCGACGAGCCTGTCGGCGAGCGGCTCGATATACGCCGTCGGTATCCCCATCGCGTCGGCGATACCGACGGCGGAGATCGGTTTTTCATACGCCGCAATCAGGATATTTCCCTCGATCTTCGAGTTCAAAAGCGAGAACGGCTCGCCTTTATAGCTGTCGCTGCCCCAGATCCCGACGCTGACCGTCTTCGGCTCGTAGCTGATCCTGTCGTATTTTTCCATCTTCTTCATGCCCTCTCTGATACGGCTCCGCGCGCCCGAGAGCCGTGACTTCACCGTCCCGACCGGGACGCCGAGATCGTGTGCGATCTTCTCGACGGATCCCCCGTCGATATAGTACCTGACCGCGACCTCGCGGTAGATGCGGACGAGCCTGCCAAGCTCGCGCCGAACGGCGGCATATTCTTCATCTCTGCCGTCTATGTCGTCCGTGCTGTCAAAGACTTCCTCTGCCTCCGTCCCGAAATATACGATCCTGTCGCGGTACTTTTGCCTCAGCCAGCCGTTGTAGAGGTTTTTCATGACCGTCGAAAGAAACCCCTTCGGAGACTCGACCGCCTCGCCACGCCATTCCCTCTCGACGAGCGCCATGACGGTGTCCTGTATAAGTGCCTCGGTGTCGGGGTGGTCCGCATACTTGTGCGACGCAAGCTCACAGCAGTATAAAAGATATTCTTTATACCTGCGCTCGGTGTCGTTCATTGAGGTATCTCCTTTCCGCCCTTCCCGGGCTGTTTTCACCCTTTTAGTTGCAAAAAAGCCCCGCGGTTCGCGATCCCGGTGAAAAAATTGTATTTCCGCCTTGATGAAACAAACGCCCCCTCCGGCATAGGTCAAAATCCAGCAAAACATAAGCAATAAAAAGTTTTGCAGAGGGGGCGTGGGGGAGTGACTTTTTCAAAAGTCACTCCCCCACAAGTTTTTATATCAATCCTCATCGAACCTGTAGTAGCTGCCGTCGTCGCCGCGCTCGTAGCAGGCGCCGTAGGGCGCGTCGAGCAGGTCGACGATGTGCGAGTCATAGTTGCAGACGGTGTTCAGGTCGTAGACGGCGAATTTGTCGTCTATGTCGGAGTCGTCACCGCCGTCGACGTATTCGTCGTACTCGTCGGCGGTCATGATGCGCCAGCCGCTGTCCCACCCGCGGTCGGCGGGCTCGGGTATCTCGCGGCAGATGACGCCGACCGGCTCGCCGTCTATGATGATGCGGTCGGTCGCGAGGCAGCCGCGCGGCCCCGTGAAGTTCGGGAGCATGTCGACGAGCTCGTCCTTGCTTATATACGGGTCGCCCTCCGGCTCCTCCGTCCCCGCGAGCCACTGTGAAAAGCGCGCCTCCATGACCTTTGCCATCGCGCGGTAGTAGTGCTCGCCCCAGCGCAGATAGAGGTATCTGTCGCCGCCCTTCGGCGGGCGGCCGAACAGCCGCTTTGAGAACGTATCCTCCGCGTATGCCTCAAGGTCGCGCATATAAGAGTGAGAATCGTCCTCGCCGATGTAGTACCACTTCGTAAAGTCGACGCCGTCGCAGTTGAAGAAGGGCAGCGTCAGAACGCCGCGGCAGCGCTCGTCGTCCCGGATAAAGAGGCGCAGGTCAAAGCCGTAGTGCTGCTCGAGCACGGCGGCCTCGATGTCCGGACACGCGTCGAGAAAGATGTCGCTCATCAGGTCGTGCTCGATGCAGAAACGCAGATATGCGGCCATGTGGCTGTATGCGGAGAGCTCATCGACGGGGAGACTGTTTTTCCTTATTTTTTCAATATGCGTCCGCGCGTCGTCAACGATGAGCCCGTACCCGACCTCGTCCCCGTCGCGGTCGACGACCGCGGGACGCGAAACGTCAACGACCGAGAGCATCTTGTCCGAAAGAAGGTCGAGCAGCGCGTCGGCATCGTTTTTCAGCTTATATTTGATTTCGGATGGGTAGAGCGGGACGAGCTGATAGAAATTGACCTCGTCGCCGGAGGGCAGGCGGCACGCGGCGGCCTCCTTGCCGTATGCGCCGGGCGTGACGAGCATGACGCCGGAAAATCCGACGCTCTTGTCGTATGTCCCCATGTTGTCGGCGGTCGCCGAAACGGTGTGCCCCCAGCCGAGCCACGTTTCGTTTTCTATCGGCAGGCGCGCCACGTCCTTCAGGAGCCGGATCGGCCAATAGAGCGCCTCCCCGCCGGCGCCGGACATGCACGAAGCGATGTCCCAATCGGGCGGGAGCGATATCATGAGCTCGGCCCTGCCGAACGTCTCGGGGACGACGTCGTCCGGTACGTCCATTCTGTGCGCGCCCATGCCGAGCGTCACGAGCGTATAGCAGTCGTGCCCCTCGCACGGCGGTATGACGCAGATGTCAAGGCGGACGTCCGGCGAGCAGATCTCGCGCAGCACGCTTTTATAGCTGCCGAAATTTTCCTTTATGTGCTCCTCGACTGCTGAAAGCTCGTCGTCTGTATATACCTCGGTCGGCTTGATCCCGTCAATGCGGCCGCGGCAGACGGAGAGCATCACCTCGACCGTGCGGCCGCCTATCTGTTCGCCGCCCGCGCCGCCGTTCACGGCGCGCAGAAGATATCCCGCCGCCTCATCGTATTTTTCAAAGAAGAACAGCACCGCTCCGAAAACGGAGAGCCACAAAACGTCGTTTTGTCCATCTGTGCCGACCTCGTCGAGCAGAGAGGCGGCGCGCAGGAGCATGTCGCGGTCCGCCGGAGACTGCGACGACGCAAAGTCACAGTACGCGCGCGCGAGCTCGACCGTCATACGGAAAGTGCGCTTTCCGTCCGGGACTGCCTCGATGATGCCGATGATCATTCCGAACTCTCCCGCCTCGCGCAGCCGGCCGAGTCTTTCGAAAAATTCGCCGTCGGTCACGTTCATGTTCCTCCCCCGTTTTCATTGCTTACGGGACAGTATATCACGCCCGGGCGAATAAGTCAATCGCAAAAGCGAGACTTTTTCGCGCGCCCGCGCGGCGGCGCCACACGCGAAAACGGAAAATCGCCCCCGCCCGCACGGGAAATAAATGCAGCTGACAAAAGCGCGCCGGAAAAGAGAAAAACCGCCCCCACGGTGCGACCGCGTTTTTGCGCGCGCGGGACTATACTTTCCTGTGACGGGGACAAACATCGGGCGGCAGGGGCCGGTACGATCACGTCCCGCCGACGCATCATTCCGGAGGTGATATTTTGACCGTATATGCGGACGTGCTGTTTTTGGTTAATTTCAGCCTCGATTACGTCTCGCTCTACATAACGGGGCGGCTGCTCAGCGAGCCGATGAAAACGGCGCGCCTGTGCGCCGCCGCCGCGCTCGGCGCCGTTTACGCCGTGGCGGCGCTGTTTTTCGACGTGCCGGAGGCGATATATATTGCGGTGACGCTCGCGGTCTCGGCGCTGATGTGCGTCTGCGCGTTCCGGCGGACGGGCATTCTCGGGACGGTCGGCGCCTCGGTGCTGCTATTTTCCGTCGGGTGCGCGCTCGGCGGCGCGATGACGGCGATATATTCGCTCGGCGCCGGATACCGCGAGTCGCTTTCCGGCAGCGCCGGGGGCGGGGGCGCCGCCGTTATCGTCGCGGTCGCGGCGCTGGCGATGGGCGCGGTTTTTATCGCCAGCCGCGTTGCCGTGAGGCGGCGCGGCGTCGGCTCGGCGAAGGTAACGGTCGAGGCGGGGGAGAGGTCGGCGACGTTTGACGCGCTCGCCGACAGCGGGAATTTGCTGCGCGACCCGGTGACCGGCCGCCCGGCGCTCATACTGTCGCCGTCCGCGGCGTCTCGCGTGCTGCCGGAGGCGGCGGTCGGAGCCGCCGTGTCGGACGATGCGGCAACGGCGGCGACCTCGCTCCCGCCGGACATACTTTCGCGCGTGCGCATACTCCCCGTCAAAAACGTGTACGGGGACGGCGTGCTCCTCGGCTACCGCCCGGACAGGGTAGTCGTCGGCGACAAGCGGGAGGTCGACTGCGTCATCGCGGTTTCGGCAAAGAAAGACGGGTTCGGCGGTTACGAGGCGGTCCTGCCCGCCGAGCTTTCACGGTAATATATAAAGAGAGGGTGGATATTATGTTGAAAAGACTTTCGGCATGGTTGTCGCAGATGCGGTTCCGCGTCATGGCGGCGCTCGCGCGCATCTTGCGCCCGCTGCGGGACGGCGAGCAGTATTATATCGGCGGCAGGGACGTGCTCCCGCCGCCGCTGACTCAGGCGGAGGAGGCGGATATTCTCTCGCGGCTCAAGGAGGACGAGGGGCTCCGCTCCGTCCTCATCGAGCGGAATCTGCGCCTTGTCGTATATATCGCGAAAAAATTCGAGAATACGGGCACGGATATCGAGGATCTCATCAGCATCGGGACGATAGGGCTCATTAAAGCGGTCAACACGTTTGACCCGGACCGCGGCATAAAGCTCGCGACATATGCGTCGCGCTGCATCGAGAACGAGATATTGATGCATATCCGCAAAAACGCGGGCAAGCGCGTCGACATTTCGATAGACGAGCCGCTGAACGTCGATTGGGACGGGAACGAGCTTTTGCTCTCAGACGTGCTCTCGAGCGATGAGGACGAGGTCTACGGCGCGATAGAGCACGACGAGGATTACAGGCTCCTTTACCGCGCCGTTGAGAGCCTGCCGGAGCGCGAGCAGGTCATAATCACGCTGCGGTTCGGGCTCGGCGGCGGGCGCGAGCGGACGCAGGCTGAGGTCGCAAAGATGCTCGGAATTTCGCAGTCCTACATCTCGCGCCTCGAAAAGAAGATACTTTCCGATCTCCGTCGCGCCATCGGCTCGGGGATTTGAATAAACGGTAAAAAATCTTTTTGATTTTTGCAAAAAAATTTTCTAAATGCTATTGCATTTTGAGCGCGGGCGTGATACAATACAGTGTATTGTGACGATAATGATTACAGAGAAGGGGACAGTGCAATGAAGAAGGGTATCCATCCTGAATATAAGGAATGCACGATCAGGTGCGCTTGCGGCGAAACCGTAGTGACGAGATCCACCAAGGGCGATATGCGTGTTGAAATATGCTCGAAATGCCATCCGTTCTTCACGGGCAAGCAGAAGTTCGTGGATACGGGCGGACGTGTTGATAAGTTCAAGCGTCGTCTTCAGTCGAGCGGAAAATAATCGCATATCATAATATGCAAAGCCCGGAGTGTCACGCGCGGTGTGGCACTCCTTTTTTCTGCGCTATCATATCTATAATAAGGACGGTACGCGAAATGCCGGAGATGTACGACAACGAAAAAGAAAAGAATGAACGGAGGCGGTGCGCGCTCGTCGGGATATATGACGGGCTGACCGTCACCGCCGACATGTGCGAGCGCCTTGAGGACGAGCTTGAATGCCTCGCTTTCACGGCGGGCGCCGACGTTGTGTTCCGCCTGACACAGGCGCGCGCGACGCCGGACAACAGGACATATATAGGAAAAGGAAAGCTCGAGGAGCTTTCAAAGCTGTGCGAGGAGAATGAGGTCGACCTCGTCATATTTGACGATGAGCTTTCCCCCTCGCAGATAAAGAATATCGAGGACGGGCTCCCGGACGGTGTCGACGTCATCGACCGCTCGATGCTGATCCTCGACATATTCGCGAGCCACGCGGTCACGGGGGAGGGCAAGCTCCAGGTCGAGCTCGCCCAGCTCAGGTATTCCGCCCCGCGCCTCATCGGTCACGGAGAGGACATGTCGCGGCAGGGCGCCGTCGGCGGGAACCCGATAGGAACGCGCGGCCCCGGCGAGACAAAGCTCGAGCGCGACCGCCGCCGCATGCGCGCGCGCATAGCGGCGCTCGAGGCGGAGCTCTCCGAGCTCGAACGCACGCGCGCGACGATGCGCGCCGCGCGGCAGCGCAGCGGGACCGTGCGCGTCTCGATCGTCGGCTATACGAACGCCGGAAAATCGACGCTTCTGAACCTTTTGACGGACGCCGGAATCCTTGCCGAGGACAAGCTCTTTGCGACGCTCGACCCGACGACAAGGAAGTACAGGCTCCCCTCCGGCGCGGAGATCCTTCTGACGGACACGGTCGGCTTCATACGCAAGCTGCCGCACCATCTTATACGCGCGTTCCGCTCGACGCTGGACGAGGCTGCGACGGCGGACATTATCCTCATCATCGTCGACGCCTCCGATCCCGAATACGCGGAGCATATCGCGGTGACCGAAAATATCCTCGTCTCGCTCGGGGCGGAGGGCAAGCCGGTGCTCTACGTCTTCAACAAGTGCGACCTCCCGGCGAGCGCGCTGCCGCGCGTCGGCGCCGGGAAGCGCGCCGTCTATATCTCCGCCCTGACGGGGCGCGGGATAGACGAGCTTTTGTCCGCGCTCGAAACGATAGTCCGCTCGGCGCGCCGCGTGACGACGTTTTTGTTCCCGCCGTCTGCCGGGGCGGAGATATCGCGGCTGTACCGCTCGGGGGCGGAGGTCGTCGAAACGGAATACCTTCCGGACGGGTCGACGCGCGTCACGGCGACGGTCGATGATGCGGCGCGCGGCCAGCTCTCCGCATATATCGTCTGAGCCATGGCGGAGAATGTCTATGTAACGCTCGGCGCGCACGGGCAGGGAAAATTCGAGGACAGGCGCTCCGTCTTTATCGGTTCGGCGGCGCACGTTTCAAACGAAGGTGAGGCGCGCGAATACGTCGCGTCCGTGAAAAAGAAATATTCGGACGCGCGCCACAACGCGTGGGCATACCTCATGACCGAGGGCGGCATCGCGCGCTATACTGATGACGGCGAGCCGCAGGGGACGGCAGGGCTGCCGATACTGAACGTCATAAAGGGGTCCGGCGCGTTCGACTGCGCCGTCGTCGTGACGCGGTATTTCGGCGGAATCCTGCTCGGTACGGGCGGGCTCGTCCACGCATACGGCGAGGCGGCAAAGCTCGCGGTCGCGGACGCGGGCGTCGTCACGTACCGCGAATACGCGGAGCTCTCGTTCACCGTTTCCTATTCGGACTATCAGCGGCTCTCGGCCGAGCTGTCGCGCGCGGGCGCCATCACCGATTCCGTCGATTACGGCGAGGCTGTGACGGTGCGCGCCGCCGTCCTCTCCGGGGCGGCGGACGCTTTCGCCGCGCGCGCTTCCGAGGTGACGTCCGGGCGGGCGAAAATAGAGCGGCTCGGCGCCAGATTTGACGCGTAAAACAACGAAAACGATAAAAAATCGAAATTTACGCAAGTGTTTTTCGGAACGCTTGCGTATATTATTGTTGATATGAGTTCACGGGAGGCGGGAAATATGGAAAACTTGACTGTGCGCGACATGTTTTTGCAGCGGGAACACGGATTTCTCTCGGAGTACGCGTTTCTGACCGAAAACACGCGCGGCAGGGATCACCCGTATATCCCGTGCGTGAACAGGACGGAGTTCCAGCGCGACCGCGACCGGATAATACACAGCAAGGCGTTCCGCCGCCTGATGCACAAGACGCAGGTGTTCCTCCTGCCGAAGGACGAGCACTACAGGACGCGAATGACGCACACGCTCGAGGTCGCGCAGATAGCGCGCATAATCTGCCGCGCGCTGCGGCTCAACGAGGACCTCTGCGAGGCGGCGGCGCTCGGGCACGACCTCGGGCACACGCCGTTCGGCCACGCGGGCGAGGACGTGATGCGCCGCTGCTTCGACCCGTCGTTCGCACACTATACGCAGAGCCTCCGCGTCGTCGAATTTCTCGAGCACGAGGGGGAGGGGCTGAACCTCACCTGGGAGGTGCGCGACGGGATCGTGAACCACTCCGGCGGCGACTTGCGCGGTAACCACGGCGCCTCGACGCTCGAGGGCGTCGTCGTAAAGTTCGCGGACAAGATAGCGTACATAAACCATGATATAGACGACGCGATCCGCGGAGGGATCCTCTGCCAGGAGGACATACCGAAGGAGCTCCGACGCACGCTCGGCGAGACGCACAGCGGCAGGATAAACACGATGGTCACCGACGTGATAGACGCCTCGACCGACAGCCCGGAGATAAAAATGTCGGACGGGATCTGCGAGGCGACGATGGAGCTCCGCCGGTTCCTGTTTGACAACGTCTACCTGAACAGCGAGGCGAAGGCGGAGGAATCAAAGGCGAAGGAGCTTTTGGCACGCCTCTACGACTATTATTTCACGCACCCCGAAAAAATGCCCGAGTTCTACTTTAAGAACGCGGAGCGCGAGGGGATCGGGCGGTCCGTCTGCGACTATATTTCGAGCATGACGGACAGGTACGCGATCGACAAGTATAAGGAGCTGTTCATACCTGTCGCATGGCAGAGAGTTTCATATTGACGGAGGCTGAGAATGGCAAGGATCCCCGTTTCCGTCATTGAAGAAATAAAAGAGCGGTGCGTGATAGAGGACGTCGTCTCGCGGTACGTGCCGCTGAAGCGCGCGGGCAGCAACCTGACGGCGAGCTGTCCGTTCCACTCGGAGCGGACGCCGTCATTCGTCGTTTTCCCGTCTACGCAGTCGTTTTACTGCTTCGGCTGCGGCGCGGGCGGGGACGTGATATCGTTTCTGATGCGGATCGAGAACCTCGAATATCCGGAGGCGATCCGCAGGCTCGCGGAGTCGGTCGGCGTCTCCGTCCCTGAGGACGACGGCGCACCCGGCGAGCGGACAGTCCCACGCAAGCGTCTCTTTGAGATGAACACGGAGGCGGCGCGGTTCTACCGCAGCATGCTGTTCGATGAGCGCATCGGAGCGGAGGCGAGGCGGTATCTTGATTCGCGCGGGCTCTCGCAGACCGTCATAAAGCGATTCGGCCTCGGATTTGCGCCGGACGATTTTTCGATGAGCCGCCATATGCGTTCCCTCGGATATACGGAAGACGAGCTCGTCGCCGGGTTCCTCATGAAGGTGAGCGAGCGGACCGGCAAGCCGTATGACCTGTTCCGCGGCCGCGTGATGTTCCCGATAATCGACACGTCCGGGCGCGTCATCGCGTTCGGCGGCAGAGTTATGGACGGCTCCGAACCGAAGTATCTCAATTCTTCGGACACCCCGGTGTTCAAAAAGAGCCGGAACCTGTTCGCGCTCAACTATGCGAAGGACAACTGCTCCGAGGAGATGATCCTGTGCGAGGGGTATATGGACGTCATATCGCTGCACGCCGCGGGCGTCGGCAACGCCGTCGCGACGCTCGGCACGGCGCTGACGCCGGAGCAGGCGCGGATCATGACGAAATATACAAAGCGCGTTATCCTGACGTATGACAGCGACGCCGCCGGCCAGCGCGCCGACGAGCGCGCGATAGGGCTGCTCTCGGAGGTCGGGCTCGACGTCCGAGTTCTCAAGCTCAAGGGCGCGAAGGATCCGGACGAGTTCATCAAAAAATACGGAGTCGACGCATTCCGGGAGGCGCTGTCGGACAGCAGCACGACGTTCCGGTACAAGGTCGGCGCGATAGCGGGAAAGCACGACATCTCAACGGAGGACGGAAAGATCCGCGCGGTGAGAGAGGTCTGCGAGTACCTGTCCGGGATCGGCAGCGAGGTCGAGCGCGAGGTTTATATCGGGCAGGCGGCGGATATATTCGGAATATCGCGCGAGAGTATAAAAAACGACGTTTCGCTAATCATAAAAAAGAGGCGATACGCAAAGAAAAAGACCGAAGCGGCGGATATCGCGCGGGAGGCGGCCGGGTTCGGCGACCGCATAAACCGGGACAAGCTGACGCAGCTCCGCACGGCGTCATGCGAAGAATCCGTGCTCGGTATGCTGATCGCATATCCCGAATATATAAAGGACGCCGCCGAAGGAAAAATAAGCCTTACTGCGGACGACTTCGGGACCGATTTCGGCAGGCGCGTCTATACGGCGGTGACGGACGTTTACCGCGAGAACGGCGCGTTCGACATCGGCGCGCTCGGCGGGGACTTCACCCCTGAGGAGATCTCCCGAATAGTTAAGCTCGGGATCGGGCGCGAAAGGCTCGACAACGGCAGGAGCGTCTTCCTGGAAAACGTGCGAGCGCTGCGCGAGGAGCGCGAACAGCAGCGTGCAAAATCGGACGACGCTTTTTCGGTCATAATGCGGCTTCGTGAAAAAAACAGCGGAAATACATAAACGAAAGGTCTATTGAAATGGAAAACACGGACGAAAGAGAACTCGATCTAATTGAGAAGGGCAGAGCCAACGGAGGCCTCACCCAGAGCGACATCGAGGACGCCATCGGCGACGACGAAGATGTCGATCTTGAGAGCATAGAAAAGCTCTACGACACCCTTGAGAGCAACGGCATCGGCATCGATGCGGGCATGTCCGCCGACGATATCGAGAGCGAGGTCGAAAGAATGGGCAGCGCCGAGGACATGGAGAAGGCGCTCTCGCAGGAGGGCCTCGCGATAGACGACCCGGTCAGAATGTATCTGAAGGAGATCGGCAAGGTCCCGCTGCTCGACACGGAGCGCGAGCTCGAACTCGCAAAGCGCATGGCGGAGGGGGACGAAAAGGCAAAGGAAGAGCTCGTCGTTGCAAACCTGCGCCTTGTCGTCAGCATCGCGAAGCGCTACGTCGGGAAGGGAATGTTCTTCCTCGACCTCATTCAGGAGGGCAACCTCGGGCTGATGAAGGCGGTCGACAAGTTCGACTACACAAAGGGCTACAAATTCTCGACCTATGCGACCTGGTGGATACGCCAGGCGATAACGCGCGCGATAGCGGATCAGGCAAGGACGATCAGAATACCGGTGCACATGGTCGAGACGATACACAAGGTCTCGCGCTATTCGCGCCAGCTCCTCCAGGAGCTCGGCCACGAGGCGACGCCGGAGGAGATCGCGGAAAAGCTGAACATGACGCCGGAAAAGGTGCGCGAGATAATGAAGATAGCGCGCGACCCCGTCTCGCTCGAAACGCCTATCGGCGAGGAGGAGGACTCCCACCTCGGCGACTTCATAGAGGATCAGGAGAGCCCGGCTCCGCCGGACGCGGCGTCATACGCCGTCCTGCGCGAGCAGATCGCGGAAGTGCTGCACACGCTGACGCCGCGCGAGGAGCTCGTGCTGAAGCGCCGCTTCGGCCTTGACGACGGGAAGACGCGCACGCTCGAGGAGGTCGGCAAGGAGTTCAACGTCACCCGCGAGCGTATCCGCCAGATAGAGGCGAAGGCGCTCCGCAAGCTGCGCCACCCGAGCCGCTCGAAGAGACTGCGCGATTTTCTTGACTGAAGAAAACTTTTTCTCGCAAACCGTACAATTTTGAGCGGCGATTTTTGTGTATTTGCCACAATATCCGCAAAGAGTTTCACAAAAAATCAAACTGATTTTAGTGCAACTGTCACAATAAAATCGGTGTCAAAATGACGGTTTTGGGCGCGGAACGCATCAATAGTTTTATCAACTTTGACAAATAACGCTTGACACGGCGGTTTGTTTGATGTAAAATATCATAAGAATATATCGGTGTCGCCCTCGGCGGGCGATCTTTCCGTAATATTTTAGGAGGATGTTCCATAATGGGTAAAAAACTTGTATGTCTCGTGCTCGTTTTCATGATGCTCTTCGCATTCGTCCTTTCGAGCTGCACGCCTGACAGCACCGAAGAAGGCGACGCTACCACGGGTGAAGAAGATGCCGATGCCGATCTGAGCAACCGTACACCCTATACTCTGACGCTCTGGCTCCCCACAGAGGAGGGGACCACAGAGGACTCCGTGAAGCAGGTCGAGGCGGCTATCAACGAGATACTCAACTCGAGCTACACGACGTCGATCCAGCTCCGCGTCTTCAGCGAAGACGAGTATGAGAGCGCCGTCTACGACAAGATCAATTCCATCGCGCAGAAGATAGAGGACGACAGGGCCGAATCTTCCCGCCGCAAGGAGCTTGAACAGAGCCTGCGCCAGGAAGGTCTTACGATGCCCCCGGAAACGACCGGCGAGCAGACCGAGGTCGAGACTTACGTCAATGAATATTCGCAGAGCCTGAAGAAATATCCGGCCGTCGAAGAATATCAGTTTGACATTTTCCTCATTACAAGCTACGATACATACATCGATCTTATAGATAAAGATGCCATCATGAATATCGAGGATAAGCTCACGGGAAGCTTCAAGAGCCTGAAGCAGTACATTTATCCTTCGTTCCTTGAGGCGGTCAGATTCTATAAGGACTCCGCGTATGCCGTCCCGAACAATCACGGCATGGGCGAATACAGGTTCCTCCTCACGAACAAGGAGCTTGCAAAGAAGTATGACTACAACCCTGCGGATCTTGAGGGCTCGATCGCAAACTGCGAGCACTTTATCCGCAGCGTCGCAAGATATGAAGAAGACAAGACGATAGCTCCGCTGCTCTCATGGGTCGAGCCCGCCGGCATGACGTATTGGTCCTCCGACGGGAGCTGGAGCCCGCTCGCGTCCATCGTCAGCAACGATTCCACGTTTGATTCTCAGGGAACGATCTCGAACATCTTCTCGAATGCGGAATATAAGGCGAACTTCAAGCTCATGAAGGAGTTTGAGGAAGCCGGCATGATCGCCGAGGATCCCGACACCTGCGAGAAATTCGCAGTAGGCGTCGTGTCCGCTCAGTCGCTCTCCGAGGTCGAGGAAAAGTACGGCGACGAATACGATATCTCGATATTCGAGCGTCCGAAGGCAACGCAGGAAGAGCTGTTCACCGGCGCGTTCGCGGTCAGCACCGCGACAAAGAACCTCAACCGTGCGATGGAAGTCATCACGATGATCAACACGAACGAACAGGTCCGCAACCTGCTCCAGTACGGCATCGAGGGCGTCCACTACAACCGCACGGAAGACGGCAGAGTCGAGCGCATCAGGGACGAAAACGGCAATACGACGTACAACATGAACATTCTCTACACGGGCAACACGTATATGGCGTACCCCGAGGAGTACATGGATCCCGATCAGTGGGAGATGGACAAGGCGAGAAACCTTGACACGGTCCTCACGCCGTTCTCGTATGTTCCCGGCCTCAGAAACGAGTCCAACAAGGCGAACTATGAGGAACTCACAAAGCTCGGCAAAGAGTACTACAGCAAGATGATGGCGACAAAGCTTGAGGACGTTGACACATCTTTCAGGGAATGGGCGTCCGAACTGAGCAATAACGAAATGTTCAGCCAGATGTCGGGCAACGCATGGGAGTTCGGCCTCAACAAGATCTACAGTGCTTACTATAACGAGCACTTCGCGCCTGCAGATGACGGTGAAGATACAGGCGAGGCAGGCGGCGCGGAAACCGCGGCGCCGCAGTCCTGATAGGATATCCGCATAAATAAAAAGTACCGGCCGGGAAGCGTTTCGCTTCCCGGCTGTATTTATTATGTAAGAGGCGGACTGCAAGCCGGTATATAACTTTTAAAATCAGATTACATTAAGGAAAAAGACTGCATTTCGGTGTTGACACGGAGGAAATTTTATGATAATATAATCGGTGCGTGTGTATCGCGCAAATATTTATCTCACACACGACGCGGAAATTGCGGTCGGTGCCGGCTTTTCGGCTGCCGCAGGATTGCGGACGTGGTGGAAAAACCGAAGGAGGACATTTGAAATGTCTATTATCTCGATCAAGCAGCTGCTTGAAGCAGGCGTCCATTTCGGACACCAGACAAGAAGATGGAACCCGAAGATGCAGGAATACATCTTCACGGAGCGCAACGGTATTTATATCATTGACCTCCAGAAGACCGTAAAGAAATTTGACGAAGCTTACATGTTCGTCCGCGACCTCTCCGCTCAGGGCGGCACGATCCTGTTCGTCGGCACGAAGAAGCAGGCGGCGGATGCCATCAAGGAAGAGGCTAAGCGCTGCGGTCAGTTCTATGTAAACGTCCGCTGGCTCGGCGGTATGCTCACGAACTACAGAACGATCAGAAAATCCATTCAGCGCCTGTATCAGCTTGAAAAAATGCAGGAGGACGGCACATTCAACTCGCTCCCGAAGAAGGAAGTTGCGGCTCTCCAGAAGGAAATGGACAACCTCGAGCGCAACCTCGGCGGTATAAAGGAAATGGACCGCCTGCCCGACGCGGTGTTCATAGTCGATACGCGCAAGGAGCACAACGCGGTGCTCGAAGCGAAGAAGCTCGGAATCCCGGTCGTCGCTATCGTCGACACGAACTGCGACCCGGAAGATGCGGACTATATCATTCCCGGCAACGATGACGCAATCCGCGCCATCAAGCTCATCTCCTCCGTCCTCGCAGACGCGGTCATCGAGGGCAAGCAGGGCGAGTCCTTTGACGCGGCCGAGGCTGAAAAAACCGAGGCGGAGGACGCCGAGGACGCAGAAGCAGCGGCTGAATAATATATTAAAGGTTATAGAGAGGTATATAAAATGGCAGCAATCACCGCAAAAATGGTATCCGACCTCCGCACCAAGACCGGCTGCGGAATGATGGAGTGCAAGAAGGCGCTCACCGCCGCTGACGGAGACTTTGACGAGGCCGTAAAGATCCTTCGCGAGAAGGGGCTCGCCGTCGCCGCGAAGAAGGCTTCGCGCGTCGCGGCTGAGGGCATCGTTGACATTATGCTCTCCGAGGACGGCAGGACCGCGGCCATGATCGAGGTCAACGCCGAGACGGACTTCGTCGCGAAGAACGCTTCTTTCCAGGAATTCGTCCGCGGAATTCTTTCCGTTATAATCAAGAACAAGCCCGCCGACATCGCCGAGCTGAACGCGCTTCCTTATGACGACAGCTTCACGGTCGAAGGAAAGCTCAAGGACATGGTATTCACGATCGGCGAAAACATGAATATCCGCCGCTTCGTCATCGTTGACGGCGTGCTTGCAACGTATATCCACGGCAAGGGCACCACGGGCGTTATCGTTAAATTCGACACGACGGACGAGGTCGCCTCCAAGCCGGAGTTCCCCGAATTCGCGAAGAACATCACGCTCCAGATCGCCGCAGGCAGCCCTCCGACGTATATCGCGAAGGCGGACGTCCCGCAGAGCGTTATCGATGAGGAGATGGAGGTCCAGGTCACGGCCGCGAAGAACGACGAAAAGCTCGCGAACAAGCCGGACGCTGTGCTCCACAAGATCGTCGAGGGCAAGCTCGACAAGCTCTTCTTCGAGCGCGTCTGCCTGCTTGAGCAGCCCTATGTCAAGGAAGACAGCATGAAGGTCGGAAAATATGTGTCCGACACGGCAAAGGCGCTCGGCGGAGATATCAAGGTCAGCGGTTTCTGGCTCTATGAGAGAGGCGAAGGTCTTGAAAAGCGCGAGGACAACTTCGCGGAAGAGATCGCGTCGCTCGTTAACGGCAACTGACAATAAAACGCAAAAGGGAGACGGGTTTTCGGCCCGCCTCCCGTTTTATTGACCGGGAACGCTCTCCCGACCGATAAAACGGGAGGCGCACGGTGAAAAAACGCATTTATTTCACATAATCGGCAAATTTGGGTTTACAAGCGGCAAAAAAATCGGTATAATAGTAAAAGGGCGCGTGCGGCGCTCCAAATAATAAAAAGGTGAATCATTATCATGCAGGCAAAATATAAACGGGTACTTGTAAAGCTGTCCGGAGAGGCGCTTGCCGGAAAGGGGAGCGTGCTCGATTTTGAAATGCTCGACAAGACCGCGCGCGCGATAAAAGCGTGCGTCGACATGGGCGTTGAAGTCGCGATACTTGTCGGAGGCGGAAACATCTGGCGCGGTGCAAAGGGCGTCGGCATGGACCGCTCCCGCGCGGACCACATGGGCATGCTCGCAACGGTGATAAACGCGCTCGGAATTGAAGACGCGCTCTTGCGCGCCGGGGTGCGCGCGGTCGTCATGTCCGCGATAGAGATGACGGAATTCGCGCAGGTCTTCGTCCGCGACAAGGCGGTCAAATACTTATCCGAGGGGACGGTCGTCGTCCTCGGCGGCGGCATCGGCAACCCGTTCTTCACGACGGATACGGCGGCGGTCATTCGCGCGGCGGAGCTCGGCGTCGACGTTGCGATACTCGCGAAGAACATAGACGCGGTATACGACCGCGACCCGCGCCGCTTTGCGGACGCGAAGCCCTTCCGCGTCGTCGACTACGATTTCATAATCGAGAATAAGCTCGGCGTCATCGACCTCGCGGCGGCAAC
>CANROT010000011.1 GCA_947632285.1 uncultured Clostridia bacterium
AGAGCAGTAAAAGAACGAGCAATGCGGGCAGCCGCTTTATGATATTCAATAGCAACGAAAGCCCCTCCCTCCGTTATTTATGGTATTTGCCGCCGCCGATGATGGAGCATGAGCGGTAGATGATCTCATACAGTATCGGCTGCATCATTCCGTGCGGGAACGTGAAGTCCGAGACGGAAAGTCGAAGGTCGCACGCCCTCTTGACGGATTCGTCAAGCCCGTATGAGCTGCCGATGATGAACGCGAGCTCCGAGGCGGACCCTGCGGCGCGGTCAAGATATTCGGCGAACGCGGGCGAGTCAAAGCGGCGGCCCTCGACGCAGAGCGCGATCTTGTGCGCCCCGCGCGGTATCGCGCGCACTATCAGCTTTCCCTCGGCGGCGAGCGCCGCGCTTATCTCGGCGGGCGACGGGTCGGAGGGCAGCTTTGACGGCGAAAGCTCGGTTTTTATTATTTTTGAAACGCCGGAAAGGCGCTTTGTGTATTCGGCGACGAGCTCGCGGTGCGCGGGCTCCTTGAGCGCGCCGACCGTTATGATGTGAAATGTGTACATTATTATATAAGCCTTGCGGGCGCGTCATGCGGGGCGAAATTGAGGCTGAACGGTCTGCCCTCACCCTCGAGCGCCGCCCCGACGGTGCTCATCGCGAGCGCCGGGGTGTTATTCTCCCTTGAGATGTGGGCGAGAAGGAACGAGCCTGTCCCGCGGCGCAAAAGCTCGCGGGCGAGTATTGCTGCCGCATCGTTTGAAAGGTGTCCCGTGTTCGAGAGTATGCGGGATTTCAGATACGGCGGATAGGGGCCGCGCATGAGCATGTCAACGTCGTGGTTCGCCTCGATAACGGCGTGCGTGCAGCCAAAGAGCGCCTCCGCCATGTCGCCGGATACAAAGCCCGTATCGGTAAGGACGCCGATGCGGACCCCTGCCCCGTCTATGTCGACGGTGTAGCCGACGGAGCAGGCGCTGTCGTGATGCGTCGGGAAGCTTTTGACCGTGAACGGCCCGACATTGACCGAATACATCGGCGTGTGCGGTACGGCGCAGCCGCAGAGCTCCGAGCCGAGGGACGTGAGCGAATCCTCGGTGATGTGGACCGGAATGCGGTATTTTCTTGAGGTCACGTCGAGCGCGGAGACGTGGTCGCGGTGCTCATGCGTGACAAATATCGCGCGCACGGCGGACATATCCCCGCCGACGGAGGCGACGCCGCGCACAAGGCAGGCGGAGCTTTTGCCGCCGTCTATGAGTATCGCGTCTTCCCCGGCGCGAATGTAGACGCTGTTGCCGGAGCTGCCGGAATAGAGTGTGTATGCTTCTGTTTCCACGGTTCAGAGCGACGAGACCCAGCTTTTGATCACGGGGAAATAGTAAAGCTCTATGATCTCATACATGAAGACGAAGATGATCGCAACGAGCGGGATCATGAGATATTTCGCGATCTTTTTGCGGCGCTTGTCCGTGCTTAGGATCGCGAGCTTTTCCGCCTCGCCGACGGTGTCCGGAATGTCGTCTTCCGTGAGCGGTTTCCCGGAAAATCCGCGCCTGAGAATGAATGCGGTGAGGAACAGCGCACAGCCGGCGATCATATATGCCCACATCATGACCTGTAACCAGAACATCGGTATATATTCGTTTTCGGCGAGCATGACGACGACGCGGTAGAGGCCGAAGATGAGGACGATCGCGACGGCGGAGAGCAGATAGAGCTTTACGTTCGGTTTCTTTGGTTTCTCGCTCATAGGACGCGGACGGCGCCGAGCGCGCGAATGCGGAGCACCATGCAGGCGCCCTCACCGAAGACGGAGTCGAGCAGCTCGCGGTAGCCCTCTACATATTCGTTCGGAACGAACGCCTGCACCGTCCCGGCAAAGCCGCCGCCGTGGACGCGCCATGCGCCGCGCTTGTCCTCGAGATACGATTCCGAAACGGCGAGCGCGACGGAGAGCCCCTGCTCGGAGACGTTTTTCGTCGTGTAGACGTTCTGGAGGTATTTGTAGCTCGAATCGCCGGAGGCGAGGATATAGTGAAGGAATCCGTCAAGGTCGTCATTTTTCAGGCAGGCGACGGCTTTTTCAACGCGCCCGTCCTCCCTGATCTCGTGGTAGGCGCGCAGCCATGCTCTGTCACCGCACTTCTCGCGCAGAGGGCGCGCGGTCATAATGATATCTTCAAGCGGGACGGGGCGGAGCACCGGCTGACCGAATTCTGCGGCGACCGCTTTCATCTCTGCGGGAACGGAGGCGTAATCCTCGTTCAGGTCGGCGTGGTTGCCGCCGGTCGCGGTGATGCAGAGCGAATAGCCGTGCTTTGTGAGCGAGAAATCGAGCCCCTCCGCCTTCGGGTGCGCCGGGTCCATGAAATCTATCGTTATAAGTCCGCCCCACGCGCACGCCATCTGATCCATGAGTCCGCACGGCTTGCCGAAGAAGACGTTTTCCGCGTACTGCGAGATCGTCGAGATCTCGGTCGCGGTGACTCTGCCGTCATTGTATAAGTGCGAGAGAATGTTGCCGACCATGTCCTCGAACGCGGCGGAGGACGAGAGCCCGGAGCCGCCGAGCACGTCCGAGGTCGTGTAGGCGTCATAGCCGCCGACATTGAAGCCGTTTGCGCGGAACCCGTCCGCGACGCCGGCGATTATCGCGTCCGACTTGAAAAATCGAGATTCGTCCGGCGTGCGGAATTTCTTTGTGTCGACGACGTCCTCGGGGAAGCCGGCGCTCTTGATGCGGATAACGGAGTCGTCGCGCTTTGAGGCGACGGCGATGCAGTCAAGGGTGATAGAGGCGGCGATGACGCAGCCGTGCTGGTGGTCGGTGTGGTTGCCCATGATCTCGCTCCTGCCGGGAACGGAGAAGAGGGAGACGTCGCGATCCACGCCGTAGATCTCCTCAAACGAGGTGACGGCGTCGAGCCAGCGCGTCCTCTGCGTGGCGACGTCGGGGTTGCCGACTTCAAGCTCGCGCAGCGCGGCAAATTTTTCGTCAAGGCCTCCGGAGGAGATGAGTTCTTTCAGTTCCGTAGTTTTCATGATATGTACCTCTTGTCGGGTTTTATATATTTTTTGTTTTCAGAGCTTTACGCGGCGGACGAGGGAGGACTTCGCCGTCTCGTGGTCGACGTCGAAGACGACGCCCTCGAGCGCGGTCTGACCGTCCGCGACCTCGAACTTGCCGGGGAGATGATCCTTCGTGAAATTTATGATTATGTCGGAGCGGATACCGAGGATACCGTTTTGCGGCCCCGTCATACCGAGATCGGTGACGTAACCGGTGCCGCCCGGGAGAATGCGGACGTCCGAGGTCGGAATGTGGGTGTGCGTGCCCCACACGGCGGCGACGCGCAGCTCGCGGATACTGTCAAGATATCGGGCAAACGCGAGCTTTTCCCCCGTTGCCTCCGCGTGCAGGTCAAAGACGGCAAAGTCATAGTCCGAGGCGTTCCGGCGGAGGATCGATTCCGCCGTCAAAAACGGGGAGGCGAGCGACTCGTCGTTTATATATACGGTCCCCGACACGTTCCCGACGAGGACGCGGACGCCGCCGACCGGCACGATGCAGTACCCGACGCCGGGGCGCTCCGCCGGATAGTTCGCGGGGCGCAGGATGCGCGGGTCCGCGTCGAGGCGGTCGAATATCGCGCTCTTGTCAAAGATGTGGTTCCCGGTCGTTATGACGTCGGCCCCGGCGGCAAAAATATCCGCGGCAAGCGCCGGGGTGAGCCCCCTGCCGCCCGCGGCGTTCTCGCCGTTGACGACGGTGAGGTCCGGGGCGTATTTTTTTGCGGCGGCGGCGAGCAGCGCGCCGAGCTCGCGCACCGCGCGTTCGCCGACGATGTCTCCTATGGCGAGTATACGCATATTTGCCCCCCGGTCACAAAGTTTTCTGTCGTTCTTCCCGAATAAACGCCCGCGCTGCCGCCCGGACGCTTGTTCCGGAAGAACGGCGGGGGAGCCGCGCGGCTCCCCCACCTGTTTTTTACGAAAGAAGCCTTATTTTGCGTAATCTATTGCTCTGCTTTCGCGTATGATATGCACCTTGATCTGTCCCGGGTATTCAAGCTCGGATTCGATGCGCTTCACGATGTCATGAGCGATGATCTTCATCTTGTCGTCGCTGATGATCTCCGGCTTAACCATGATGCGTATCTCGCGCCCTGCCTGGATCGCGTAGGACTTTTCGACGCCTTCGAACTCGCTCGTGATCTCCTCGAGCTTCGTAAGACGCTTGATATAGTTTTCGAGGTTCTCGCGCCTTGCGCCCGGGCGGGCCGCCGAAATGGCGTCCGCCGCCTGAACGATGAGGGCGATGACGGTCTTCGGTTCAACGTCGCCGTGATGGGCCTCGATGGCGTGTATGACGTCCTTGTTCTCGCGGTACTTCTTCGCGACCTCGACGCCGAGCTGGACGTGGGAGCCTTCCGCCTCCTGCGTCAGCGCCTTGCCGATGTCGTGCAAAAGGCCCGCGCGGCGCGCGAGCGCCGGATCCGCTCCGAGCTCGTCCGCAAGAATGCCGGAGAGCAGGGAGACTTCTATCGAGTGAACGAGCACGTTCTGCCCGTAGCTCGTGCGGTACTTGAGCCTGCCGAGCAGCTTGATGAGCTCGGGGTTCAGCCCGTGAACGCCGGTGTCGAAGGTGGCGCGCTCGCCCGCCTGGCGGATCGTGTTGTCGACCTCGCGGCGCGCGCGCTCGACGGTCTCTTCAATGCGCGTCGGATGAATGCGCCCGTCGGAGATGAGCTTTTCTATCGCGATCCGCGCGACCTCGCGGCGGACGGGATCAAAGCTCGAAAGCGTGATCGCCTCGGGCGTGTCGTCGATGATGAGGTCGACGCCCGTGAGCGTTTCGATCGTGCGAATGTTGCGGCCCTCGCGCCCGATTATGCGACCCTTCATCTCATCGTTCGGCAGCGTGACGGAGGAGATCGTTACTTCGGAGACATGGTCCGCGGCGCAGCGCTGGATCGCGAGGGAGAGAATGTTCTTCGCCTTCTCCTCCGCCTCGTCCTTAAAGCGGCGCTCGTACTCGTCGAGCTTCATTGCCGTCTCGTGCTGGATCTCGGATTCGAGGCTGTCAAGGAGCTCGGCCTTCGCCTGCTCGACGGTCAGCCCGGAGATACGCTCGAGGGCGTCCCTCTGCTCGGCGATGGCGCGCGACAGCTCTTCGTTTTTCGCGTCGAGGTCGCGCATTTTCTTGTTCAAAGACTCGGTCGTCTTTTCGTTGGCCTCGATCTTGCGGTCGAGAGCCTCTTCCTTTTTTGCAATTCTGTTTTCGGTATTCGTTATTTCGCGCCTGCGATCCTTGATCTCGCGGTCCGCGTCGTTTTTCTGCCGGAGTATCTCTTCTTTCGCCTCAACGAGCATTTCCTTGCGCTTCGTTTCGGAATCCTTGATCGCGTCGGAGACTATCCTTTTGGCCTCGGTCTCAGCTTCACTGACCGTGCGGTCGACGATGCGGCGAACGTGCCGCCTCCATAAAAAGCCTATGAGAAGACCGATTATTATACCGATCACGGCGGCAATTGCCGCCCATAAATATTCCATTTATGATTGCACCTCCATTTCTTTTGACATTTGCTTTTCAGCGGTTGATTTTTTGATAACAGTACATATGTATGACAGGGGCGCCGAAGTAAATACCCCACCACATCGCATATACATCTTATTTTATACCAAAAACATGCGTCCTGTCAAGTGGCACTTGTATGTAATTGTGCGTATCACGTGAATAATTTAGACCGCGGCGGTAAAATTTTCCTTTTTCCGGGTGACAACCGCGCCTTTTTGGTATATAATATGTTGTAGAACGCGAAAGTGAGGTACGGATATGGAAGGATATAAAAAAATCGCGCCGACGGAGCTCGAGGGAAACGTCTTTCACATGATCGGGGACGAATGGATGCTCGTGACGGCGACCGACAAAGAGGGCGGATATAATACGATGACGGCGAGCTGGGGCGGCGTCGGCGTGCTCTGGGGGGAGCCGGTCGCCTTTGTTTTCGTGCGCCCTCAGCGGTACACGCACGGATTTACCGAGTCCGGCGACTGCGTGACGCTGTCGTTTTTCGGCGGCGAGTACAAGCGCGAGCTCTCGTACTGCGGCACGAAGAGCGGCAGGGACACGGACAAGGTCGCGGACACGGGCCTTTTACCCGCCAAAACGGACGAGGGCTCCGTCGGATTTTCGCAGGCGACGGTCATTCTCTCCTGCCGGAAATTATATTCCGACAGGCTCCACGAGGCGGGATTTACGGACGAGGCGGTCCGCGCCGCGTCATACCCGGGCAGGGACTATCACACCGCCTACGTCTATAAGATCGAGGGCGTATACGTCAAGGAATAACGGCGGAGTAAAAGCAAAAGATGAGCCGCCGCGATATTTCGGGGCCGGTCATAAAACAATATGTTGTTTGAGCTTGTCATTAAGACGGGACAGCGGATAAAAACGCTATCTGTCGGGCAAGTCAGAAACGGAATTCGAATTTTAAAAGGGAGAAAACAAATGGAATATATTCGTATAACAAATGGCGATATGGACGGACTTAAAGCGCTTCACATAGGTTACAAACAGGAGATTGGAGAAGAAACGCCTACGGATGAGAACTTTGACAGCCTCTCTGAGGCTATTAAAAAGGGTCAAATTATCTTTTACGGGTGTGCTGATAAGGGTAGATTGATCGCCTGCTGTTCCATCACACCGACCTATTCAACCTTTAACTACCAAACAGGAGGCGTGTTTGAAGATTTCTACATTGTTCCCGAATATCGGCACAAAGGAATTGCAAGACAATTAGTCAGATTTGCTTATCAAGAAAGCGGTGTGGGTTCTCTCACAGTTGGATGTGCGGATTGCGATATTAAAATGTATCAGTCATTAGGTTTTACTATCCAGCTTGGAAATCTGTTCGCGTTTGAGGGTTAGATCCTCTTTTGCCGAGACGTTGCAAACCACCTTAGGAACTAAAGGGCGCTGCGAGGTTTTATCTCTTACAGCAGAAAGCCGCCTGTCCGAAACGGCAAGCACCTTGCCTCCGGTAGTGTGCATCGCCGAACAGATAAACCGGCTTTGCGTCTTTATCTGTCGGGCAAGTCTGAAATGAAAAGCGAAACTTGAAATGGAGGAAACGATAAAGTGAATAAAGTTCACGTGCTGCAAATCATCTTTTTAACTCTTCAAATTTTCGCGGCTATCCCGTTAACAATAGCGGTGTTTGGAGATATGGATCCTGCCATTATTTCAGTTTCAGCGGTTCTAATTTGGGTGGGACTGCTTGGAAACATGATATGCGCGATCATCAGAGCCGTTCAAGAATCGAAAAAGAAATAAATTACTGCTTATCGCCCCGGCAGTTAAAACCGAATATTGAAAATCAGACCGTTGACACACCGGCTCCCCGGTGAAAAAGTCAACGGTCTTTTATCATATATACTGTTTTACGACAGCCGCGGCGGTTTTTTATTTGCCGTTCCACATTTTTTCGGCGCACACCGTTAGCGCGGCGGAGATAAGGAGGGTGGCGCCGAGGAACAGAGCGGTGTGACCGTATTTAAAGCTGCCCTCTGCCGAGGCGAGCAGGAGCGGCGTTGCCCTGAATGCGCCGACGGAGCCGAGCCTTGAGAGCGATTCGGCGCCGAGCCGCGCCGCCATGTCGGGCAGCAGCGTTATTATGACCGAGACGGACAGAACGGAGACGGTCTTTTTCAGTATCTCGGAGAGCGCGCAGACGGTGACGGCAAAGGCGGCGTGTGAGATGAGGCGGACCGCGTAAAGGAGCGCCGTATACTGCCCGACCGTCAGGGACGCGTCCATATCGGAAAAGGTTTCAATGGAGATGAGCGGTGCCGAGGCGAGCGGGAGCTCGTATGAATTCGCGATCACGACCGCGTCCGCCGCGTTCCATATCGCAATCAGAATGAGCGATGTTGTCAGCGCGGCGGCAAATTTCGCGGCGAACGTCCGCCGCCTGCCCATGGGCGTCGCCCGGAGGACCTGCGCGAATTCGCCGCTCGACGATCTCTTTTCGTGCTCGACCGTGAAAGCGCCGGAGGCGGCGATCATTATCGCCGCGTAAAGCGTGTAATCGAATCCGGTGAAGAACAGCTCCTGCCAGCCCGTGTCGTACACGAACTGCGCCTCCTGCCCGAGAGCGCTCTTTTCGTCGATATAGTACAGGTGCTCTTCGATTTGTTTGAATACCTCGTCGCGCGCCGCGGCGGCGCTGTATTCGCTGAGGTATCGGCTGTATTCCTCGGCGGAGATCTCCCCGCTCTCAAGGGCGCGCTCCATTTCGTCCGCCCTCAGAATGATGTCGTTGAGCTCGGCTCGGATCGCGAAGACGCGTTCGCGCGTCTTTTCATTTGCGGGGCCGGCGAGCTCGGTCATATATTCGCGGTAGCAGTCGTCGGTGAACGTGGGCTTCGGTGTGAGGACGTTCGCGGATATGACGCACTTTGCCGCGAAAAGCAGCACCAATATAAAGATGCAGCGGGACGAGATGAGCAGCTTATAAACCTCCGCCGAAAAGATCCCGCGCCTCATATCCCCTCCCCGGCGCCGTTCTTTTTGCCGAGAAGACGGCGCCCGAGCGCGCGATGCGCGCCGAACCGCTCCGCGGAAGAGGCGCGCGAATAAACGAGCGCGAATACGGCGGCGAGAAGGACGGAGAGGAGCAGGAACACGGCGGCGATGAATATCGGGTATTCGACGGGGAACCCGAATACGTTCACGGAGCGGTACCGCTCAAAGAGGCCGTCCGCGTTCATTGTCGCGATGATGTTGAAATACCGGACGGCGGCGTTCGCATGGTTGTAAAAAATGCCGTTCAAAAGAAAGCTCACGCCGATGACGCCGAGCCCGAATATGTACGTTGCCGCAAAGTGACCGAAAACGACGCTCACGGCGAGCACCGAAAGCGAGAGCAGGACGGCGGAGAGCACCTGAAGGAGCAGCGTTATCGCGAAATATTCCCCGACCGATATCACGTGCGGGTCGAGGCGATGGCCGCTTATGACCTGTATCGCGTTATATGGCGAGCTGCAGCCGAAGGAAATGCCGAAGATCGCGAACGTCGAAAGTGCGAATATGAGCGCGACCGCCGCCGAAACTGCGGTCAGCGCCGCGATCTTGGCGGCGGCGGTGGCGCCGCGGCCGCGCCGGGTCGCCCTTATGACGGGGAGTATGCCCGCGCCGAGCTCCGAGGTGAAAACGGTCGAGGCGGCCGTGAGCGTGACGATGAGGATAAAGATATTGACGGCGTCATACGCAAAGTATTCGCCCCATCCGTGCGGATATTCAAAGCCGATCCGGACGTTGTTCCTCGCCTCCGTATACGCGCGGATGACCTCGGACTGATTCCTGTATGCGTAGGAGCCGTGCGGCGTGCCGGAAAAATCGAGCTCGTAGAGGTTCGTTTCCGCCGTTTTTATGACGCCCTCGATGTCGTCGCCGTAAGTGCGAAAGCTCGTGTCCGTAGAGTTCAGGAGCGCATAGAAGAGCATGTCGGGATATGTGTCCGAATATGTATTCGAAGTCGGCGTCCCTCCGCCTTCTTCGCCTGATTGCTGTCCCGCGATATTTTTCATAAATACGATATAATTTTCCCGTATCGTATCCGGGTCATCGGCGCACAGCCTGAAAAAATCGACGGCGACGTCCGAGGGGATCATCTCGGTTTTCTTTGTTTCGTTCGCGGTGTAAAGCGCGACCGCGCAGTTTAGGGCGAGCATGGCGGCGGCGATTATCCACACATATTTTGCGCCGAATATTTTTCGGAGCTCAAAGCACACGTACTTCATTTTTCGCCTTCCTCGGGGTTGATACGGTATATCTCCCCGGTCTCCGTATCGTACCTTATGAACCGGTGATCCGGCAGCCCGATATCCCACACGTCGTATTCTTCATCGTAGTCGTATGAGGTACAGTCGCAGTAAATGTATCTTCCGAGAACGACAAAATCCTCCGGCAGGAAGAAGGAGCTGTTTTCCTCTATATCGGGGCGCCATATCTCCGTTTTTTCCGAGCCGTCATGCTTCATTCGGTATACGGTCCGCACGTCGACGCTTTTGAGCTGGTGTGAGGTTTTATCGGAACTGCCGTATATGCCGCCGCTTTTCGGGACTCTTATCATGACCGTGTCCTCTCGCACGGTATAGTAGATATAATTTTCGGTCACATAGTAATAGCCGAGGTCATCTATGCCGACGCCGAGTGCCTTTTCCCCCGAGCCGTCGGGCGCGCAGCTTTTCAGCCCGTCATCGTCCACATAGATAAAGCCGTCGTCCGTTTTATAATAGAGACAGCTCTCACCTATGCCCTCGTGTATTTCTCCCGTGTCAATGTCAAGGCAGTACATGCTGTTATCCGGTGCGGAAAGCAGCAGCTTGCCGTCAAATGCCATATCGGGCGTGTATTCGATGCCGTATTCGGTTATTTTTCCCGTTTTTGTATCCTGACTGCAAAAATAGTCGTGCCACTCGCCCGTCTTCTCATCATTAAGCGTGTCGATGTAAAAGCATACGCCGTTATGAACTACCATGTCAAGCAAAAGATAACTCGAGTCGTTATCGCGCAGCCACTTATATTCGCCGGTTTTCATGTTATACATTGCAAAACCGTTTACCTTTGTATATGTATCGGACGATACGTCTTCCGAATAATCGTCTGCATAAAAGGAATACTGCTGACGGTAATAGATGTTATCGTCTTCGATATAAAATTCATAGCCCGCATCTATGCCGTAGAACGGGCAGTCATATGTTCCGTGGGTACACGTCGGGTCTGCGCAGACATACGTTATATTTCCCGTTTTCGGGTTATATCGGTAGAGGGTGTAACCGGCGGAAACGGATTTGTCGGCATCGTTTTTCGCCGTGAAATAGAGCTCACCGTTGTATATTGAAATATGCGTTGTTGTGACATTCCTGCTGACGCCTACGATACCGTCGACCCCGTCGCCGCTTTCTTCATATGTGAACATCTGAATGTCGCCAGGCGTGTACTCTCCGTAATCGTAGAAATATTCAAGGTCACCGCCGCACGAGCAGAGAAGGAGCGCGGCGGCGGCAAGCACAAAGAGCACGGACTTTTTAATGATCCGTTTCCGGAATAAAGTCAGCATTTTCCGGTACCTTCCTTTCATTAATACGATATGCGGTATCCCTCAAAAGCGCGGCTTTTACAGATTCGGGGAACCGGTTTCCGAATATATTGTAGCACAATATTTTGCGGCGTGCATTAAATTTTATAAAATTTTTTCAAAAATTTTTTGATTTGTTTGCCCGTAAGTGGGAAAACGCGACAAAAATCTGCGCCGCGCGGGCGGCGTTAAAAAAATCTTAAACCGTTCTTAAACAAATCTTAAAAAATCATGTCTTGTTTTTAAACAACCGGGTGATAGAATTGAGAAAAAGCCGGTATCACGGGGGTGGACATGATGAGGACGGGAACGGAGAAGAAACATAAAAAAGCGCTTGCGCGCGCAGCGCTCTCTTTGCTGCTTTCTGCGGCGGCGGTCTTTTTTTGCGGCTGCGAGGGCGAGGGGACGCGCGGGGACGGGGGACCCGTACAGGTCATATTTCCGGAGGCGTTTGAAATGAGGACGGCGGACGATGGCTGGGTCTACACGTTCTGCCATGATTTTAACAAAGACGGCAGCGAGATATCCGACAGGAGCATATATACGTCGTTCTTCCGCGCGTTCAATATCCGATATGCGTACACGGACGGGACGGAGTCGACGTTTGACATCGGCGGCGGCACGCCGCTCGGCAGAGATATGAAGAAGATATCGGAGCTTTTGTATTCCGAGCCGCTCCCGAGAAAAGAGGATCTGCTCGCCGTCGACAGGGAGAGCGTCGCCTTTGAGGCGATAGACGGGGACATGTTTTTCGATATGATGACGGCGGCGCTGAACGGCAGGGCGCACCCGGTCGGCAATTGGAGCGTTTATCCGGAACATGGGCTTTTGCGCGAGCAGGGCTATGAGGACGGGTATGCGTTCCAGTTCGGATTCGTATGCGAATGCGGGGTGTTCGAGGCGTCGTTCATAGACGTTCTCTATCCGGCGGACGGCGCGCCGTGCGGGTATGTCCAGCTCTCGGACATGGTGGACGCCGGGACGGCCACGGGAGAAGAGAGCGAGCTTTTCCGCGTGCTCTCGGAGATATCGGGCGGTATCACGGGGGAGGACGACCTCTATTTCGGGGACGAAAGATACAAAGGCGAGACGCTCGCCTCGGTGGACCTCGGGCGGCTCTACGCCATGTTTGAGAAAATAGACGCGGAGGACGGCATTGAGCTGTTGTTCCGAAAAGCAGAGGGCACGCCCGAGTCGGAGGAGCTCACGGACCGGAGGGGCGGCGTATGATAAGGTGTTCCGGCGTCACAAAATCTTACGGAGAGGGCGATGTGCTCGATTCGTTTTCGTACACGTTCGGGGACGCGGGATTTTATCTTCTGCTCGGGGAGAGCGGGAGCGGGAAGACGACGCTTTTGAACGTCGTCTCCGGAATGATACCGTTCGATTCCGGTGAAATAGAGGTGTGCGGGCGGAAATTTTCGGGCGCGGTCGACGCGGTCGATATGGACGCCGCCGGGTGCGGATCGGACTATATAACGCAGGACACGTTTTTTGTCGATTTTCTGACGGTCGGCGAGAATCTCCGCCTCATTCGCGACGACAAACCCAGAGTTGAAGACGTCCTTATGCGCGTCGGGCTCGGGGGGAAAGAGGAGATGCACCCGCCCGAGCTGTCGGGCGGGGAGCGCCAGCGTCTCGCGATGGCAAGGGCGCTCATGACCGACGGGCGGGTGCTGTTTTTGGACGAGCCGACCGCGTCGCTCGACGCGGAAAACAAGCGCGCAGTGTTCTCGCTCATAAGGGAGATATCGGCGTCCCGCCTTGTTATCTGTTCGTCGCACGACGCGGAGGCGGAGGCATACGCGGACCGCGTGATCAGACTTGAAAAGGTCGCGCATAATGATGCGCATAATGTCTCGCAACATACTGCGAGGCGCGCAAAAAAGCGCCGCGAAGTAAAAAAGCGCCCGATGCGGGAGCTTTGGCCCTTTTTGAAAAAGTGGTCGTCGTCAAAGGGGCGCGCGTTTGCGCCGGATATATGTTTTTGCGTTTTCCTCACGCTCGCGCTGTGCCTATTGATGATCGCGGACACGCCGCGGCGAAAGTTAGACGCAAACGCGGAAAATCTCTACCGCATAAATGTCGTGAAGGTCAGAACGGAAAATGACCGCGCCGAGGACTACGCGCTGCTCGACGGGCTCGACGGCGTCCGCGATATAATACCGGAATACGGCTCGCTCCTGCCCGACCTCGGCGGCGAATATGACCCGGACACGGGCGTTTTCGAGGGGACGGAGGAGGTCGAATATGAGCTCACGGATCAGCACGCGCTCCCGGGAGAGGCGGCGCTGTTCCCGTTTTCGGACCGGATCGAATACGGCACGTATTTTACCGGCAAAGATCAGATGATAATCACCGACGCATACGCCCGATATCTGTGCCCCGGCGACCCGGGCGCGGCGGTCGGGCGGACGTTCGTGAAAAATCTCTACGGGCTCGGGGAGACGGAGCTTTTGATCGTCGGCGTGCTCGGGCCGATGGACGATTTTGAGTACAGGTACTTTCAGGTCGCGGGCGGCGGCGTCGCGGACCTTTTTTCCGAATACGACGCGGCCGTCTCGGAGACGAAGACGCACGAGGACGAGTTCTACATAAACGGCGACCTCTTCGATGAGTATGCGAAGGGCGAATATTTCGGCGTCGGCGCGCGGCGGTCGTATTATCTCTATTTCGACGGATATCGTGAGACCGTGGAATTTCTCGAAAAAAACGCGGAGCTCTTTGAGGCGCGCGGGTTTTACGGCATTCCGTTCGCAGACCGCGAATTTGTGATGCCGGTGTTTGAGGGGCTGTCGTACATACTTCTGCCGCTGTCTGCGCTGATAACGCTTTTGTCCGTCGTGTTTTACGCTTTTATCGTCAAAACGGAGCTTTCGTACAACAACGGCTTTGTTTCGGCGTTCAATTACGCGGGCTTTACGGTGATGCAGGCTGTCCGCGGGCTCGTGCGGCTGAATCTGCGCCGTTTGTTTGTCGCGTTTGCGGTCTCGGGCGCGTGCGCCGCCGCGATAAGCGTCGGCTTGAACCTCTTAAACAGGCGGTTCGCGTTCGTACCGTTCGAGCTTTTCACGTATAATGTCCCGCTGCTCTTCGCGTCGGCGGCGGCAGTTGCCGTGTCGGCAGCCGCAGCGGTGAATTTCTTCCTGCGCCGCCTTAAATATAAGAGCTGGTACGAGAACCTGATAGCGAACAGGGATCTTTTGTAAGGAGGGCGGCAGAATGGAGCTGATACTTGAAAATGTGTCAAAAAGCTACGGGCGGCGCGTGATATGCGGCGTGTCGTACACGTTTTTGCCGGGAAAGCTGTACGTTATAAAGGGCGTCAGCGGCTGCGGAAAGACGACGCTTTTCAACATCATCGGCGGCGTTATGGAGGATCACGGCGGGCGCGTCACGCTCGGCGGGCTCGACGCCGCGGAGGACCGGAAGGAGTACAGAAAAAAGGTCGGTTACATATATCAAAAGAGCCTGCTCTTGTCCGGGGTGACGGTGCGCGACAATCTCTTGCTGATAAGAAATGACGCGGCCGCCGTATCGGCGCTCGCGGAAAAGCTCGGCATAAAAGAACTCCTTGACCGGACGCCGGACGCCATGTCCGGCGGGGAACGCCAGCGCGCCGCGATAGCGCGCAGCCTTCTGAACGGCCCGGACCTGCTCCTTGCGGACGAGCCGACCTCGTCTCTCGACGCGGAAAATTCGCGCCGCACGGCGGAGCTCCTCGCCTCATTGAAAAATGACGGCAAAATAGTTCTCGTCGCAACGCATGAGACGTGTTTTGACGCGCTCGCGGACGAGATATTATATCTTGACTACGGCGTCATAGACCGTATCGACGTGCGCGAGCCGCGCACGGGCAGCATATACGGCGAAAATAAAAAAAGCGCGCCCCCGACAGAGAGAGGGCGGCGCGGCATAAACCTTTTGATGTTCGCGCTTCGGCGGCGCCGCGCGTCACTTCGCTTGTCGGCGCTTTTGCCGTTCGCGCTCGTGATGTTTCTCGTGATGCTCGTCTCGGCGGCGGAGAGCGAATTTGAAGCGGAGTACGTGCGGTTCGAGGCGTCAAAGACAATATCGGACCTTATCTGCACGCGGGCGCCGGTCGATTCGCTCGACGAAAAATATAGGTCCGCGCTGCGGTATTATTACCCGTATTACGCCGAGGACGGCGGCACGGTCGCAAATTATCTCGCCGACAGAAAGGACAGCGTTTTCTCGCTCGACGGAATGATAAAGTACGGGTCCTTCCCGGAGGCGGCGGACGAGATACTCGTCAGCGCCGAATACGCCGCGAAGCACGGCGGCGCCGGCATCGTCGGGAAAACGGTTCGCTTTGCGGGGCGCGATTTCGTCGTTTCGGGCGTGACGTATTCGGTCGATAAAGATGAGCCGGGCAGGAGCGCGGAGTTTTTGTCGCGGTACGAGGAAGATTTTTACTACCGCTGGTATCTCGGCGACGACGAGGGGGCGAGCGTAATATACATTCCGCACGACACGCTTGCCGAATTCGGCAAAATGCGCCCCGAAAAGGAGAATTACAAGGGTATGCGGCAGATCTCGTACCCCGGTCTGTTCTCGAACGCGGAGGCGGTGCGCGCGTTCCGCGAGTGGCTGAGTCCGAGCTTCGACGAAAGCGAGCTCCCGCCCGGTTTCAAAGCGCCGACGACGGTGATAAATAATTTTGACATGAAGGTGCAGACGCTGCAAAAATCGCTCGACGCCGTCGCGCTCGTCCTGCTCGCGTTCTTTTACGTATGCTTTTTGATCTTCTGCATCTTCATTCGCATGAGCGTCTCGACCGAGCTATATTACCGCCGCCGCGAGATAGGTTATCTTCGCCTGTTCGGCGTCGGCGAGGGGCGCGTCGGCAGAATGATACTGTACGAGTATATGTGCAGGTTCGCGGCGTCGTTTGTCATGGCGGCCGTCATGTTCGCGCTTGCGGACGCCGCCTATGCCGCATGTTTCGGCAGGTTTTTGATGTTCAACGTCCTGCACGTCACGTCGGCGCTTTCCGGCGCGCTCGTCTTCTACGCCGCAACGGTCGCCTCGTCCCTGATCCCGGTAATGCGAAAGAAGATAATTGAGTTGACTCGGGGGAACTTTTGAAAAAGTTCCCCCGAGACCCCTTCAAAACTTTTTATGGATTGGGAGACGGGAAATCTGCGACTTGCTGTCTTGCTTTAGTGAGCAAGTCGAGAGGTTTGATTATGGTACGGATCAAAAAAGCCCCCTCTTTGAGGGGGTACGGGATATCGAAAGAGATTTCGCCCCTGCGGGGCGAAATCTGCGACTTGCTGTTTTGCTTTGGTGAAATTTGTTAGCTTTGGTTAGCAAGTCGAGAGGTTTGTTCTTGGGTACGGGTCAAAAGAAATGCCCCCTCAAAGAGGGGGTATTTCTTTTGACCCGTACGGGAATCGAACCCATGTTTGCGCCGTGAGAGGGCGCCGTCTTAGCCGCTTGACCAACGGGCCGGGTTTCAAAGCTCGATTATTATATCATAAAAAAGCGGTAAATGCAATACCTTTTTTGAAAAAAGTTTTTCAACCGGGTCATTTTGATCCGGCGGCGCGCTCTTTGCCGGACTTTTTTTCGGAAAAGGGGAGCAGCCCCGAGAAAAAGCTGATGAGCGGGCCCATGAAAAACGCCGTTATGACGGTGCCGATGCCGACGACGCCCGTGACCTCTCCCCAGCTCATGCCGGAGACGCGGCAGAGAATGACGCCGAGCGTCACGCAGATGAGGTCGCTCAATATGCGGCAAATTTTAAAGCTGACGCATGTTTGGCGCTCCGAGATCATGAGCGAGATCGCGTCATATGTCGAGACGCCGAGGTCGGCGTTGAAATACATCGCCGAGCCGAAACACATCACGACTATCGCCGTGACGAGCAGCAGAAGGGACGGAAAAAATGAGAGCTCCGGGAATATGTATTCGAAAAATTTCTGCGAATATTCGGCGGCATAGCCGAGCAGCGTCAGATTTATAAGCGTTGCGAGGCCGATCTTGCGCCTGTCGAAGATCAGGGAAACGAGCAGGAGCACCGCGTTCGCGATGAGATAGAGCGTCCCGAACCCTATCGGGATAAGGCTGTCAAGCCCGCTCATAAGCGACTGAAACGGGTCGACGCCGAGGGCGGCGGTGCGGAACATTCCGACGCTGATCCCGCCGATCAAAACGCCGAGGCAGCTCATAACGATTCGCAGCTTCAAAGAGAGCCTCCGAAAGAAAAAATCGACCCTCTAATTATATGCACATAAATCCTAAAAGTCAATAAAAAGTTTTAAAGCGGGGGGACCGGGGGGAGGAAATTTTTCAAAATTTCCTTCCCCCGGATATTTACTTAACTCCCTTTGCCATCGCGACGATATCCCCGACGCCGTCGAGGACGACGGTGGGGCGGTACGCGTATTCGCGGAGCGTTTCGCGCGTGGAGACGCCGGAGAGGACGAGGACCGTGGACATACCGCTCTCCATGCCGGAGATGACGTCCGTGTCCATTCTGTCGCCGACCATGACGGCGTCGCCGGAGTGGCAGTTCAGCATTCGGAGCCCGGTCCGCATCATGAGCGGGTTCGGCTTGCCGCAGAAGTATGCCTTTGTCCCGGCCGCCATCTCTATCGGGGCGATGAGGGCGCGGCACGCGGGCGCGATGCCGTTCTCTATCGGCCCGGTCAGGTCCGAATTGGCGCCTATCAGCTTGGCGCCCGCGAGGACGAGGTTCGTTGCCTTCGTCAGCGAGTCGAGGGAATATGAGTGTCCTTCGCCGACGACGACGTAATCGGGATCGACGTCGTTCATCGTTATTCCTGCGTCATAGAGCGCGTTGTGCAGCCCCGCCTCTCCGATGACGAAGACGGAGCACCCGGGCGACTGCTCCTTCAGAAACGCCGCCGTCGCAAGGGCGCTCGTGTAGAACCGCTCCTCCGGGACGTCGAGCCCCATGCGCGCGAGCTTTTGGTGCAGCTCGCGCGGCGTGTAGCCGCTGTTGTTCGTCAGGAACAGGTATTCCTTCTTTTCAGCGTGCAGCCAGTCGATGAATTCACTGACGCCGGGCAGCACCTTGTTGCCGTGGTAGATGACGCCGTCCATATCGCATATGAAACCGGTCTTTGCGTTAAAATCTATTGTTTTTTCGGCGAGCACTTGTTTTTCGTCCTTTCGGATTTGCTTTTCGGTTCAAGTATAACAGCATTTGCCTCCGTTTTCAACCGCCGGGTGTAAATTATTTGTAAAAAATAATCTGAGTCCGCGCTCTTGAATCGCGGCGGCGTATATGATAAGATATAATCAGAAAACTTTTTCTCCGCCCTCGGCGCGTGCGCCGCGGATCCGTTGCCGAGGGTGCCGATAAGAAAACCCGCTAAATCCGAGCGCGAAGGGGGAACTATATGGATAAAAATATCAGCGACACGTTCGCGGCGATACTGAGGGAAGAGCTGATCCCGGCGATGGGGTGCACGGAGCCGATATCGCTCGCGTATGCGGCGGCGGTCGCGCGGCGCGCGCTCGGGGAGCTGCCCGAGGAGGCGGAGGTGACCGTCAGCGGGAACATAATCAAGAACGTCAAGAGCGTCATCGTGCCGCACACGGGCGGGCTGCGCGGGATAGAGGCGGCGGCAGCCGCCGGATTTGTCGCCGGAGACGAGGCGCGGCAGCTCGAGGTGCTGGCGGACGTGACGGAGGACGAGATCGAAAAGATCGGGGAATACCTCGGCACGCACAAAATAGCGGTCAAAAAATCGGAGAGCGGCAGGCTCTTTGAAATAATCGTCCGCGTGCGCGTGGGCGGACACACCGCCTCCGTAACGCTCGCGGATTCGCACACGAATATTTTGTCCGTCGAGCGCGACGGGGAGAATTTGTATTCCGGCGAGAGCAGCCGTGCATGCGCATATGCGGACAGGAGCATGCTTTCCGTCAAGCGGATCGTCGAATATGCGGAGAGCGCCGACCTTGACACCGTTCGGGACGTGATAAAGCGGCAGATCGAGTACAATTCCGCGATAGCGGAGGCGGGGCTGACGGGAAAGTACGGCGCCGGGATCGGCAGGATATTGATGGTAACGAACGGGAACAGCGTCTCGAACCGCGCGCGGGCGTGGGCGGCGGCGGGCTCGGACGCGAGAATGAACGGCTGCGAGCTCCCCGTCGTGATAAATTCGGGCAGCGGGAACCAGGGTATGACGGCGTCCCTGCCCGTGATCGTGTACGCGCGCGAGCTCGGCGTCTCGGAGGACGAGATGTACCGCGCCCTGATCGTTTCAAACCTCGTGACCGTGCATCTGAAAACGGGGATCGGGTGCCTCTCCGCGTACTGCGGCGCGATAAGCGCCGGGTGCGGCGCAGGAGCCGGGGTCACGTACCTGTACGGCGGGCGCTACAACGAGATCGCGCACACGATAGTGAACGCGGTCGCGATAAATTCCGGCGTCGTCTGCGACGGAGCGAAGGCGAGCTGCGCCGCGAAGATAGCGTCCGCGGTAGACGCGGGGCTGCTCGGAATGTATATGTATATGCACGGCAGTCAGTTTCGCGGCGGGGACGGGATAGTCACAAAGGACATCGAGGACACGATAGAGAACGTCTCGCGCCTCGCCCGCGAGGGCATGAGGGAGACGGACCGCGAGATCCTCGACATCATGATGAGCTGCTGAAATTTTGAATAAAAACCGGGGGAGCGCCCTTCAAAAAGGCGCTCCCCCGTGATTTTATTCCGGCGGTTTTACTCCGTCACTATATAGTCAAAGTATGTCCCCGTTCCGATGGAGCCGGTGATGACGACGAGGAGTGCGGCATTCCCGGGCGCGGACGACACGTCGAGCGCCTGCTTGCCCTCGATTTTGAACGATTCGGAGTTCTCCGCAAAGGCGACGCCGTCGGCGTCGAACCGGACCGTGCCGTAGCTCCACCTGACGCCGGCATTCATGTCGACGGAGGCGACAGGGTCCCCGAGGGAGCCGATGTCGCGGGCGAGCTTTGCAAGCTCGGCGGAGGTCAGCGGTTTGCCGCCGTTGTCATATGCGTAGACGGAGAGCGTCGCCTGCCCGAGCTCATATCCGAAGCGGATCGTGAGCGCCCGGAGCGACTTTGCGTCTATTGTGTCGACGTAGAAGAGCAGCGGGGCGGTGTCCGACCACCACTCGTATGTGGAGCCGGTGTTGGCTCTGCCGCCCGATTTTACCGTGTCGGTGGGGAAGGAATACGTTTTTTGCGATGTTTCGGCAGCGCCGTAGATGCGGACGCGGTCGACGTTGACATATGTGTCGGTCGCGGAGGCGTTCTTTTTGCCGGTGACGGTCACCTTCACCGTGTGAGCGCCCGAGCCGAGCACGCCCGTGTCATAGAGCGGGATCGATTCGCAGCGCTCCTCGGAATAGCAGTCGATCTCGACGGGGTCGCCGCCGTCGATTGAGATCGAGAGGATTCCGTGTCCCGGCGCCGTCGTGCCGTACCAGATGAGGCGCTCGCCGTCAAAGCTGAGCGTGACGGAGTCTCCGGCGCGGTTCGAGTAGTGGTTGTCGAGGTAGTAGCAGCCGGTCTGCGGGCCGTTCGTCCAGCCGCTCCCGGTGTACGAGAAATGATTCGGTATCGTGCCTGATGCGCTGTCATTGACGTCGAGGAACGTCTCGACCTCGGGAGCTTCCGTGCCGGACTGTTTGCCTGCCGGGACCGTTTTTTCCGTGAATGCGGTGAGCGATATCTCGCAGCTCGCAGAGCCGAGCCCGGGGGACGAGACGGTCGCGGTGATCTTGCCCTCGGCTCCGTACTCGGACGCGATGAAGAATGCGGCGCTCCCGCCTTCAAGGGAGATCGTCTCCTCGCCTATAAAGCGGCCGTGCCCCGAAAGCTCTGTTTTGACTTCGTTTTCGGCATACGGCACGACATTCCCGTTTTCGTCGACGGCGTAGACCGCGACGCTCACAAAGTCAGAGCCGTCTGCGATGAGCGAGCCGGACTGCGGCTCGAGGACGAGGCTGACCGGGGCGCCCGGGGAGGTTACCGTGTATGACGCCGCCTCTTTGCCGCCGATGTAGCCGACGGCGTAGAGCTCGCCGCACGAACTGCCGCGGACGTTTTTGAATTCATACGCCGGGTGCGGAAGGTTCGGATACAGATTCGGCTTTATGCGCCCGACGGACTTGCCGTCAACGAACAGCTCTACCTCCTCGCAGTTCGAGAAGACCGTGACGGTGCCGGGAGAGGACGGGGTGTTGTAGTTTGCGATATAGACGTTCGGGTCGGAGGCGGGATCCTTCTGCGACCGGTAGAAGTACGAGGGCATTTTCGGTATGCGGAAAATGTCGTAGAGGCCGCTGTAAAAGACGTTGTCGGTGTTCGTGTAGTTGACCTCGTTGTTGTAGTCGAACATGCTCCACGCGAAGCCGCCGGCGCAGTATTCGTTCCCGAAATAGTAGTCGACGACCTCGGCGAACGATTTTGTGAACGCGAGCGCGTCCGCGTCGGACGCCCATGAAAAGCCGTGCCCGGAGTACCAGTCCATCGAGTGCTCCGTTATGATGAACGGCGTGTGGTTCGGCTTGTCCGGGTAGGTGTAGTTGACGGCGAAGATATCCTCCTCGTCGAGGAAATGACTGTCCGCGTATGACTCCATGCGGCGAACGCCGTGCGTCGGGCGCGTGGGGTCGAGGGATTTTGCGAGCTCGTTCGTCTTTTCGTAGAGCGCGTCGTTGTCGAACGATTCGTTGACGCGCGTGCCCCAGCTGACGATAGAGGGGTGATTTTTGTCGCGGATTATCATCTCGCGGACGTTTTCGGTATATATATCCTGCCAATCCTCGCCGCCGATATGCTGCCACCCCGGCGCTTCCTCAAAGACGATGAGGCCTATCTCGTCGCAGCGCTCGAGGAATGAGGGGTCCTGCGGATAGTGAGAGCAGCGGACGGCGTTAAAGCCCGTTTCCTTTATGAGGTCCGCGTCGGCGCGCTGCTGCTTGTCGTTGGCAGCTCTGCCGATCCACGGCCACATTTCGTGCCTGTTCACGCCGACGATCTCGGTCCGCTCGCCGTTCAGATAAAAGCCGTCTTCCTCAAACGAGAAGTATCTCATGCCGAATTTCGTCTCGACGGCGTCATAAGACGCGGAGCCGTCCGAGACGGACGTTGTAACGGTGTAGAGATACGGGTCGGAGGTGCTCCATAGATGCAGGGAGGCGACCTCCGCCTCCGCCGTGACCGTGCCCGAGCCGCCCGCGGCGACAGTTGCGGTGCCGGTCAGCGTCGCGGTCTCCTCCCCGTCGGCAGAGCGAACGACGGAGGTGACCGTCAGCGTTTTTTCTTCTTTCGAGCCGTTGACGACCTCCGCCCTGACGCGGACCGTGCCTTTATCGGCGGTGAGGTCGTCTGTCGTGACGAACACGTCGCTGATATATGTATCGGAGGTTATAGTCATTTTCACGTCGCGGACGATGCCGCCGAAGACGCAGTAGTCGACGGGGCCTCCCTCCGGCGGGATATCGGGCTGGCGCTCCGAGTCAACGCGCACGGCGATGACGTTGTCGCCGTCGCGGAGCGCGTCCGTGATGTCGACGGTGAAGCCGGTATAGGCGCCCTTGTGGCTGCCGACGGCGGTGCCGTTCACATATACGTCGGCGACGGTCGCGACGCCCTCGAATTCGACCGTCACGCGCCTGCCGTTGTATTCTTCGCCGAGCGTGAAGTGGCGGCGGTACCACGATACGAACCTGTATGACTCGATCTGCGAGGCAAAGCCGGGCCCCTTGTGGTCGGTTAAGAGCGTGTTCGCGTGCGGGAGGGAGACCTTTTCGAATCCCGAGTCGTCAAGGTCGGCGGACGCGCCGTTCTTGTAGTCGGCGGGCGAATAGAGCCATTCGGTGTTGAAATTCAGCGTTTCACGTGTCATCGTTGCAGTTTCTCCGTTCGGATCTTTTTCCTGATCTTTGTCCTTGTCTTTGTTGTCGTCTTTTCTGCACCCCGCCGCTAGCACGGCCGCCGCGGCGGCGAGCAGGAGCGCCGCCGCCCGGTATATGAGCTTCATGCGAACCTCCGTAATATTTCAGTATTGCTATATTTAAATTATACATCACGGAAAAGTGCGGAACAACAGTAAATTTTTAATATTTATATGACTATTTTAATGCGGCCTGTTGACGGCGGCGTGTGTTTGCCGTATACTGAAGCAAAGGGGGCGGAAAAATGAAAAAGATGGTTTTCCCGGTGACGGACGAGTACCGCGAAAAACTCGAATACGGATTTGCCGGTGTCGGCTGCTGCTACGAGCAGGAGCACGTCAGGCGGCCGGGCGGCAGGCGGGAAACGGAGTGGATATACCCGTACTATCAGTGGATAGGGTGCAGGCGCGGCGCGGGCGAGGTGATCCTTGACGGGAGGCGGTACTCGGTCGGAGAGGGGCAGGGAATGCTGCTGTTCCCGAACGAGCCGCACGAATACTACGCGAAGTCGGAGAGCTGGGAGGTCGACTGGGTCGTCTTCTCCGGCTCGGGCGTGGACGGCTTCATACGCAAAACGCTCGGCATAGAGCGCTCCCGCGTCTATACGGTGACGGCGCCGCACATGATAAGTGACCGCATCGTGCGGCTCTACGAGACGGCCTCCTCGGACGACCCGATGAAGTTCACGGTCGCCTCCGGGATCGTGTATGAGATACTCCTCTACATATACATCTGCGCGTTCCGCAGTCAGGGCGGCTCGCTCTTTGACCGCGCCGAAAGGCTCCGCCCCGTCTTCGGCTACATCGACGCGCATTACGGCGAGCAGATCCCGCTCGGGACGCTGTCCGAGCTCATCGGCGTGACGCCGCAGCACCTCTGCATCATTTTCCGCGAGCTCACGGGCGCCACCGTGACCGAGTACGTGAACGGCGTCCGCATCGGAAAGAGCAAGGAGCTCCTGCTGCGGGAGCGCGGGCTGCGCGTGAAGGAGATCGCGGCGGCTTGCGGATTTTCGGACGTCAGCTACTTCTGCTCCGTCTTCAAGCGTCTCGAGGGCGTGACCCCGACGGAATTCCGGCTTCGTGGATAACCATATTCGTATAAAAACCGCGCGGTCGCTGTCTGCGGCCGCGCGGTTTTCAATAAAGTTAACGAAAATATTCCGGAAGCACTCACCAGAGATCGGAGGACGACGGGAAGGTCTCCGGGTCGGGAGGGTAGCTTTCCGTATCCGGCGGGTAGCTTTCGGTATTCGAAAGATTCGGGTGGTAGTTGGGGCCGAGCTCCTCCGGGTAACCGAACGCGCCCGCACCGTCGCTTGACGAAGAGGACGAGGAGGAATAGCTGCTGGTCCCGCTGTAAAAGCTCGAAAGATTCAGAGACGGCTTATAGTTTTCCGCCGCAACGACATCTTTGAGCGCGGCCTCCATCGCGTCAATAACATCTGAGACTGCATCTGCGGAGAAATAGGAGAATCCCTTTTTGGCGGCGCGTTTTAAATCGGAAATGCAGGATCTGAAATCGTCCGAGGTGTGCAGCATGCCTGCGGAATATTTCGACATGGCAACTCCGAAGACGCCGTCCGGCGAACCCTTGTTGGCTGCAAGACTAAACATTTGAAGTGCTTTTTTATGTTCTTCCTCTGAGGCGTAGTATTTTCCGGCGTCGAGCGCGGCGAGCAGGCTGCCCTTTTTCGCCGCTGCTTCCGCATGCTCGGGAATGAAATTCCCGTCTATGTCCGTTCCCGCAATGGCATAATATTCATCGCCGGACAGCTGCTCTGTAAGCGACTTGTCGAATTCCCTCTTTTTTGCCTGCTCGAGCGAGACCTTGCTGCCGCATACGGGGCAAAAGCCCGCGGGCATTTCTTTGTTCAGGCTGATCTCACCGGCACAGCAAGTACACCTAACGGTGACGAATTCTCCGCGTATCTCGTTGGGAACACCGTATGTGGCGTCTGTCATGTCGACTATATCCGCCGCCGCCTTCTTTATGGATTCGGAAAGATCGCGGAGACTTTCCAGGGTTTTATCCAATGATTCTGCCATCTCAGTTTCCTCTTCTAAAATATTATTGCTCGGCGGTACCCGAGCCGTCGTTTTCGCGATATCCGACGTTCTTCAGTACAGGGAGCGCCCCGTCGGTGATCTGCCATGCATCGTCTTCCCACAGCATTGTGTTGTGTATGAAATCGGCAGACATGAATTGCTCGTTCGGAACGATGAAATCATCTGCAAAGATGACATTAAAACCGCAGTCCTCTCTGAAATAGCTGTTTATATCTTTATAGCCGTTCAAAAAGTCATAGGGGACGCCCCATACCGTTAAAGTATCACTGTTTTCAATTTTGGAGGCGGAGATCGTACCGGCGAAGAAACAGTTTTTCAGATGTGGCGCACATGCCCCAAAATACGGGTTAAGTCCCCCGACGTAGGCATAACCGTATGAATTACCATCTTCCTCCGGCAGACTAACGTAAATATTCATCGCGGAATAGCTGTCGGTGATCTCGACGTCCACTTTGCTGATGGTGATCCCTGTGAGCCCGCCCGTGTAAATATGCGGTTTGCTTGCGGAGGAATATCCCGCAGTCGTCACAAATTCAATTGAACCGTCGGTGAAGCATTCCGTTATCTTGGCCGTTTCGCCTTCCCACTTTCCGTAGTCCCACTTAACGCTTCCGTATATTCCGCCTATAAGACATTTATCTCCAAAATCCGGGAAATTTTTATGATAGAAGTTGCTGGGGTCGGCTTCAGAGGGCCGGTTTGTATCATCAGGCGTCCCGTCAGTGCTGCCGCATTCGATATGTATGTCGCCGCTGAAGTATGTACGCGTGATATTTATCCCTTCGGAGATCGATCCGGAGATACCGCCGGCAAACAGTCGGACGGCGTCGTAATAAATCTTCGATTTTATATCAAAGGACAGCGTTGAACATGAATATGAGATATCGTCCGCCTGCCAGCCGGCAATGCCGCCGATGATCGGACACGGTGTCTCGTCCGTCGGATATCGGTTGATCACGGTGACGATTGCGATGCCGTCAACGGAGCACCGGGAAAGTTGACCTTGTGCCTCCCCTGCGATGCCGCCGAAATAATGTGCGACGCCTGCCGAGATATTTGCTTCCGAAAGGCGGCAGTTTTTGATCTCGCCGCCGGATTTGACGCAGATCCCGGCAAGGCTGCGAACATTGATATCTCTGACCGTGAGGCGGGAAACGCTGCAATTTTCGATATGCGCCTTGTCCGTCTGTTCGATACAGATCCCGGCGATGTCGCGCTCTTCAAAGTCGTCGTCCGGGGTCCCCGACAATTCAACGTCGGAAACGGTTATGCCCGAAACGGAGCCTTTGTTTATGGTGAAAGCGCCGCTGAAGCCGCCGTAAACGGTCAGTGCAATATCCGAGACGGAGCATTCGGCGACGGTGCTGTCGGCGAGGTTTTCATATACGAGCGCCGCAAAGTTTTTCATCTCTCCGCGGACTTTTGTGACCGAACACGAGCGGACGACACCGTTATTCGAATGCACTATCCCTGAAAATCCGGCGTCGGCAGACTCGGAGGTGACGCCCGATACCGTGCAGTCTATGATCTGCCCGTTCTGTTTATTCGATCCGATCAGGGAAAAGCTCTCTCCCGTTATGTGCAGGTCTTCGAAACGTATATTCTTGATCGTGCCTTCGTTTTCTTCTATCCAATATTCTCCGCTGCCGGTGATCCCGCGTACTGCGTGTCCGTTTCCGTCAAGAGTCCCGTGAAAGGAGCCGTTGATCGGATCAGACGCGTTTGTAAGATCTATATCGGAGGTGAACATAAACGATGCGCCGTTATGCTTTTTGATATATGAAATATCGTCTGCGCCGGAGATCTCTATCGTGCCGATACCGTTATTAAAGTGTACCGACGCCGCAATGAACATTGCCGAGGCTCCGATGGCGGCGGCAGGGACGAGAAAAGCGGATATAGCGCGCAAAGCACGGGAAAAGGCATAGCTTCTGTAACCGTTGCGCTCGAGATTCCAGGCTATGGCGCCGAAGAAGAGCACGGCTCCGGCAGCCAGCGAGATAACTGTCGCGAGCGTGGCATAAATACCGACATTATACGGCAAAAGCCGCGCGGGGTCAAAATAGTTCAGAAGCGCGGATATGAGGAGAAAAGCCATGACCGCAAGCGATGAAAGACAGAACGCAACGGAGAGGTGCCCTGAAAGTGTCATCTTTCGCCTATCCTCTTTTTGCTTCTGCTGTTTTTTGACGATGATGGCGTCGAGCGTCCTCTGTGCGCTCTTGCGCAGCGTGTCGAGGCTCGCCGCCTCTTTTTCGCAGTATGCGCGGAGCTCCCCGATGCTTTTGTCCGCAGCCGCCTTTACTTTCTGCGGCTCCGGCGCAAGGTCTGTCGCTTTGTTAAGATAGGGCAGGTTGTTCGCGCGCGTCTTTTCGGGATATTCGCGCAGCCTTGCGGACTCATTCGCAAGCTTGTCGAAAAGCGCTTTTGCACGTTCCTCGTCGCCGCGCGAAAACGATGCGAAACCGAACGCATTCAAACCCGAGAGCCACTTTCGGTCTTCTTCGGATAATGACGGCTTCGGCCGCGAAGATTCATTCAGCAGAACGAACCCCAAATAAGGGCGCCAACCGTTGGGGCGCTGTTTTATCAGGAGCTTATACATCTCGGCGGACGGCGGGAGATCCTCGAGGCGGTCGAGGAACGCATTTTTTTCATTCGTGCAGGCATCGGCGTCCGCGCCGAGCGCCGCGGCGGAGTCAAAAAGCTCGCAGACAAAGCCCGCCCACACCGTGCGCGATGCGGCATCGAGCAGCGACACGCGCTTTGCGAGGAACATGTATCTGTCACACGGCAGGCTCGGTTTTCCGTCGTTTGGGTCTTTGCAGTTTGCCCAAAGCTTGGCAAGACGGCGGCTTTCATCGACCGACCGGGAGTTGCCCTTCGGGTAGATCAAAGCGAGCATTTTGTCAAGCGTTTTCGCCCTATAATGCTTTAATGTGTCAAGAGCGCCCGCAAGGTACTTGTCACCTTCGTAAAGGCGGCTCATTTCCTCCAGCGCAAGGAACGTGTTCTCCGGCGAGCTGTTATTTTTGCATGATGTAAGGAGCTTTTTTTCGAGCGCCGACAGCGGCTCCGAAAATCCGGGAAACGTGAGATACAGCGCGGCGCGCAGAGAGGCTGCGCGGTAGTTCCCGGCGAAAAGACAATCCATAAATCGGAGGTGACACGCATATCGCGACCGCTTTGCGCACTCCTTGAATCTGGACTTTTCGTCATCGCTGCCGACGCGGCAGGCAAGCGCGAAATTTTCGTCTTTTTCTATGCATACGCCGAGGTCGATGAGGGCGTTGTCATCTCTGCATTGGTGATTTGCCAAAAGCAGCCCCCAATATGCCTCTGCGTCGGCGGGATCGGATTTGAGAGTTTCGTTAAAAAATCTTGCCGCGCGGTCGAATTCTGCCGTCATAAGCATATTCTTTCCGCGTATCGTCATCGGCACGGAGCGGCCGGGTGCGCTTCTCAGCAATTCGAGCGTCGAAAGGTTGTTGTCCGGGCTTGGCTGTACGTTTCCGCACCGGGGGCATTGGACGGTGGATTTTTTCTGTTTATCCGGGACGGGGACAGCGTAGCCGCATGCGGAACATGCTGTGGTCATGATGCGTTTTCTCCATTTCGGGTAATTTCGGCATTTCTTGTTAATATAATAGCATAGACGTCTATATATTGTCAACTTTAGGACAGCATTTCGGCGCTTTTTGCATATATCTTTGGTGCGCAGCGCTGCCGCACCCGTGACCGTGGATCGATGATATGCAGAAACAAAAAACGATCCGCTCACGCAAACGCAGAGCGGATCGTTTTTCATGATTTATTTCAGAATGAACAAGAAACCGAGCAGAACAAAGAGGAACGCGAAATTGAAGGCGGAGAACTCGGCGATATATCTGCCCGCCTTTCCGGGGTTGTGCTTTACATACTCGCGGAACGTGATGAGGCTGGCGAGTGAGGCGATCAGCGTGCCGACGCCGCCGATGTTGACGCCGCGGAGCAGGTCCGCGTAATTGTCCGTGAACTGTGAGAGCAGTATGGCGGAGGGGACATTGCTGATGAACTGGCAGGACAACGCGCTGAAAAGGAGCGTGCTCTTTCCGAGCAAAAACGAGAAGAAACCGCGAACGGCGGGTATGCGCGCCATGTTGCCGGAGAAGATGAAGAAAAATACGAACGTGAAGAGCAGCGGATAGTCGACGGAGCGGAGCGCCTTTTTGTCCGCGAAGAACAGCACCGGCGGGATAACGAGCAGCCCTATCCAGTACGGGATACCGCGGAAGACTATCGCGATCGCGAGCGCGAAGAGGCAGAGGTAGAGGGCGGCGCGCTTCGGGTCGAAGTCAAGGCGCTCTTTGCCGACCGAGAGCGGCTCCGGCTTGACGAAGACGATGCAGAAGACGGTGATGAGCAGCACCGAGAGTATGAAGGGCGGCGCCATTATCGACATGAATTCAAGGTTCGGGATATTGAACTTCGTGTAGAGGTAGAGGTTCTGCGGGTTGCCGAACGGCGTCAGCATTCCGCCGAGGTTCGCGGCGATGTTCTGCATGATGAACGTGAACGCCATGTACTTTTCCTTGCCGGTCGAGGATAAAACGAGATATCCGAGCGGCAGAAAGGTCAAGAGCGCCATGTCGTTGGCGATGAGCATCGAGCCGATAAAGGTGATGTAGACGAGGGCGAGCACGCTCATGCGCGCGTTTTTGAATATGCGGACGACGCGGCGCGCGAGCATATAGAAAAAGTCGATGTCCTTGAGCGCGCAGACGACGGCGAGCACACAGAAAAGGCACGTCAGCGTCTTTAAGTCGAAGTAGCCGAGGTATGCGGCGTCGACGGGGACGAGCAGCGTCGTGAACGCGGCCGCCGCCATCGCGATGACCATAACGGTGTTCTTCTTGACGAACGCCTCCGCGCGGTGAAGGAGCTCCTCCCCCGTTATGCGCGGGCGGCGCGGGAGCGCGACGGCTCCCCCTGCTGCCGGGCGCACGAAGCGGACGTGATAATGCCCGGCGGAATTTATGTGGAGCGGCTGCCGCGCGCGGCGGCCGCTTTTAAATTGTGATGCAAGCTCCGTCCCGGAGTCGGTATTTGTCATATCAGCCTCCACAGCGACAAATTTTTTGCCGCAATTATTATACTCCGGGCAAAACCGCGTTGCAACTGCAAATCCGTTGAAAATCTCACAAAAATAAGGCGCGAAAACGCCTGCGATATTGTCAAAAAGACGACCCGGGGGGAGTGCAAAGATGGGGCGTGACGCCCCATCTTTGCACTCCCCCCGGACCCCCTCTTCAAAACTTTTTATTGACTATGGGGGTATTAAAATTTTTACGAAAATTCTATTGATTTGAGGTGGCCGCTGCCGCCGCCGGAAAAGCAGAGGTAGACGGCGCGGACGCCGTCCGGGATATATACGGGCGCAGTGTGCGCCTACCAGATATTGGAGCCGCCGACGGGGACCTCGCCGAGGACCTCGCCGCCCGGTGACGTTCGAACCGTGAATTTGCCGCCGATGTAGCCGCGCGTTCTGACCGTGAGCGCGCTGACAGAGCGAAAATCGAGGTATTTGAAGCCGATGACGGCGCCGTCCGCGACGTTTGCGATATAGCCGACCTCGCGGTCGCCGTCGCGTCCGTCCTGCACGACTTTCGGGCAGTCAACGCCGAATCTGCCCGGCGAGGACGAAAGATACAGGCAGCACGCGAGATACGCCGGGTACTCCGCCTTTGCCGGGAGCGGTCCGCCGAGCCCCTGAGAGGTGATCTCCGCCTGGAGAAATCCGCCGTCCTCCGTGCGCGTCAGCACCTCGGCGCAGCCCTGCCGCGAATACCACGTGCCGTTCGTGTGGCGGTGATAAAATATGAGATACCTGCCGCCGACCTCAACGACGGAGCCGTGATTGTTCGCGATATACGCGGACGGGACGTCGACGTCCTTGTACGTGCCGATGCCGATGTCGCCGTTGCTGACGAGGACGCCGCGGTACGTGAACCCTTCGCGCGGCGACTTCGAGGTCGCGTAACAGAGCTCGTGCATGTGCTCGGACGAGTAGATGAAGTAATATGTATCGCCGAATTTGCGTATCGACGGCGCCTCAAAAAAGGCGTGGTTTTGAAAACACGTTCCCTCGCTGTAGGAGCTGCCGGGCACGATGATGACGGGCGGCTCCCGCACGGTCAGCATATCGGGGCCGAGCACCGTCGCCATCGCGCCGTGGCGGCTCTTGTCGCCGCGGCCGCAGAAGCCGGTGTAAAGGTACGTGAGCTCGCCCTCGGTCAGAACGCCCGGATCGAACTGCGGCTCGTCCCCTTCGCGGCAGCCGAGCAGCGTCCCGTCCGGGTAGTGAACATAGCCGAGGAAGGAAAACTTCCCGGCGGGCTCGTCACAGACGGCGACGGAGACGACGGAGACATGATCGAGGACGTAGTAGAGGTAATAGCGCCCGTCGGGGCCGCGCGTCACGTCCGGGGCGTAGAGGCACATCGAGCCGTCCCGGTTATAGGGGTCGGCGGTCTTTTCGTATATGACGCCCTCATACCGCCAGTCCCCGAGGTCGTCGACGGGGGCGGACCAGCAGACGTAGTCGCCGAGGCAGAAGACGTGCCCGTTGTACATGTCGTGCGAGCCGTAGACGTAGACGCGGCCGCCGAAGACGTAGGGCTCCCCGTCCGGGACGTATTCCCACGAGGGGAGATAGGGATTTACGGGTCTGTTTTTCATAAAGTCTCCTTTGTGCGGTCGACGAGCATACGCTCAAAGTCGGAGCACGCGCCGATCGTGTCGATACCGTCCGGCGTAAAGCGGACGCCGGCGAGCTCTTTTGTGTACGGCTCCCAGCGCGGGAGCGGCTCGCCGTCTATATCGGTGCCGTTCGGGTCGCCGGAGCGGATAAAGTTGCACCAGTAGTTACACATGCGGCGGGCAAGGTCGTAGTATTTGCCGGTGAACGGGCGGTGGCACTTCGCGAGCGTTTCAAAGAAGAACCAGAGGTCGCTCGAGTGAAAGCTGCCGGGCGAGTCGTCC
>CANROT010000012.1 GCA_947632285.1 uncultured Clostridia bacterium
AATATCGAAGCGCACCGCGGGCGAGCTGATGAACCGCGTCACCGACGACACGAACCAGCTCCAGAACTTCATAATGAACGATATGGGCGGGTTCATCGAGCAGATACTCATCTTTCTCGCCGTCTCGGTCATCATCGTCCTCTATGACTGGCGCCTTGCGGTCCTGATACTTCTTCCCGTCCCGATCGTCATTGTCGCGAACAGGTTGTTCCACCAGTTTATGCGCCGCGTGTTCCACCGCCAGTGGGTCATGAATTCGCGCGCAAACACGATCCTGCACGATATTTTCAGCGGGATCCGCGTTGTGAAAGCGTTCGGCATGGAGCACCGCGAGATGGAGCGCTACGACCGCGCGACGCGCGACGAGTGCAGCGCGCAGATCAAGGCGGAGACGTTCTTCGCCAAATTCTCGCCGCTGATGAGCTTTCTGATGGGCATCGGCGAATTCTTCCTGCTCTACTACGTCGGCGCGAAGATCCTCTCAAAGGAAATGACGCTCGGCGACATGCAGCTTTTCACGACTTATGTTTCGATAATCTACGGGCCCCTGCGCTGGCTCTCGAACTTTCCCCGCCGCTATGAGCGGACAATGACGAGCATCGTCAAAATTTTCGATATCATAGACGAGGACGTCGACGTCAGCGACAAGGATAATGCCGTTTCGCTCGATATCAAGGGAAATATCGAGATCACCGACGTTGCATTCGGGTATGACAGCGGCAACAATGTGCTTCACGGCATCAACCTGACCGTAAATCCGGGCGATTTTGTCGGAATCGTCGGCCGCTCCGGCGTTGGTAAATCGACGCTCATCAACCTCGTCATGCGGCTGTATGACGTTGACGAGGGCTCGATAAAGATAGACGGCGTCGATATCCGCGATATATCGCAGTCGTCGCTCCGCTCGCAGATAGGCGTCGTCTTGCAGGAGACGTTCCTCTTCTCCGGCACGATATACGAAAATATCGCATACGCGAAGCCGTCCGCAACGCGGGACGAGGTACTCGCCGCCGCGAAGCTCGCGGGCGCACACTCGTTTATAATGAAAATGCCGGACGCGTACAACACGCGCGTCGGCGAACGCGGACACACGCTCTCGGGCGGCGAGCGCCAGCGAATCGCGATAGCGCGCGCGCTGCTCCACGATCCGCGCATTCTGATCCTTGACGAGGCGACCGCGTCGCTCGACACGGAGACGGAGAAGCAGATACAGGACGCGCTCCAGATCCTCTCAAAGGACCGCACGACGCTCGCGATCGCACACCGACTCTCAACGTTGCGCAACGCGACAAAGCTCATCGTCCTCGACAAGGGGACCGTCGCCGAGGTCGGCACGCACGACGAGCTCATGCGCAGGCGCGGGATATACTACGGCCTTGTCATGGCGCAGCGCCAGATGTCGAGAATGTCGACTGGCGCTTAAAAGGAATAAAACGCGGGGGAATACCTGTTTCAAAGGTCTTCCCCCGCCGTTTTTCGCTCGGATTTGATTATAAATTTCAGCCGCGGCGGCGTGAAACGGTGACGCCGACCGCAAGGGATATGACGGCGGTGATCGCGAGAGCGAACACACCGCTGCCTGTCGCGGGCGCGTTTTCCGGAGGGGTTACGGTCGTGGCCGCTATGTTGACGATACATACGGGCGGCACAAGCGTCACCGAATCGGAAACGGCGCTGACGACATGCCTGCCCTCGCCCGACACCTTTACCGTCGCCCTGCCCTCCGCGTCCGTTTTGACGTCCGTTTTAACGCCGTCCACGGTGATCACAGCGCCCTCGACGGGGGAGCTGACCGGCGACCAGTTCTCGTCATAGCCCGAGGCCATTAGCGTGAGCGTCACCTCTGATTTGTCCGATGTTGTCGCATCAAAATACGAATAAGTATCGGAAAAATCCTTCGTGTCCGTGTAGACGTATGCGTAGATGTGATCTCCCGCCTTGACCTCGTCCGCAAGGCTCAATGCCGACGCGTTGTTGACGCAGTAGCCGTAGCCGCTGCCGCTTTCGACGCCCCACAGCTTTGTGAGCGAAAGGCCGTAATCCGTCTCCGCGGATCCGTAACCCGCCTCGGCGCCGCCGTCATATTTTTTATCGTGCGCGGAGATCAGCGCATCGTTGACGGTCAGCTTGCCGTCACCGTCCGCGTCGATGAGCTCGATCTCCTCATATGCGAGCATGAGCTCTCCGTTCGCTATCGTGACGTGAACCATTTCTTCAGCCGCCGAGGCGGACATCATGAGCGACGCCGATATCGCCCCGGCAAGCACGATCGCGGCGATCAACGGTCTTAATGATCTCTTCATTTTTTCGTTCCTTCAGTCTTCATTTTTTTGCAGAAAACCGCGCCGGCGGGCGCGGTTTCGGGCATTATTATGCAGTTACTCGTCGTCGTCCGTTTCCCAGTTGTGCCACACGTCGGAGACGTCGTCGTTGTCCTCGAGCATTTCGAGCAATAGATTCATATTCTTGATGTCGTCCTCATCGGTGAGCGTAACGTAGCTCGTCGGGACCATTTCTCTGTCCGCCGAAACGATGGGATATCCCTTTGCCTCGAGCGTCTCACGGACGAACGTGAGATCGTTCTCCTCTGTCGATATCTCAAAGCACTCGTCGTCGGAGACGAAATCGGTCGCGCCCGCCTCGAGCGCGTCCTCCATGAGCCTGTCCTCGTCGACCGGCTTCGGCTTTGTGCCGCGCGGCGCCTTGGCGTCCGGCTCTATCTCCTTTGCGACGACGATCAGTCCACGGCTTTGGAACATATAGCTGACGCAACCGGTCGTTCCCATGTTTCCGCCGTATTTGTCGAAATAGTGGCGGACGTCGGACGCCGTGCGGTTGCGGTTGTCCGTCGCGGTCTCGACGATCACGGCGACGCCGGACGGGCCGTAGCCCTCATACGTCACTTCCTCGTACACAGTCCCGTCCTCGCCGGACGCCTTTTTGAGCGTCCGCTCGATGTTGTCGTTCGGGACGTTGTTCGCCTTCGCCTTGGCGATGAGGTCGCGGAGCTTCCCGTTGGACGCGGGATCGGCGCCGCCCTCGCGAACCGCGATGGCGATCTCTTTGCCGATCTTGGTGAAGATCTTGGCGCGCTGCGCGTCGGTCTTCTCCTTCTTGTGCATTATGTTTTTCCATTTGCTGTGTCCTGACATACTGTCCTCCGATTATATGTGAAGAATTATATTTTTTCGGTCTTTTTTATGCAGATCAGTGAGAGCGCGCGCCCGAGCACCGAGTTCACCGCGGACGTGAGCGCAAGCCTTGTCGCCTTCACCCGCGCGTCCTCGGCGTTCAGTATCGGGCAGTCATGGTAAAAGCGGTTGAAGTCCGCGCAAACGTCAAGGATATATCTCGTGACGACGGACGGCTCGTAATCGTGCACAGCACCCCTCACGACCTCGCCGAATCGGCAGAGCGTGACAAGGAGCTGCCGCTCCTCCTCCGTTGTGACGGCGCCGCATATGGGCACGACCCCGTCAGCCTCGGCGCGCCGCTTTATGCTGCACGTCCGCGCATACGTATACATCGCGTATGGGCCCGTGTTCCCGTCAAAATTGAGCGCATCTTCCATTGAAAAGCTCATGTCGCGTATGCGGTTGTTCAATAGATAGTGGAACACGACAGCGCCGACGCCGACCGCCTCCGCAATGGAGCTCTTTTCCTCGCCGGACAGGGACGGATTTTTGACGGAGATAATATCCGACACCTTCTCGATTGCCGTATTGAACAGGTCGCGAAGGAGTATCACATTCCCCGTTCTCGTCGCCAGCTTTTCCCCGCCGATGCTCACCATGCCGTAAGGCACGTGGACGAGCCTGTCATACCACGGATATCCCATCAGCTCGACAACGCGGAACCACTGTGCAAAGTGCAGACTCTGCGCCGCGGCGGTCACGTATATGCACTTATCAAAATTGTACGTCCTCGCCCTGTAAACGGCGGCGGCGATATCACGCGTCGGATAGAGCGTCGACCCGTCCGAGCGCAGGATCAGGCACGGCGGCATGTTGTATTCGGAGAGATCGACGATGGACGCGCCGTCGTCCAGCTTGAGAAGTCCTTTTTCGCGCAAAAGCTCGACCTGCTCCGGCATTTTGTCCGTATAAAAGCTCTCCCCGGCGTAGCTGTCGAACTCTATTCCGAGCTGCTTATATGTGACATTATATTCCTTAAAGCTGACGTCGATGAACCAGCGCCAAAGCGCGAGGTCCTCCGGGTCGCCCTCTTCGAGCTTATGAAATTCCGCCCGAGCCTCATCTTCGAGCGCCGGGTCATTTTCAGCCTCAGCGTGGAACCTGACGTACAGCGCGACAAGCTCGTCAACGCCGCCAGCCTCTATCTGTTCCCTGTCGCCCCACTTGCGGTACGCGACTATCATCTTGCCGAACTGCGTGCCCCAGTCGCCGAGGTGGTTTATCCCGATGCATTTGTAGCCGCAGAACTCGTGCAGCTTTTTGAGCGAGTGGCCGATGACCGTTGAGCCCAAGTGCCCGATATGGAACGGTTTTGCGACGTTCGGCGAAGAATAGTCGAGCACGACCGTCTTCCCTTCGCCGTCGTTGTTCCCGCCGTAGTCCTCGCCCTGCTCCATTATCATGGGCAGCACGGTCGAGATGAGATACTCTTCCGCGATGCGGAAGTTGAGATAGCCGCCGACAACGGAGCAGGACGCCGTACCGTTAAGCGCGCCGGAGCCTATAATGTCCTCCGCTATGGCAGCGGCGATCTTCGGCGGCGCCATGCGCAGCTCGCGGCTGAACCGGAAGCACGGGAGCGCGAGGTCACCCATCGCGCGATCGGGCGGGTATTCAAGATATGCGGCGACATCGTCCGCCGAAAGCGCGGTGTCGTGCGCGAGCTTTGCCACAGACGCGACGCACGCCTCGGATATCAGTTTTTTTATATCAGTCATCGGGTCCTCTTTAATAAAGTTTTCAGTCGTGAGCTATTTTCATCTGCATCTGCTGCTGTGCGAGATGCTCGTTATGCTTGTCCACACGCGCGTGTATCTTCGCCGCGGGGTCGAGCAGCTCGCTTATCGTTTCGTCCTGATTGAGCGTGTCGATTATGCTCGCGACGTATTTGCACATATTCACCTCGGAGTACCACGGGCGCGTGAGCAGCTCTTCGGTGCGGTATATCAGGTTCGTCGTGAAAATGCGCGTGAATATTCCCTCTTCGTAAGCGCGGTCGAACGCGGCAAGCCCGCTGCAGAACAGGCCGAACGTGCAGAACACGTATACGTGCGCGGCGCCCTTCGCCTTGAGCTGCTGGCACACGTCGATCATCGAGTCGCCGGAGGCGATCATGTCTTCTACGACGATAACGTCCATACCGCGTATGTCGCGGCCGAGGTATTCGTGCGCAAGGATCGGGTTCCGCCCGTTGACTATCTTCGTAAAGTCGCGGCGCTTATAGAACATTCCGAGGTCTATGCCGAGCACGGAACTGTAATATATCGAGCGCGACATCGCGCCCTCGTCCGGCGACACGAGCATTATATCATCGGGGGAGAGAGAAATATCGGGGAATTCGCGGAGCAGCGCCTTGATCATCTGATAGTTCGGGTGGACGTCCTCAAATCCGGAAAGCGGAATAGCGTTCTGAACTCTCGGGTCGTGCGCGTCAAACGTGATGATATTCGAGACGCCGATGTTCACAAGCTCGTTGAGCGCCATCGCGCAGTCGAGCGACTCGCGCGAGGTGCGCTTGTGCTGCCTGCCCTCGTAGAGCATCGGCATGATGACCGACACCCGGTGCGCCTTTCCTCCGATGGCTCCGATGATGCGCTTCAGATCCTGAAAATGATCGTCCGGGCTCATTCTTGTTTCCACGCCGTACATCTTGTATGTAACGCCGTAGTTGAACATATCGGATATGATGTAGACGTCGTGCCCGCGCAGCGACTCATAAATGAGCCCCTTGCCCTCGCCTGAACCGAATCTCGGGCAGTCTGTCTTGACGATAAACCCGGGGTGTTCGCTCTCCGTCCCACGGCGCCATGTCGCGATCCATTCATCTACTTCCGCGGTGAATTTTTCGCACCCCTTCATGGCAATGAGGCTGAGTTCTCCGTTGATACAAGCGTTCATGTCAAATCCCCTCCGAAGGATATTCTGTTGTGAGCGGCAAGCGCCGGACCTGATGCCCGTTCAAAGCCGCATATCATGGCCTATGACACGTATGAAACCGCGTTTCACACGTGAAAAACGGCCGCGACCATAGTGATACACCTATATTATATCACAAAAACCTAAAAAGGAAAATATCTTGTCAGAATAAAAAGACGATTTTATGTTTTCTATATAATATCGGTTGCATAAGGCAGAAAATTTTGATATAATGTACACAAACATACAACAAAAGGAACCGGATCCATGGCCGTAAAGTATATTAAATTTTTCTTTGTAAAGCTGTTTCTCATCTTGTTCGCCTCTGTCGCCGCGACGCTCGCCGCATTTCTGTTCTCGCTGACGCTGCCCGACACGGCAGACGCGTCGTTTCGCGCGATACTGACGGGGGCAGTCCCGTCGGCGGTGTTCTTTGCGTTCATATACAGCTTTGAGTCAAAGATCAAAATTTCGGAGAGCGCCGCCCTCACCCCCGCGTATTTTGCATCGTTCACCGCTAAGGAAACGTCTGTATATGCGGTTTTCGTGCTCATTCCGAATATCGCCGCCGCGGCCGCCGGGCTGCCGTCCGATGGGCTTTTAAGGAATCTCCTGCTGCCGCACACATCATTCGTTCTGTTCGGGCTGCCGGTCGCCGTCAACTATGTGGTATTCGTGATGCTTTATGCGGCCGTGTCGTTCGGCGCGCACCTCTTGCGCTCAAAAAAGGCGCAGACGGCGGCAATTGATGTGACAGTCGCACCGCCTGACGCACCGTCCCGGGACGACGCTGAGCCGGAAGACACGGACGACGAGGATTAAACTTGCTCTGCGGCCGTGACGCCGACGTTTACCGGGGCGCCTGATCCCGCCTCTCGGACGATATCACGGTCAGGACCCCGCCTCCAACGCGGAACCGCACCTCGCACCCGGCAAATGAAAAGCCGTATACCCTCTCCGGGTCGTCCTGATATGACGGGCGCGGGTCAAAGGAGAGCGCGTCTATGAGCGCCTGCCGCTTTTCCGCAGGGACTGCGTCAAGGCTGCCGTCCGGTGCTGAGACGCGGAGCTTTCTCTCCGGCGCCTCGTCCGCAAATCCGCCGACGGCGTCGGGGTGGCAGTCAAACGCCGGTATATAGGGCTTGATATCGTATATCGGCGTCCCGTCCAGCAGATCCGCGCCGCCGACTATTAGCGCGGGCGCATCGCCGGACTCCGTATCTATCCCGATAAGGCGGACGGAAGAAAGCCCCAACGAATTCGGCCTGAACGGTGAGCGCGTCGCGAATACGCCGACGCGGCGGTTGCCGCCGAGCCTCGGCGGGCGCACCGTCAGGCTCCGCCCGTCCCATTCCGCCTCCGAGAATTCCCATATGAGCCATATGTGCGAGAAGCCTTCAAGCCCGCGCAGCCCCTCCGCGCGCCTGTATTCGGGCAAAAAGACCACCCTTGCCAAAGCTCCGGGAACAAGGCCGCTCTGCCTCGGGATCCCGAATTTTTCCTCATAATCCGAGCGGATATGCGCTATCGCTTTCATTTTATTTTCTCCCCGGCATATATATCGGTCACGGTACAATTATACATTGCCGGCAAAATAAAAACAATGCTAAAAACGGTAACAAACATGAAAAAACTTTTTCTTAAAGCGACCCTTTGCATGCTTCTGTCATCGTTCATTTTAACGGCGGCCGTCACGACGTCGCCGTCGGCCGCCGCCGCAGACGCGGGCGGCATTCCCTCCGTTTACATAGATCTTGACGGCGGCGACGATGCGTTCCGCGCAGTCTCGGCCGACAAAAATCACTCGGAGCCGGGAGAGATAAGCATGACCGCATCAGACGGCGGCGTCATATATTCCGGCGCGCTTGAGAAATTCAGCGGGCACGGATTCACGTCGTTTACGCCGTCCTTCGACACGAACAATAAAAACTCCTATAACATCAAGCTCGAAGAAAAGGCGGAGCTGGTCCCGGGCGCGGGAAAAATAAAAAAGTGGGTCCTGCTCGCCCCGCGCCGCTTTGACGGCTCGCGGGACAGCACGGGGCTCTCGCAGCTCGCCGCTTTCAAAACGTTTACAGAGCTCGCCGGTGACGAATATTTCGGCATCAAGGGCGAATACGTCGACCTCTATGTGAACGGCGACTACCGCGGAGTTTATATTCTCTGCGAGCGCATGAACGACGGCGGCGCGATAGATGTACATAACCTTGAAAAGGCAGTTTCCGGAGACGGGTGGCTCACCACCGTGACCGACAGTTGGGACGAAGCAATACGGCTCGGCGTGCGGCAGTATTCATACACCGACGGCGCGTACATCTCCCCGGACGAGGACATAACGGGCGGATACGTGCTCGAAGTCATGTTCGGCATGTACGAGGGCTGCGGCTTTGAAACGGCAGGCGGCGTTTATTTCAGCATAAAGTCGCCCGAGATCTGCACGCAGGAAATGGTACAGTACATCGCCTCCGAGGTACAGAATTTCGAAAACGCGCTGTTCTCCGAGACGGGATTCAACGAGCAGGGCGTGTACTATACGAATTACGCGGACATAAAGAGCCTTGCGGACACGGTGCTCGTCTACGCGTTCTACAACAATTTCGAATACTTCCGCACGAGCACATACATATATAAAGATGCGGACGGCAGAGATCACGACAAGCTGACGTTCGGCCCCGTCTGGGATTTTGAGACGACATCGTGGGAGCTGTCAAATTCGACGACGTTTTTTGACACGACATTCACATATTTTAACGAGCAGCAGTTCGTATGGTCCGAGCACCTGTGGCGGCACGGGGACTTCATGGCGGAGATGTTCCGCGAAAACGAGCAGATGAAGGACGTTCTGGCAGACGTCGTCACCGAGCTCGAGGCGACCGTTTCCGGCGCTTTGCCGTCGTGGAACGACGACGCAGACCGCTGGGGCGGGCAGTTCGAGCCCGCGGCAGACGATTACATTTCGGCGATAAACAGCCGCCGGAGCGTATGGTTTGACCTCATATGGAGCGACGAAAATCTGCTCTTTCTCGATATCTCCGGTGAGGCGAATGACGACGGGACCGTGACGCTTTCGGCGGAGGTCGGCGGTGACGCGGGAGATGTCCTGTGGTATACGGTCGACAGCGGCTCGCCGTCGACGCCCGTAAGGCTGCCGGAATACAGCGGCTCACCGGTCACAGTCCCCGCAGACGGCACGATCTACTTCTGCACCGTGACCGGGCTCAATAACGCGTATTTTCCAAATACGCCGAGCGCCGTCTTTTCTTCCCAATATATAACGATGTGTTCCTCGTACATAAAAGCGGACCGGGAGGCGCTGATGCCGCCGGAGACGGAGCCGATGACAGAGACGGCGGCGCCGTCACCAAATGAGGCGGGCGGCGGCTGCGGCTCGTCCCTCGGGGCCGTTTATATCCTGCTGCCGACGGCGATCGCAGTCACAATTTTGAAAAAGAAGAAATTTAAATAAATTTTAAAAAAGGAGCAACGATATGGAGTACCGCCAAATGACAAACATCGGGGAGACCACCTCCCTGCTCGGCTTCGGCTGCATGAGATTCACTTCTGACGCCGAAGGAAAGATCGACAGACCGAAGGCATATGAGCTCATCGACCGCGCGTATCACGCCGGGGTCAATTATTTTGACACCGCATACGTGTATCTCGGCGGAGAGAGCGAAAAGATCGTCGGAGAGGCGCTGTCAAAGTATCCGCGCGACACCTACCGCGTCGCAACGAAGCTGCCCTGCTGGGACCTGAAGACTCCCGAGGACGCGGCACGCCTCTTTGAAGAGCAGCTCTCGCGGCTCGGCATGGACTACGTTGACTTTTATCTGCTTCACGCGATGAACCGCGGCATATTTGACAGGATCGCCGAACTCGGCATAATAGAGCTCTGCGAGAAATGGCAGGCGGAGGGAAAAATACGCCATCTCGGCTTCTCCTTCCACGATAATTACGACGCTTTCGAGCATATCATAAACTATCGCAAATGGGATTTCTGCCAGATACAGTATAACTACATGGACGAAAACGATCAGGCGTCAAGGCGCGGCGTCGACCTCTGCAAAAAGCTGAATATCCCGCTCGTCGTGATGGAGCCGATAAAGGGCGGAACGCTCGCAAGGCTCCCGAATGACGCAATGGCGCCGCTCCGCAAAATAGATCCGGACGCGTCAGCTTCTTCCTGGGCGCTGCGCTGGGTCGGAACGCATGACGCCGTCAAGGTCATTCTCTCCGGCATGAACGAGCATGAGCAGCTTGAAGACAACCTCCGCACGTTCGAAAATTTCAAACCCCTGAGCGAGAAAGAGCTCGCCGCCGTCGCCGAGACGAAGCGCATCATACTCTCGCGCGTCCGCAACGGCTGTACGGGCTGCCGCTACTGCATGCCGTGCCCCGGCGGCGTCGATATCCCGCGCATCTTCTCGATATGGAACCACTACGCAAGATATGAAAATTCCGGAACGGCGCGCGACTACCGCCGCATGAAACCGGAGACAAAGGCGGACGTCTGCCTTGAATGCGGCGCATGCGAGTCGAAGTGCCCGCAGGGCATCAACGTCATCGAAGACCTCAAGCGCGCGAAAAAGGAGCTCGAATCACTGTGAACATGAAGGTATACGAGAGATTTCTCGACTACGTCTCATATCCGACGACATCAAAGGAGGACTCGGACACGTGCCCGAGCACGGACTGCCAGCTCGCGCTCGCACGCCATCTGTACGATGAGCTGACGTCCCTCGGGCTTTCGGACGTCAGGCTTGATGAGCACGGCTATGTATATGCCGCGCTGCCCGCGACGGAGGGCGTGAAAGCGCCGACGATCGGTTTTATCGCGCACATGGACACGTCGGACGCGTGCCCCGGCGAGGGAATAACTCCGCAGATAGTGATCTATTCGGGCGGAGACGTCCTTCTGAACGAAGAAGAAATGATCCTCATGCGGCGCGAAGATCACCCGATCCTCGACAAATTCCGCGGCGAATGCCTTGTGACCTCGGACGGCACAACGCTGCTCGGCTGCGACGACAAGGCCGGGATCTCCGAGATCGTCACGGCGGTTGAGGAACTGATCGAGTCGGGCACACCGCACGGAAAAGTTGTTATAGGTTTCACCCCGGACGAGGAGATCGGCAGAGGAGCGGACCTCTTCGACGTCGCCGGATTCGGCGCGGACTTCGCGTACACGGTGGACGGCGGACTCGCGGGCGAGCTCGAATACGAGAGCTTCAACGCCGCCGCGGCAAAGGTTAAGATAACGGGCATTTCAATGCACCCGGGCTCGGCAAAGGGCAAGATGAAAAATGCCGCGTCCATCGCGGCGCGCTTTGCCGCACTTCTCCCGCCGGACGAGGTCCCCGAAAAGACAGAGGGGCGCGAAGGCTTCTTCCACCTATGCTCCGTCACGGCGACCGTCGAGCACGCGGAGCTGTCATACATAATCCGCGACCACTCGAGGGAGATATTCGAGCGCCGCAAGGCGCAGTTCCGGGCAGCAGTCGACGAGCTGAACCGCGAATACGGAAATGTCGCCGAGTGCACGGTCACCGATTCGTACTACAATATGGGTGACGTGCTCCGCCTGCCCGAAAACGCCGGGGTGATAGACCTTGCGCACCGCGCGATGAGCGAGCTCGGGCTCGAGCTCCGCGACATACCGATACGCGGAGGCACGGACGGCGCGCGCCTCTCATACATGGGGCTCCCCTGCCCGAATCTGCCGTCCGGAGGCGTCAACGGGCACTCGCGCTTTGAATTTACCTCGATCGGCCAGCTCAACATGTGCTGCGAGATAATCAAGCGGATCATAACGGACGCCGTTATGTGACCTTTTGCATGAATGCGGCCGCTGTTTATTCAAAAATCGCACCCACAGCGAGCCGATTTATCAGAAAATGCCGTCAGGCGGATCGTCGGGCGGCATTTTTCGTGCAATTTGGCGCGCATATTTTCCCACACGGAATTGACAAAAGGCGTCTCTGATTATATAATATAGAGAGTTAAAAAAGCTTGTGCGGAGGGGGCCGTTTTGACCGCAAACGTATTCAATATTCAGCGTTTTTCCGTCCACGACGGGGACGGGATAAGAACGACCGTATTCTTCTCCGGCTGCCCGCTCCGCTGCCTTTGGTGCCACAATCCGGAGGGCGAGTCATTCTCGCCGGAGCTCCTTTACCACGGCGAAAAATGCGTCGGCTGCGGCAGATGCGTCAGCGTCTGCCCCGCGGGGGCGAACAGCATCGCCCCGGGCGGGCGCGCCGTGACTGACCGCTCGCGCTGCACCTCCTGCGGCAAGTGCGTCCCCGTGTGCCATGCGGAGGCGCGCGCCGTCGCGGGCAGGGCGCGCACGGTCGACGAAATAGTCCGGATATGCGTATCCGATCGCATGTTTTACGAGGAATCGGGCGGCGGCGTCACGCTTTCGGGCGGCGAGGTCATGGCGCAGGACACGAATTTTCTCCTTTCCCTGCTCCGCGCGCTCGACGGAGAGGGGATATCGGTCAACATCGACACGTGCGGGCACGTTCCGTATGAAAAGCTCGCCTCCGTCATGCCGTATGTCGACACGTTTCTCTATGACATAAAATCGGCGGACAGCGAAAAACACAAGCACCTCACCGGCGTCGGCAACGCGCTCATACTTGAAAATCTCCGCCGCCTGTCGGGGGACGGCGCGAAGATATACATACGCGTCCCCGTCGTCGCACCCGGGGAGGGGTGCGCTGGATTTGACAGCGCAAACTTCACGGACGGCGATATCGAATCGCTGATACGCGCGCTCAACGGCATAAAGTACAGCCGCGTCTGCCTTCTTCCCTATCACAACACGGGCGAATACAAGCGCGCCTCGCTCGGAATGGAGCCTCGGCGATTTTCAACGCCGGCAAATGACGACCTTGAAAGAATCAAAAACACGCTCGCGCGCGCCGGGGTCGCCCCCGTCGTCATAGGCGGGTAAAATACGGTTTCGGAGGACATATATATGACCGACAGAGTGGCAAAACTGAGAAAGATAAGCACGGAAACGACGCCGACGATCTCGATGGAGAGGGCGAAATATTTTACGGAGGCGTACAAAAAGTGGGAGGGCTCCGTCTCGGTCCCGGAGATGCGCGCGCTCGCGCTGCGGCACTATATGGAGCACCGCTCCCTTTATATCGAGCCGGGCGAGCTCATCGTCGGTGAAAAGGGCGACCGCCCGCAGGCGGCGCCGACCTTTCCGGAGCTCTGCTGCCACACGGTCGAGGACCTCAAAATCATGAATGACCGCGAGATCATTTTCTTCAAGAATACCGAGGAACAGCGAAAGTGGCACGAGGAGGAGGTGATCCCGTACTGGGAAAATCGCTCCATACGCCACCGCATACTCGAGGCGATGTCGGACGATTGGCGCGACGCTTACGCCGCCGGTATTTTTACGGAATTCATGGAACAGCGCGGCCCCGGACACACGGTCTGCTCGGACAAAATATACAACAAGGGATTTTCCGATTATAAGCGCGACATCGCCGAGGCGATATCAAAACTCGACTACAGGCGCGACCCCGAGGCGTACCGCCGCCGCGAGGAGCTGTCCGCGATGAGCATCGCCTGCGACGCTATAATAACGCTCGGCAGAAGATACGGCGAGCTCGCGCTGTCGCTCGCGGAAAGCGAAACTGACGAGGACCGCAAGGCGGACCTGCTCAAAATCGCGGAAAACTGCTCCGTCGTCCCCGAGTTCGCGCCTCAGACGTTCCATCAGGCGCTGCAGATGTACTGGTTCGTCCACCTGTGCGTAACGAGCGAGCTCAATCCGTGGGACGCGTACTCTCCCGGCAGGCTCGATCAGCACGTCTACCCGTTCTACCGCCGCGACGTCGAGGCGGGGATCCTCGACAGAGACGGCGCGCTCGAGCTGCTCGAATGCCTGTGGGTCAAATTCAACAACCAGCCCGCGCCGCCGAAGGTCGGCGTCACGCTGAAGGAGAGCGGCACCTACACGGACTTCGCGAATATCAACACCGGCGGCATCACGCCGGACGGCGAGGACGGCGTCAATCCCGTTTCGTACCTGATCCTCGACTGCATGGACGAAATGAAGCTCTTGCAGCCGAGCTCAAACGTGCAGATCAGCCGCAAGACTCCGAATAAATTCCTCCTGCGCGCGTGCGAGATCGCGTCAAAGGGCTGGGGGCAGCCCGCGTTCTATAACACCGAGGCGATCATACAGGAGCTCCTCGGCGCCGGAAAATCGCTCGCGGACGCGCGCCGCGGTGGGACGAGCGGCTGCGTTGAGACGGGCGCCTTCGGCAACGAGGCTTATATTCTGACCGGGTACTTCAACATTCCGAAAATACTCGAGTTGACGCTCTATAACGGCTACGATCACTACACCGGCAAAAAAATCGGGCTTTCGCTCGGGGAGCCCGAGGACTTTGACTCATATGAAAAGCTGTATTCGGCGTTCTGCCGTCAGATGGAGCATTTTATAGACATAAAGATAACCGGCAGCGCCAAGATCGAGCGCATATACGCCGACTATATGCCTGTCCCGTTCCTCTCGATCATAACAAACGACTGCATCGCCACGGGCAAGGACTATAACGCCGGCGGCGCGCGGTACAACACCTCGTATCTCCAGGGCGTCGGCATCGGCACGATAACGGACTCGCTGTCCTCGATAAAGCACCACGTCTACGAAAACGGCGACTTCACGTTGCGCGAGCTTACGGATGCGATGGAGGCAAACTTTGTCGGGTACGAGGACATGTACCACACGATACGCACCGCGACCCCGTTCTACGGCAATGACGACGACCGCGCGGACGATATAATGAAAGAAGTCTTCGACTTCTATCAGCGCACGGTCACCGGCTGTCCGAACGTCCGCGGCGGCGAATACCGCGTCAATATGCTGCCGACGACGTGTCACGTCTACTTCGGCGAAGTCATGACGTCGTCGCCAAACGGCAGGCTCGCGGGAAAGCCCGTCTCCGAGGGGATCTCTCCCGACAAGGGCGCGGACACGCACGGCCCGACCGCCGTTATCCGCTCCTGCGCGAAGATGGACCACCTGCGCACGGGCGGCACGCTGCTCAATCAGAAGTTCACCCCCGCTGTCCTCGCCGGCGAGAACGGCAAAAAGAACCTCGCTGCGCTGATCCGCTCATATTTCGCGATGGACGGGCACCACATTCAGTTCAACGTCATCGACAGGCAGACGCTGCTTGACGCGCAGGCGCACCCGGAGGAATACCGCGACCTCATCGTCCGCGTCGCCGGATATTCCGACCACTTCAGGAACCTTTCCCGCGCGCTCCAGGACGAAATAATCGAGCGCACGGAGCAGTCATTCGAATGAGCAAATATAAAACCGAGCTTCACTGTCACAGCGTCCACGTCAGCACCTGCGCGCACGCGACGCACGAGGAGATCGTTGAAAAATACGTCGCCGCCGGTTATACGACGGTCGTGTCGACGGAGCACATAAACCCGTGGACGTTCCCGCGCGAGCTTGAAGAAGGAACGTGGAAGTCGCGGAGTGACTATTTTTGCGACGCATACGAGCGCTTCCGCCGCGTCGCCGGCGGACGTTTGCACGTCCTGCTCGGTGCTGAAATACGCTTCATGCGGGAGAACAACAGCGATTATCTCGTATACGGTCTTTCGCCCGAGTTTCTATACGAGCTCGGCGACCCGCGGCAGATGCGCGGCGGGGTTGACGCGCTCTCGCGCACGGTGCGCGAGCACGGCTGCATGATATTCCAGGCGCACCCGTTCAGGCCGACGATGATGGTCACGGACCCGCGCCTGCTCGACGGGATAGAAGTCGCGAATATGTCCCCGTGGCACGAATCGCACAATGACATCGCCGCCGCGTGGGCCGCCGCGACCGGGCTGCGCGGCATCTCCGGGACGGATTTTCATGACCCCGGGCACGAACCGCTCGGCGGCATAATAACGTCCGCGCCGATCACAAGCAATGAAGAGCTCCTCGCTGTCCTGCGTTCGGGCGAATATGAGCTGATAAAATAAAGCTCGGACTTTTTATCAAGTGAAAAAGGCGCGGTTTTCATAAGCCGCGCCTTTCCTTTTGTCAAGCAATGCTGCACGGCGCCGTTTGAGATGCTCCGCGCCCATGACCTTTTCTGAGAAAAAGACGGCATTGGAAAGCGTTTTTGCTCTCCATGCCGTCTTTTGCTTTATGCGGCGGTTTCCGCATGCCTTTTTACCAATTGACGAACTTTTTGTAATCGCTGAACGAGACGCCGGGGCAATAGGCCTGTATCATATCATCATAATCGATATGCATCTGCGCGAGGTCGTAAAGCCCCCACTGAGAAAGGCCGACGCCGTGTCCCCAGCCCTTGCCGACAAAGATGAAGTTGTTGGGATCTTTTGCCTTCATCGTTTCCGTGACGATATAGCTGTCGTCGCCTCCCGGCTGAACGCCCGACGCAGCGCCGACGGTCACGGTCCCGGACGAGGTGATGACCGAAATATTTCCGTCCGGCGCATAGTCATACGTGCCGCTCCCGGTCGCGACCTTGACGCTTTTGTCAAAGCTGAACGTATCGGTCCCGCTCCCCGTGATTATCGAGAAGAGGCTGTTCGGCGCTGCCGCCGCAGTCACGGCGTGAACGGTATTTGACGGCGGGACGGTCTTCGTATACGTCGTATACTCGACCGAGCCCTTGCCGACAACGAAGTTCGCGCTCTTAACATAATTTGCGAGCTTGAGCTGGACGTCCTGGCACTTTTTGATGACTGCCTTGTTGCCGTGCGTATCGGTAAAGGTTATCGAACAGACATAAGATGAAACATCGTTTGACGTCTCATCTATGCTTATGCTCGCGATGCTGTCATGCAGCTGGTCATATCCCTTCCCGTTCAGATATGCGCACAGCTCCGTCGGCGAGACTTCTGCGGTCCAGAACGCGTTCGGGTGATCATGATATGCTTCCCACGGCGTCTGTACACCGTGCATCCAGGCCAGATCAGAGACCCATACGTCGCTTACATCAGCCGTGCAGTCACCGGTGCTCGAGCTGTAAAACATCGAGGCGAGCTTCCCGCCATAAGTCGTGACGATCCCTTTGGTCGAATTGACAGCTTGGCGGACAGTCTCGGTGACGCGTCCGACGCCGCCGTAGACCTGGCAGTTCGCAGTAGCGCAGATGTTGAAGCCCTCGTCCCAGTGACGCCCCATATTGCTGACAACGACCGTGCGGGCGAGTATCGCGAACGCCTTCTGCGTTTCAAGCGGCCATGAGATCGATATCTCCTCGGTGACGACGCCCATGACGTACTGTTCAAGCGGGGCGACGGTGATGACCTCAACGTGATCGCCGCTTGTCTGTGACGTATAGCGCTTGAACACGAAGACACCGTCATAGAGCTTCTGATTGTACATCGTGAGGTATGCTTCCTTGCCATTGGCGTTTATCGCGTCAACGGCAAGAAATTCGTTTTTGCCATAATCATATTCGAAGAGCGCTGTCATCGAGTTATGGTCTATCAGATATGTACCCGTCGCGCTCGGCGCTTTGACCGTCAGATTATTATAGCCTGTAAGGTGCGACTTTACATCGGCAATTGCAGCGCTTGCCGCCTCAGACGTAAGAAAGCTGCCGACCCTGATCTTATACGTACCGTATATGTACGCAGGCACGGCATAGTAACCCGTCCCGCTGAGAAGATTTGTAATTTTTTTATACTCTGCTTCAGCCTTAGACCTTTCCTTAAAGCTGACGCCGGTATCTATCCTGTATGCCCCGACGTTCATCGTCCCGGAAAGTCGGTACCCGTCCCCGATCTTCGCATAATTCTTGTCGCACAGCGCGGTAATGCGCTTCGTATCGGGGAGCGACCAGAGCTCCGTGAACGTCTTTTCATACAGCCCCATCTTCTCGGAGCCGACCGTAAAGCCGTTTGTCGTCTGCGCGGTGAGCGCCACGTCGGCTTTCTCGCCGTAAAGCAGCCCGACGGCAACGGATATCTCCTTGCTCGCGAGCTCCGCGCCCTGCACGTTCATTACTATAAAGTAAATAGCGGTATAGAGCGTCGTCACCACGGTCATCAGTATGAGTATCCACGCGATGATGCGGACGGCGAGCTTTCTCTTATCTAACTTTTGTTTTTGATTTTTATTTGATCTCATAATCTCCTCTTACGAGCAAGACCGCCTTGTCAGACTTTATCTCAAGGCCGCGCTTGTCGCCTCCGACCGGTATGAGAAGAAGATCGTTGAACGGTGCGACAGCGCCGTTATACAGCTCTTTTCCCGTCGTGATATCCGAAAGCCCCTGACTCTTAAATTCTTCAACAAACGGAGAGACAACTGTCGCCGTGCCGGAGCGGACGATTATCTCAAGCGCCGTGTCCTTTGCGTAGATTTTCTGCCCCTTGTTGAGCGTTTTCATCGTATACGCAAGGCCGTTGTTGCTTGTCTTGACTTTCTGAAGCTCTGATTCAAGCTCCGCGATCTTTGCTTCAAGCTTGTCTATCTCGGAGTCAACATACGACCGCGCGGCGATCGGGTCCTTTGTGCTGTCATACGCACCGTCTGCGGCGAACGCGAACACGGACAGGACCATGCACACCGCGAAGATCGCCGCCAGCTTTGCCGTTTTCTTTCTGATCTTCATTCTGTTTCCACCTTCTCTTTCTTTATATATTGTTTTTCTTTCACAACAACTTTAACTGTGCCGTCCCGGAGTCCGCGTCCGAAAGCGTCACCCCGGTTGAAGGGAGCTTATTCTTGCGGTACCTTGACGGATTTTCCGAAACAGCTGCGGGGTCCGATTTCGCCGAAATGACGCGCTGCTCTTTTTTCAGCGTGAAGAGCTGCACGCCCTGAGACGTTCTCGTCGTTTTGACCGGAATGCTCTCCGTTGAGATGACGAGCGCCCGCCCGCCATCGCTTACCATGATGATGTCGAACGGCTCGTTCTCGACGAACGCCGCGACCGCGGGAGACGATGCGCTGTAAGCGTTTGTGAGCCGCTTTCTGTTCGTCTTCGTCTCGTATGATGTGAGCGGTACCTTCACGCCCTTTCCGTTTTCGAAAATGAACACGATGTTCGTGCTCTCCCGGTATTCCTTGACCGGGCACATATAGAGCGTGCCCTCCCCGTCGTCAAAATTGAGCTTTGCGGGGATATAGTCGCCGAGCGACGACGCCTTTGACGGTTCAAAATCCGAGAGGCGCGCCTTATATACCTGCGCCTTGTCCGAGAAAAAGAGCACTTCGTCGACGTTTTCCGCGTCACAGCACGCGAGGATCGCGTCCCCGTCCTTCAGCTTCTGCTCGTCGTTCCCTCGCCACGACTGCGTCGTGATCTTTTTGAAGTACCCCTCCTTTGAGAGGACCGTCTTGACGGCGTAGTTTTCCACGAGGTCGTCCTCGGTGACGGCGGCTATCTCGCCGATGTGGATTATCTCCGTTTTCCTCTGCTGACCGTACTTTTTCTTTATCTCCGCGAGCTGCTTTATTATCTCCGCCTTGAGTTTCAGCTCGTCCTCGATTATCGCGTGCATTTCGGCAATCTCGGCGCGGAGCTCCTCGATCTCGCGAATGCGGTTCAGGATATATTCGCGGTTGAGGTTGCGCAGCTTGATGTCGGCGATGTATTCCGCCTGTACCCGATCTATGCGGAAGCCCTCCATCAGGTTGGGGACGACCATCGCCTCCTCCTCCGTCTCGCGCACTATTTTTATCGCGCGGTCGATGTCGAGCAGGATCTTTCCGAGTCCGAGCAGCAGGTGCAGCTTTTCTTCCTTTCGCTCGCAGTCATATGTCAGCTCGCGGCGGTAGCACTCCATTCGGAAGCGGATCCATTCCTTAAGGATCTCCGCGATCCCGAGCTGCCTCGGCGCGCCGTCTATCAAAATATTGAAATTGCACCTGAACGTGTCCTCGAGCGGCGTTGTCCGGTAGAGCTTTTCCATCAGCTTAGGCACGTCTGTGCCGCGCCGGACGTCTATCGCCAGCTTGAAGCCCGAAAGCCCGATCTCGTCGCGGAAGTCGGTGACCTCCTTGAGCTTGCCCTCCTTCAAAAGGTCGGTGAGCTTTTTTAAGATCAGCTCTATCGTCGTCGAATACGGGATCTCGTAAATTTCGATGCAGTTTTCCTTCGGGTCGAATCTGTATTTGGCGCGCAGGCGGACGGAGCCGACGCCCGTTTTATATATCGAGAGCATCTGCTCGCGGTCGTATATGAGCTGCGCGCCCTCGGAAAAATCGGGGGCCTTTATTATATCGAGCAGCTTCTCTGTCGTTGTATTCGGATTTTTAAGGAGCGCCGTCGTCCCGTCGCAGACCTCGGCGAGGTTGAACGAGCAGATATTGGACGCCATGCCGACGGCGATGCCCATGTTCGGATTGACAAGCACGTTCGGAAACGCAGTCGGCAAAAGCGTCGGCTCCGTCGTCGTGTTGTCGTAGTTCGGGACCATGTCGACCGCGTTCTTGTCTATCCCGCGGAATATCTCGGCGCAGATCTTTTCGAGCCGTGCGTCCGTATATCTCGCGGCGGCGGCCTTCATGTCACTTGAATAATGCTTGCCGAACGAGCCCTTTGAATCTATCAGCGGGTGGAGGAGCGCCCCGTAATCGCGCGTCAGCCGGACGAGCGTGTCATAGTTCGCGTCGGTGCTGTGCGGATTCAGATGCATCATGTCCCCGGTGATCGTGGCGCACTTGACGTACCCGCCCGTCATCATGCCGTGCGTATACATCGAGTAAAGGAGCTTCCGGTGCGCCGGCTTGAAGCCGTCTATCGCCGGTATCGCGCGCGAGACGATGACCGTCATGACATACGGCATGTAGTTCGTCTCAATCGTTTCCGTTATAGGCTGGTCAACTATCTCAGCCGGCGGGAGCTCAACTGCGACCTCCGCCGTTTTCTTCTTTCTCGGCAACTCTATAGTCCTGTCCTTATAGTTTATACTTCGATCACGGTATGATCCGCCGCCCTTATCAGGCGGTTATATATCGCGGCGGAGATTCCTCCGTCCCGCTGCGGCATATATGTATAGATCGCGTCGAGCGCGTTTTGCTCGCCGTATTTGTCTGTCATTCGCAGCGCCGCGAAAAGGCGGTGCGCGTGCAGCAGCTCATCAGCCTCGTCCCCGAGCGAGATCGCGGCGGCGCCGAACATCGGTGCGTCCGCATCATAGCAGATGAAAAGGCATCGCTCGCCCGCGCCGAGCCGCCGCTTGACATAAGATATAACATTCTCACGCTCCCCGTCGAGCAGGTAGAGCGGAGCTTTCGGCGCATAGTGTCTGTACTTCATTCCCGGCGAGAGCGGCGTCTCGCCCGGGGCAAGCCCCTCGGACGTCGTGACGTTTTCGCAGACGCATGACAGCGCCTCCGCCGTTACGGCTCCGGGGCGCAGAATCTTAAGTGAATCCGCGCCCGTGATGAGCGCCACGGTCGATTCAAGCCCGAACTCGCATTCGCCCCCGTCGATTATCGCGTCGACGCGCCCGTTCATATCGTCGATACAGTGCGCCGCCGTCGTCGGTGACGGTCTGCCGGACAGATTCGCGGACGGCGCCGCGACCGGGACGCCCGCGAGCCTTATAAATTCCCTCGCCACCGGGTGGGACGGGCAGCGAACGCCGACCGTGTCGCCTCCGGCGGTCACCTCGGGCGGTATATTGTCGCGCTTTTTCAGTATCAGCGTGAGCGGTCCCGGCATAAACGCCCCGGCGAGCCTGTAATAGAGCTCGTTCGTATATGCAAAGTTTTCTGCCTCGCGCGGATCGCTCACATGAACGATGAGCGGGTTGTCGTGCGGCCTTCCCTTCGCCTCGAAGACATTGTAAGCCGCGCGCGCATCATATGCGGAGGCGCCGAGCCCGTACACCGTCTCCGTCGGGAAAATGACGAGCCCTCCGCCGCGCAGCAGCTCCGCCGCGCGCTCGAGATCAGAGCCGTCCGTTATAAGTGTGTTCATAGCTGCAAAAATTCGCCGTTTTTGAGTTTTTCCGCGGTGTCCGCGGTGATGAGCGCGTCTATCATCTCGTCAAGGCTGCCGTTCAGGAACGATTCGAGGCTGTACAGCGTCAGCCCGATCCTGTGGTCGGAGACGCGGCCCTGCGGATAATTGTAAGTCCTGATCCGCTCGCTTCGGTCGCCCGTTCCGACCTGAGACTTGCGGTCGGCGGCGATCTTGTCCGCCTGCTCGCGGCGCTTCATGTCATAGAGCTTGGCGCGGAGCAGCTTCATCGCGCGGTCGCGGTTTTTATACTGGCTGCGCTCGTCCTGGCATTCAATGACGATGCCGGTCGGCTTGTGCAGCAGCCGTATCGCGGATTCCGTCTTGTTTATGTGCTGTCCTCCGGCGCCGCTCGACTTTATCGTGTCGATCACAATATCTGACGGGTCGATCACGACCTCGACCTCCTCCGCCTCCGGCAGCACGGCGACCGTCGCGGTCGATGTGTGTATCCTGCCCTGAGACTCCGTCTCCGGTACGCGCTGGACGCGGTGGACGCCGGATTCAAACTTGAACCGCGAATACGCACCCTCTCCGGATATCATCAGCGTCACCTCGCGGTAGCCGCCCAGCTCCGTCTCATTGGCGCCGACTATCTCAACACCGTACCGACGCCCCTCGGCGTACATCGTGTACATTCTCGCGAGCACGGCGGCGAAAAGCGCCGCTTCCTCGCCGCCCGCTCCCGCGCGGATCTCGATCATGACGTTTTTGTCGTCATTCTCGTCCTTCGGCAGGAGCAATATTTTCAGCTCCTCCTCGATCTTTGCGAGCTTTTCGCGCGCCCGGTCGACGTCCTCCGCCGCGAGCGCCTCAAGCTCCGCGTCCCCGCACCCCAAGAGCTCCAGGGAGGAGGCGATCCCCTCTTCGCACGCGCGGTATTCGCGGTATTTTTCGATGATCGGGGAGAGCAGCTTGCGCTCGCGCGAAAGGCGCCTGTATTCGTCCATGTCCGAATATGCTTCCGGAGAGGAGAGCGCGCGCTCTATCTCGCAAAACCGTATCTCCGCTTCCCTCAGCTTATCGAGCATATCATCTGTTTCCCGTGTTTCTTACTTATTGAAAGCGACGTGTGCGCAGTATGCCGCGTAGAGGTCCACCTTCGAGATGATCTCGAACGGCGCGTGCATCGAGAGCACGGGGACGCCGAGGTCTATCGTTTCTATATTGTGGTTCGCGATGAACTTGGCGACAGTTCCGCCGCCGCCCTGGTCGACTTTTCCGAGTTCCGCCGTCTGCCATACGACGCCGTCCGCGTCAAAGATGCGCCTGACCTTGCCGACCGTCTCGGCGGAGGCGTCATTCGTGCCGCTCTTGCCGCGGCTGCCCGTAAACTTGGTGAGCACGACGCCGCAGCCGCAGATCGCGCTGTTCTTCTGCTCGTATACCTCGGGATAGTTCGGGTCGAAGCCCGCCGCAACGTCCGCCGAGAGGCAGAGCGAATTCGCGCGGACGACATGCTCGTCCGCCCCGAGCACGCGGGACAGCTCGGCGATGATGTCCGCAAGGACGCGGGACTGCATTCCGGTGACGCCGTCCGAACCGATCTCCTCCTTGTCGGCGAAGATGCACATCGCGGTCTTCTCGGGCGCCTCGAGCTCCGCGACCGCCATCAGGATCGGGTACGCGCAGACTCTATCGTCATGCCCGTATGCGCCTATCATGGCGCGGTCAAGCCCGATATCGCGGGATTTTCCCGCGGGGACCGCCGAAAGCTCGGCGGAGACGAGATCGTCCTCCGTGACGCCGTATTTATCGTTGAAATATTTGAGTATCGTGAGCTTGACTCTCTCCTCGGGAGAGCTCGTCACGAAGGGATCGTCCTCCGTCGCATAGGGGCGCGAGCCGATGAGGATATTGAGCCCTTCACCGGTGAAAGCCGCCTCAAGCGTGCGCTGCGACTGATCCTTTGCAAGGTGCGGGAGAAGATCCGTGATGCAGAACACGGGGTCGCCCTCGTCCTCGCCGATAACGACGTTGACGCTCACCCCGTCAGCCTTCACGATGACGCCGTGCAGCGCGAGCGGGATCGTCGCCCACTGATACTTGCGTATGCCGCCGTAATAGTGCGTCTTCAGATATCCGAAGCCGTTGTTCTCGAATACGGTGTGCTGCTTTAAGTCGAGCCTCGGCGAGTCCACATGGGCGGCGGAAATGCGGATACCGCGCTCAAGCGGTTCCTTACCGATGACGAAAGCCAGGAGCGACTTGCCGCGGTTGTTGTAGTACAGCTTGTCCCCGGCGGAAACGCCCATTCCGAGCTTGTACGGACGGAACCCGTGCGTCTCGAGGATCTTTACGCCCTCCGTGACCGCCTCGCGCTCCGTCTTCGCGTGATCTATAAATTCGGCGTACCCGCGCGCAAATTCATAAGCCGCGTCAACGCCGCCGTTTGCTCCGAGCTCATATGCGCTCTTTTTCTCGTAGAAGAGCGCCTTTTTCAGTTCCTTGACAGTCTCAGACATTTTTTGTCCCCCTTAAAATCAATAATATAGTCTTTGATAATATTCTGCCGCTTTGTTTACCGCCGCGACGTAGCCGCGCGTTTCCTCGAACGGGATATAGTCGAGGTTCACGCCGTCGCGCGAATATCTCCCGTCGTCGAGCCAGGCGTCGACATGGGAAGTCCCGGCGTTGTACGCGGCGTAGACGGTGGGCCAGCGCGCGTACAGGCCGTACAGGTACGAAAGGTAGTATGTCCCGTATTTTATATTTGTTTCCGGGTCGTAAAGGACTGCCGGGTCGTCCGGCTCATCGAGCAGGCCCGCGAGCCATTTGAACGTGGACGGCATGAGCTGCATGAGCCCGCGCGCCCCGTCCTGCGAGAGCGCGCCTATTTCAAAATCGCTCTCCGCCTTGATCACCGCGTAGATTATATATTCCGGCACGCCGTACAGCTTTGAATACTTTTCGACGTACTCGGAAAACTCTCTCGGGTGGCTCTTTCTGTCCATCTTGTCGAATATGCTGTTTATCCACAGCCCGGACAATATCGAGAGCGTGACTATCAATATCACGGCGGCGCTGCGCACGAGCGCCTTTTTCAGTTTACTCAACTATTCCACCGCCTCCGACGGTGCCGCCGCCAAAGACGGCGCTCATATAAAACGACCGCACGTCGGAGATGAACCGCGCTTGGTCACCGTTATTCTCAATAATTCGGTCACAGCGGCGCCGCAGCTCAAGATCCGAAAGCTGGGACGCGATGCGCGCCGCCGCCATCTCCCTCGAGATGCCGTCACGAGCCGTAATGCGGGCGATGCGCGTCTCCTCCTCCGCCGTCACGCCGACAGTTATGTCGCAGAACGCGTCAAATCCGGATTCAAACAGGAGCGGCGCGTCAATGACGGCCGAAGCCTTCTCCGCCGCCTCATACGATGCGAGCAGCCGTTTTGTTTCCTCGGCTATGTATCGGTGCGTTATCCGGTTAAGCTCTGCCCTCGCCATGTCGTCCGAAAAGACGAGCGCGCCGAGCTTTACTCTGTCAAGCGACCCGTCCGGCAGAAGGATATCGGGACCGAACGATGATGCGAGTTCTCTGACGCACGGCGAGCCCGGGACGCATATCTCGCGGTAAACCCGGTCCGTGTCGATAACGGCGGCGCCGAGCGACGCCATAACGAACGATGCCGTCGTTTTCCCCGAGCCGCTCCCTCCGCACAAGCCGATCACCGTCAAAGTATGCGCACCTCCGTTTGTGTCGTCCCATTATTATACATCTATATTATACATCATATAAGAATACTTTGCAATAGGCAACCGACTAAATTTGCCAAATAATTGAGTACAAAAAACCTACATAACGTCAAATTCTCCTTCGGAAAACGAAGTTTTCCGAAGGAGAACGCTTTTTTGCACTATTCTTCGATGTATGCCCGCGTGATGACGACCGGCTCCCTCGGCACGTCCGTAAAGTAGCCGAACCTGCCTGTCGGGACTGCCGCTATTTTGTCGACGACCGAAAGGCTGTCCTCGTCCGTGACGCGGCCGAACGCGGCGTATGCGCCGTCAAGATGGGGCGCGTCCTTATGCATGATAAAAAACTGGCTCGAGGCCGAGTTCGGCATGTTCGTGCGCGCCATCGAGAGCGTGCCGCGCGTGTGCAGAAGGTCGTTTTCCGGGTGACCGTTCATCGCGAACTCGCCGACGATCGTGTCCGCGTCGCGGTGGTTCATTTCGGCGTCGTAGCCGCCGCCCTGTATCATGAAGCCCTCGATGACGCGGTGGAATATCAGCCCGTCAAAAAAGCCTTCGCCGACAAGTTTTTTGAAGTTTGCCGCCGAGACGGGCGCCTTTTCCGGGTAAAGCTCCGCTTTTATGCTGCCGAACCCGGCAACCTCGAATACTATTTTGGTGTGTTCCATATTCTTTCTCCGATTGCATTTGTGTGTTACGGACATTCTACCACATCTCGCCGGAGATTGCAATCGTGAAAATATAATAAGCTCGTCCATGCGCTTGAGATCAAAGAAATCGCGCCCGCCGGAAAAACTCCCGGCGGGCGCGAATTCGGTTATCGCTCGGGCTTTGCGAGGACGAACGAGCCGCAGTCCGTACACTGTACGACCGTCGGATTCTGTTCGTGCGTCACGACCTTGATCTTGTCAAGCGAGCAATAATCCTGCCACCCGCAATGATTTGCGCACTGTACGACGGTGCACTCGATATTGCGGTTCGGCTTGCACTTGCATTTGTCTTCCATTTCGGGATCTCCATCCTTCTCTTTTTGTTTTCTCATACATTCCATATCCTTTTCCACAAATGTATGATTCCCCGGACGGGCGAAAAAAATTCAAAAAACGGACAAATAAATTGCTCGATTTCTATTGACTCGCGTTTTTCGTTATGCTATAATACTATGGCGTTCGGGAGAACGCGCATCTGGGTGTGGCGCAGTTGGTAGCGCGCTACCTTGGGGTGGTAGAGGCCGCTGGTTCAAGTCCAGTCACTCAGAGAAAAAGCATCGGCATCTTGCCGGTGCTTTTTCATTTCTGCCATACGGCGGCGCAATTTTATAAGCGGCAAGGGGACAGTCAAAACCGCGTCCCCTTGCCGCTTTTTCGATATTATCTCACGATAACGCGCTGGGTGACGATCAACGCCTCCGCCGTGCTCGACCCGTCCGGCAGAGATGCCACGCCCGTCACGGAATAGACGCCCGGCGTCCCCGAGTCTATATCGCCGTTCAGCCACTCGACGGAGAGAGTGCTCTCCGTGCCGTCCGCCATGTGCGCGGTCACGGTCCCGGGGAGCGACGGCGCCGTTCCCTTTTCCGTCACGACCGTCGGCAGCCTGTCAATCCCGATGACGCGAGAGATCGGCGTCCCGTCGACTTCGATGAGCTTAAAATCTCCCATGCAGAGATACGATGCCATCTGGAGCCAATACGCGTTGAAGAGGAAATAGTCCCCGTCGCCGCTGTTTATCACCGCCTCATAGCGTTTCCACGCGCCGCCGACGTTCTGCACGTCGCCGTTCGTGCACGCCATATATCCGCTGCCGCTGAAATTGAGCGAATCGGAGGTTTTATACGTGTCCGGGACGAAACCGTCCATATTGACGGCGCCGAAACGAACGGACGCCGCACCTCCCGCGGTGTACGCGCGGAACGTGAAGTAATAGCTCGTGTTCGGCTTTATCGGGACGAACGCCAAAAGCGACCCCGCGCCGTTCCACGCGTTGCTCTGCCACGGCTCGCCGATAGCCTCGACAAGGTAGTGCCTCATGCCCTCCGGCTGGCCGTTATCCGTGCCGAAATAGAATTTATTTCCGCTGACGGGCGGCTCATACGCGTTCTTGATTAGCAGCCCGGACTCGGAGAGAGGCGTCAGGTTCTCGAGCGTTCCGTCTTCGTTGATGCGCGGGCGCATATATTTTCCGTTTGCCGGGTGCCCGTTCCTGTTCGCGCCGACGTACCACTGATCCATGCCGTTCCCGCTGTTGTCGTCAAAGCTGCCGTTTTTGAAGAGATTCTCGCCGACGAGCCGGTAGCTCTCCGAGCCGACCGTCACAAATCCGGAAGACGTGCCGACGTCGGGCAGCTCGTATTCCCCCTCCTTTGCGGGCAGGAAAGACGCGATAACGCTCATGTCGCCCTCGCACTTTATTTTGGCAGAATATACCGTGCCGTCCTTCGTTCTGAACCGCTCCGTTATGTCCTCGCCGTTCAGGGTGACCCTGCCGATCACGCCGTCCGGGAGAAGGTATACCGTCGCCTCCTCGCCCGCGGCGGCGCCGTTTCTGTCGGCATACGCGTAACCGTATTCCGTGTATGAAACATTTATCGGATAGCGGATCTCCCCTCCGTCATCGTCCGCCACCGTCGGCGAAAAGACGAATTTGTCGAAATTCGGCGTATAATTCACGAGCCTGTTCGTGCCGGGCGTTGACGTAGAGCCGCCCCAGAGCACCTGCCAGCTGTCGTCGTTATATACCTTAACGGTGTTCTCGCCTTTTTCGAGCGTCAGCGTGACCGTGCGCTCGAGGAACGTGTCGTCCGAGAACGTGTTCGGGAAAAAGTATCTCACCGGGTCCTTGCCGTTCACGGTGAAGACCGCGTATCTGTCTATTATTTTTATGTTGTAGCTGTGCGTCCCGCAGAGGTCGTTGTTCGACTGGAAGACGCCTACACGGTAGTCGCCCGCAAAAGGAGCGTTTACCTTGAATTCGAGGTACCCGTCGTTCGCCCTCATCTCCTTTACGTACGTGACGCCGCCGGAGGCAGCCGTCTCGAATTTGCCGGACGCGTCCTCCGCCTCGACCGTCAAAAGCGGGTTCGCCCCGCTCCTGACGACGCGCAT
>CANROT010000013.1 GCA_947632285.1 uncultured Clostridia bacterium
ATCCCGACCCGAAAGGAACGATAGACGCCCTGCACGAAAAAAACGTCCGCCTCATGATCTCGATATGGCCGAACATGACGGGGCGATCCCCCGATCGGCGCGAATTCGAAGACGCCGGCCTCTTGCTCGGGGACGGCTCGGTTTACGACGCGTTCTCCGAGGCGGGACGCGTACTCTATGTAAAACAGGCGTTTGAAGGGCTATTTTCATACGGTGTTGACGGCTGGTGGTGCGATTCCTCCGAGCCTTACGACACCGTGTGGCGCGGCGAGGTGCGTCTGCCGAGGGAGGAGGGCACGGCGCTGTCCGTCGGAGAGTTCAAGAAATATATCGACGACGGCGTTATAAACGCGTATTCCCTTATGCATTCGCGGGGCATGTACGAAGAACAGCGCCGCAGGACGGACAAAAAGCGCGTTATAAACCTGACGCGTTCGGCGTTTATCGGACAGCACAGATACGGGACCGTCGTATGGTCGGGAGACGTTTCGGCAAGCTGGGAAACGCTCGAGCGGCAGGTCCGTATCATTCAAAATTACTGTTCGTGCGGCATGGCGTACTGGAATTCCGACATCGGCGCGTTCTTTGTCCGCAGCAAGCGCGAATGGTACCGCGCCGGAGAATACGACGGCGGTGTCGACGACCCCGGCTACCGTGAGCTTTACACGCGCTGGATGCAGTTCGCGGTGTTTACCCCGATGTTCCGCTCACACGGGACGGACACGCCGCGCGAAATATGGAACTTCGGCGAGCCGGGCACTGTTTTTTATGACGCTATCGAGTCTGCGATACGGCTGAGATACAGCCTTATCCCCTATCTCTACTCCGTCGCCGCGAACGTCACATTCAGCGGCGCGATGATGCTCCGCCCCCTCGCGCTCGAATTCTCGGACGACAAAGAGGCGGCCCGCCACACCGAGGAATACATATTCGGCCACGAATTCCTCGTCTGCCCCGTAACAAAGCCGATACTTTACGAGGCGGGCGGCAGGCGTATCGACGACGACCGCGCGAATGCGGAAATATATCTGCCGCGCGGCGGCTGGTACGACCTTTTCACCGGCGAATATTACATCGGCGGCAAAACCGTCAATATCCGGCTGACAATGGAGCACAGCCCCGTTTTCGTCCGCGCCGGTTCCGTCATTCCGTTCTCATGCGTCACGCAGTCAACGGCGGAGGTGCCCGAGGCGCCGTATGACGTAACAATATACAGAGGCGCGGACGGCGATTTCACCCTCTACGAGGACTCGGGCGACGGGTACGGGTACGAATCGGGAGACTACGTCATGACGGCCATATCATATAACGATAAAACGAGCGAGATCAGCGAAAAAGTCTCCGGTGATTCGGAATATAAGCACGGAATCAGATACAGATTTATCGGCTGAGCATGCTTCCGTGCGGATCATAAACCCAAATAAAGCTCATAAAATGGAATATCTGATCCGGCAATAACAGGCCGGAAGGAGGGGCCACACAAATATGAAACAGAAAACGAAAAAGAAGAGGTCCGGCTCAAAAAAGCCGAGGGAGCTGCGCTTTCGGAACTTTTTGCTCCTGACAGCCGCGGGCATCATAAACGCCTTCGGGGTAACGATGTTTTTGTTCCCGGTGAAGCTGTACGACAGCGGCATATCGGGGCTTTCAATGCTGCTCGATCAAATCACGCCTCACGCGCTCACGCTCTCGGTATTCCTCATCATTCTGAATTTTCCGATCTTTCTGTTCGGGCTGAAAAAACAGGGGGTCACCTTCACCGTATATTCATTATTTGCGATAACCGTCTATTCGCTCGTCTCTTTTCTCATAATGAACGTACTCCCGCTCGACCTGAATTTCGTCTCACCTCTTGCGGGGACGGACCTGCTCCTGTGCGCGGTCTTCGGCGGCGTTATTTCCGGGATCGGGAGCGGGCTGACGATACGATTCGGCGGGGCTATCGACGGACTTGACGTCCTGTCCGTTATCTTCGCAAAAAAGCTCGGCATCTCGATCGGCACATTCGTGATGATCTTCAATACGCTGCTCTACATCGTCTGCGGCATCGTCATACAGAGCTGGATCCTGCCGCTGTATTCGATCGTCACTTATTTTGTCGGGTCGAAAACGATTGATTTCATCGTTGAGGGGCTGGACCGCGCCATGTGCGCGATGGTCGTGACGAAAAAGGCAGATGAGATCTCCGCCGCGCTGTCTGAAAAATTCGGGTCGGGCGGAACGATCGTCAAGGCGACCGGCGGCTACTCCAAGGACGAGAAGCAGATCATTTATTTCATAGTCAATCACTTCGGGATAAACAAGCTGAAAAAAATCGTTACGGACATAGACGGGGACGCGTTCATCTCGCTGAACAACGTCGCCGACATCGTAAAAAAGCCGAGATGACGGCAGAGCGATTTTTCCGACGAAATGTTAAATCCGCACATTCATATGCAATTTACACGCAGGCCGCCGCGATGTTATAATTAAACCGAACGGCGGATACAGAATATCAAAGCGGCGCGGAGGTTTTTATGAAATTCAGAAACGGGCGGTGGCTCACAAAAATGGGAGCGAAGAGTTTTTCTCCCAAGGTCGTATATGAAACGGACACGGCGGGCGATACGGTAAAACTGTTCTCGCCCTCCTTCGGCGTGAACCACCGGGGCGACACGCTCGGCGGCGTCTGCTTCACGATCGAGATAAGCGCGCCTCTCCGTGACACGCTCCGGGTAAGGATCATGCACCACAAAGGACGCGAGGACGCTGGCACATGCTTCCCGCTGAACATCGAGGAAGGCGCGATGCAGCTCGAGGACTCGCCGGAGCTTTTGAATGTGCGCTCCGGCATGCTTGAACTTCGAATAAACAAGAGCGACTGCTCGATGCGGTTTTACCGCTGCGGCGAGCTTTTGACCTCCTCGACGGGCGACGATATTTCATATATCGTCGAGGGCTGGCAGGGCGACGCCTACCCGGGCGGCGCGGCATATATGTGCCAGCGCCTCGCGCTCGACGTTGACGAGCTCATATACGGGCTCGGCGAAAGGTTCACCCCGATAGTGAGAAACGGTCAGTCTGTCACTGTCTGGAACGAGGACGGCGGGACAAGCACGGAGCAGTCGTATAAAAACGTCCCGTTCTTCCTTTCGAACCGGGGATACGGCGTCTTTGTGAACCACCCCGAGAGCGTCGACTTCGAGATCGCGACCGAAACGGTGAACAGGACCGCGTTCTCCGTCGAGGGCGAGCTGCTCGATTATTTTATCTTCTGCGGCGACACGATGAAGGACGTTCTCTGCCGCTATACTGACATCACCGGCAAGCCTTCCCTGCCGCCGCGCTGGAGCTTCGGGCTGTGGCTCTCGACATCGTTCACAACGAGCTACGACGAGAAGACGGTCATGAGCTTCATCGACAGTATGTTCGAGCGCGGGATCCCGCTCTCCGTGTTCCACTTCGACTGCTGCTGGATGAAGCCGTTCCACTGGACGGATTTTCTGTGGGACAGCGACGTCTTCCCCGATCCCGAAGGAATGATACGGCGCATACACGAGCGCGGCGTCAAGGTGTGCGTATGGATAAATCCGTATATCGCGCAGCAGTCTGCGCTGTTTGCCGAGGGCGCCGAGCGGGGATATTTTCTCCGCCGCGCTGACGGATCCGTGTGGCAATGGGATATGTGGCAGCCGGGCATGGCTATTGTCGATTTCACAAATCCGGACGCCGCGCGCTGGTACGGCCGCGGACTCGAGCGCCTCCTTGACATGGGAGTCGACTGTTTCAAAACGGATTTCGGCGAGCGCATACCGGCGGACGCCGTATATCACAGCGGCGCCGACCCGAAAAAGATGCACAACCTGTACAGCTATATCTATAACGAGTGCGTCCATGACGTTCTCGCAAAGCGCAGAGGCGAAGACGACGCCGTGCTCTTCGCGCGTGCCGCGACGGCGGGGTGCCAAAAATTTCCCGTACACTGGAGCGGGGACTGCTGGTCCGATTACAGCGGCATGGAGGAGAGCATACGCGGCGGGCTCTCGCTCACGTGCAGCGGGTTCTCGTTCTGGAGCCACGATATCGGCGGATTTGAAAGCTCCGCGACGCCCGACCTCTATAAGCGGTGGTGCGTGTTCGGGCTCCTGTCGACTCACAGCAGGCTGCACGGGAGCACGGCATACAAGGTCCCGTGGCTTTACGGAGATGAGGCGGTCGATGTCCTCCGCTTTTTCACCGAGCTGAAGCATGAGCTCATGCCCTATCTCTGGTCCGAGGCGCGCCGGTCAGCATCGTCCGGCGTCCCCATGATGCGCATGATGGCGCTCGAATTCGAGGACGACTACAACTGCCGCTATCTCGACAAACAGTATATGCTCGGCGATTCTCTGCTCGTCGCGCCCGTTTTCAACAGCGAAGGCATCGCGCGATATTACCTGCCGCGCGGAAAATGGACGAACTTTCTGACCGGGGAGGTCGTCGAGGGCGGCGTGTGGCGCACGGAGCGCGTCGGGTACCTCTCGGTCCCGCTGTTCGCGCGCGAAAACAGCGTCATTCCCGTCGGGATATCGCATTCGAACGCGGAATACGGTTTCAAAGGCAACGTCGAGCTGCGTGTTTTCGGGCTTACCGGGCACGCGGAGACGGAGGTGTACGACGGTGAGAATGCTATCATCAAAGCGTCGTTTGACAAAGTGCAGGACCGTTTCACCGTCACCGGCGGCGCCGGGTGCAGGATAAAAATAGGCTCCGCTTCGGCGGAGCTGACGGCAGAACACGAATCGGGCGCGCTGCCAAAATAATAAAAAGTTTAGATAGGAGCGCGAGGGAAACCTTTGAGAAAGGTTTCCCTCGCAAAAAATTTTATATAGCCGATTATAAAACCGCGTCTTCTGCCGTATAGCCGCCGAGCGAATTTTCTTTCACCTGAATGCAGACATATACGATGCCGCAGTCGTCCGCCGCAAAAAACTGCCGCTTCGCCGCGGGGGCGATCCTCAGCCAATCGCCTTCCGTAAGGCCGATCTCTTCCCCGTCGATCACGGCTTTTCCCCTGCCTGAGATGATACCGTAAATTTCCTCATTGTTTTTGTGCGCATGAACGAACGGGACGCACGCACCCGCGGGGAGACGATTGACGCTGACCTCCGCGCCCGTCAGTGAAAGCGCGTCGTGCAGCTCTGCCCTGCCCTCGTTTCCGACATTTGTTTTCGTGTAGTTTTTCATGATCCATACCTCCGTAATTTTCCGGCATTTTCCTGCCGCCTGACATAAGTATATAGCCGTGCGCGAACAAAAACAAGTACGCACTTTTTTATAACCGTATACTTTTTCTTCAATGTATGATACAATTATAAAAGCGAGGTGATGTTCACAATGAAAACGAAAGCTGAATTGCCGGTCTGCCCGGTGGCGACAGCCGTATCGCTTATCGGCGGGAAATGGAAGCTGCTGATCGTCCGCGACCTGAAGGAGCGCCCGTGGCGGTTCAACGAGCTCTTGAAAAACCTTGACGGCATATCGCAAAAGGTGCTGACAGACAGCCTGCGCCAGATGATGGACGACGAGCTCGTTTACCGCCGCGACTACGGCGAGCTGCCGCCGAGAGTGGAATACGGGCTGACGGAGCTCGGGAGAGAAATGCTCCCTATCATCGACGCGCTCGCCGATTTCGGAAATTATTACAAATCGGTCGTCGACGGGCAGCAGCCATGCTGACGGATCTTTCGGTAAAAAGGGTGATCATAATGCAGGAAGCCATGGTTGAGCTGAAATCGGTGAAGGAACTGCAAAGAGTACAGTCAGGCCGATCTCACCTCATCTGCAATCCGTACTTTGTCCCTATACGATCGAGAATTTTTCCGATGGACTTGCCGAGCAGCAAAAGAAAGATCACGTTTGATACGGCGTAGACCGCCGTGAACGGGAGAGCCGATACCATTGCGGCGGCATACCGCGACAGATTAAAGTATCCGTCTGCCCAGAGTACCGTCCATATATCCATTATCACCGAATAAAGCACGCCCGAAAAGGCGCCGTACACCGCCAGCATGACCCTGCTGCGTTTCAGCGGATCGGCGAGCAGCCCGGCGATCAACCCCAGTATTCCCCAGCTGAACATCTGAAACGGCGTCCACGGCCCCTGTCCGAACCAGAAATTGGAGATCAATGCGGAAAGCGATCCCGTGAGGAAGCCGGCTTCCCCTCCGAAATACATCGCTGTGATAACCACCATGGCGGTCACGGGCTTGAAGCCGGGGATCGGCGCAAAGAGAACGCGTCCCAAAACCGACAGCGCCGTCATGGAGGCGATCAGTATCATCTGACTCGTACCGACACGTCCCCGCTCAAACCGCAGAAAAAACGGCACGCAGGAGAGGACCGCCGCGCAAAGCGAGATCCACGCATACTGCTTTGCAGGAAAGAGAAACGCGCCGCAAAGCACGACCGCGGGGATCAAAAGAAACATTATACCGTAGGAGATCCGTTTTTTCATTTCTTCCCCGCCTCCGCGCGGCAACATTCTATGACCTGCTCGCATGTCACGGCATTCTTCCACAGCCCGCGCGCCATGCGGTTGGCGGCGGTGGTATAAAAGCTGTTTTCGGCAAAGAATTTCTGCGGCGGATCGACGGAGAGGAGCTCTCCGTCAAAAACAAACGCGCAGCGGTCGGCGGTCTCGGCGGCAAATTCCACGTCGTGAGTCACCATTATCACCGTTATTCCGTCCGATTTTAATTTTCGCAGGATCTCCCGCAGATCCCGCTTTGCGAAAGCGTCTATCCCCTTGGTCGGCTCGTCCAGCAGCAGGATCCTCGGCTCGGAGAGCAGGACCTTGGCAAGGGCGCTTTTTTGCTGCTCTCCACCGCTCAGATCGCACGGGTGCCGGTCGAGCAGGTCGGCGATCCCCAGCCTTTCGGCGATCTTTTCGATCCGCGGCGCACACTCCTCTTTTGGAGTCTCCGCAGCTTCCAATATCTCCGCAAGGTCGGCGCGCACACTGTCCCTGACAAAAACCGTCTCCGGGTTTTGCGGCAGAAAAGCGAGATTTTTCCGGTAAAGTGCGCCGCCCTTATAGTCCTTTATGTGCCTGCCGTTTATCAGGACGCCCCCTCTGTACGGTCTGTCAAGCCCGGCGATCACATTCAGCGCCGTCGTTTTTCCGGCGCCGTTGCCGCCGAGAATACAGAAGATTTCGCCCCGGTACACCTTTACGGATACTCCGCGCAGAACGTCCGGAGAATCCTTTTCGTAGCGGAACCACACATTTTTCAGCTCTACCGCAGTCTCGGCATCATGTGGCGCCTCCGGCACGGGCAGCTCCTCGGCGCGGCTGTTAAAATTACGCTCCAGAAAGTCACGTCCCTCCCGCACGGTCAGCGGGCAGGGATCGCCCGAACCGATCCCGCGCCAGACGCGCACGGCGGAGGGGAGCGCGCGCAGCATCGGGTGGTCCCGGCCGAACTCCGACAGGCGCGTCCCGATCATGCGGGGCGCGTCGTCAAGCAGGACGCGTCCGTTTTCAAGTACAAGCGCTCTGTCGGCAATCGGAAAAACTTCTTCCAGGCGATGCTCCGCGAGCAGGATCGTCAGTCCGAGCTCCCGATTGAGCTTTTGCAGCGTCGTGATGAAATCGGCGGCGGCGATCGGGTCGAGCTGACCTGTCGGCTCGTCCAAAATCAGAAGCTTCGGCTGCATCACCATGACGGAAGCGAGATTCAAAAGCTGCTTTTGCCCGCCGGAGAGCTCGTCCGTCCTTTGGCGGAACCAGCCTTCAATTCCGAAAAAGCTCGCCATTTCTCCGACGCGGCGGCGGATCACCTCGGTGGGGACGCCCATATTTTCAAGCCCGAACGCCAGCTCGTGCCAGACCTTGTCTGTGATGATCTGACTTTCTGGATCCTGCCGCACAAAGCCGATCTCACCGGCGTCGGTCAGCGCATCTTGCGGCGCGCCGTTATATAAAATTTGTCCGCTTCTCTCCCCGTATGGGGCGAGCTCCTTTTTCAGCAGCCGCAAAAGCGTCGTTTTCCCGCAGCCGGACGGCCCGCACAGCACAATAAATTCTCCGCTTTGCACGGACAGATCGATACCGTAGAGAGCGTCCCGCTCCGATTTCGGATAGCGGAAGCTCAGATCTTCGACTTGCAGCAGTTCCATACGACGGCCTCCTTTACTTCCATAATAAACGGCAAGAGCGACAGCACTCCGAACGATGCATAAACGGCTAATGCGTCCGGCGTCGTCCGAATTATGCCGACGCGGGGATAATAAGTAAAATCCGTAATGCCGAGCGACGCACCGGCGAGCGTCACGGCGAGCAGAAAAACGCAGGCGGCGAGCAAAGATATGTCCGAGGAGCGAAAGCGGAACAGAGAGAAATTCGTCCGCCCCTTTTTTCCGTAGCCCCGCGCCCGCATGGACGCAGAGGTCTCCATCGCGTTTTCGAGCGACCATGAGATCATGGCGGAGAACACCCGCAGCTTGTTTCTTATCCGATCCGTAAAGCTCTTTCCGGAATACAGCCCCATCGCGCGCTGAGCCCTGCTGACGCGGCGGGCCTGCCGCAGATAGACGGGAATGAACCGAAGCGCCATCGACAGCACGAGCGACAGCTTCGGGATAATTTTCCCGAACAGATAGAGAAATTTGTCGCTCGTCATGATCTCGCTGTACGCTTTGCACCACAAAAGGACGCCGATGACCATAACGGCGACGGAGACGCCATACAGGAACGCCTCCATTGTGACCGGGTTGCCGTTCAGGAAAAACAGCGGCGTCACGCCGTTATGGGAAAAGAGCGGATTTGTGACGGCGATCATAAGGAAGAGCGGCAGATAAAAGCCGAGGTCACGCAGAGCCTCGCGGCGTTTTTGCAGCGTCGCACAGAACATGATGCCGCCGAGCAGCGCTTCCGCCTGTAAAACGGGGTGAGGGATAAACATGGACACCGACAGCACCGACAAAAAATACGTCATGCACGCCGCCGGGTGAACGTTTGCAAATGCTTTCACTCTGTACCTCCGATCCATTCCGCGCCTACGTCCCTGCCGAGGTCGCAGGTGTATATCCATTCAATGTTTTGCCCGTCGTGCAGCTCGTAGAGGGAACAGCCGTAATGCGGGAACTCACCGTCCACCCGGTACGTCCAGCCAGAAAGCGGGCCGCAGGAGAACTCGTACAGATAGTGGATCCCCTGAATATATACGCTGCCGAACGGGCTTTTCTCGGCGCCCTGAAATTCCATTTGGATCTTGTTGTACCGCACCGCGCGGTCGAGTATGTCAAACACGGTGTCGCCCTCCCGCAGCACGTATTCCGTGGGCGGCAGGATCACACCGTCCGGCGGAACGAATTCCTCCGACCGGAGCGCCGGGTCAAGGTCGCCGTAGTTCCGCAGAATCGTATCGCAGCGAATGCTCAGCGTCACCGTTTCGCTCTTCGGCGTGATATCGTCGATATGGGTCAGATAGTATTCGTCGACCGATTGGATATGCGTGCCGTTTATCAGCACGGCCAATATCAATACGATCCCGAATACTGTAAGGATATCCTTTTTCACGGCACGCTCCCTTCGTTATTCCCCGTCTTCGTCCGCAAACTGCGCGGCAAGCTCGTCCATCTCTTTTTCCCTGCGCCGCCTTTTTTTGCGGATCCTGCAAATCATAATGACGGTGAGCAGAACGGCGACAGCACTCAAAACAGCGCCTATGGTAATTTCTCTCAAAAGACCGTCGATCTGCGTTTTGACCTTCACAACATCTTCCCAGCGGTCGATCCCTGCCCGGTCGTACTCGCTCAAGGCGTTATACCGGGCGATGATCGAGTCCACCGTCCGCTTATCGCGGACGGAAATGCTTTCAAACGGATAGAGTTTTTCCTTTATCTCCGCATTGATGCCGTCGATCTCTGCCTGGATTTTCGTAATTTGTTCTTTTGCCGCCGTCAGCTTTTGCAGGTATGTTTCTTTTCCCGCAAAGTCCTCCGACCGGTCGAGCTTATCGAGCAGCGTCGTGACGGTCACATACTGCTCGGTCGTCAGCTTCGCGGGCAGCGAGGCGACCGCTTTTTTATCCTCGTCGGAGAAGACAGTAGGTGCATCATGCTCATCGCTCGCCTCCGGGCGGAAATCGTACAGCGCGCGCATACCGTTTTGCTGCCGCCAGAGCGCCGCCATCGCAAGAAGCGTCTGCTCGCCCGCCATGCTGTCGGATCGATCGGGTAAAGATGTGGGATTGTCCGGATCATAATCATAGGAGTGAACAAAGCCGCCGTCCGGCTGACGGTAGCGCAGCACGCCCGAAAGCAGCGTGTTCCCGTCTTTGATAAATCGTGCGTCATGCAGCGGATCGATACCGAGACAGCACAGAGCGATAATGACCTGATCCGTGCTCTCCACATTCCGCGTTCCCCAGCTCGCAAAGTCTCCGGTCGGAAGCTGCATGGCGGAAAGACACGCAAGCGCCTCGTCAACGGACTCGCGTACCGCTGCCTTGACCTCCGTATTCACACTCTTCCGCACATAAAGGTATTCTTTTTCGTCCTCATAGTACGGTGCAAGCGCCTGTACCGCCATAGCGGTAATATCCGGATCGGAAACGGTACCGCTGAGCGCCCAGCCGCCGTCTGACAGTTGGCGGGACAGAATTTCAACAATAATATCCTCACGCGTATAGTACGCGCCCGCAGGGATCTCATATCGCTTTGCGTCGAGCGCGATAAGCCCCCAGATCCAGCCGTTGATCCCCTGCCGTCCGAGGGGCGTCGTTTTGCCGCGATCGTATGTACCGTCCGCGATCAGGTTGATCGGCTGCCCGTTTTCGTCCGTTCCGAAGGCGGTCGGGTCGCCGCCGGCAGCCAGCACGGACAAAATTATGCGGTGCCACTCCGTCGCCTTCGCGGCGCTGAGCTTGCCCGGCTGCCGGTAACGTTCCTCGACGTTGTCTCGCAGCACGGCGAGATATCCCGCATAGTTGTCGGACCTCCCGATGCGGGAAAGTCCGACCGGGTACCAGTCGCCCGCCGTGGAACCGGCAAGCTCCAGATAAGCGCCGCAAAGCAAGTCTCCGTTTGAAGAGCCTATGTCGGCACGCTTCCAGTCAATTATCCCCTCTGCGATCGACAGCGGATCTGGCTCCCTCTCCGCCGCATAGGCGGGGGACACAAATCCGAGAAATATGACAAGGCAAAGCAGAGCCGCAGTCAGATGTTTCGTCATGGCTTATTCTGCTCTCCCTCATCGTCATTCGTGTTTTGGAAAGAAGCTTTTCCGGTGTGCAGACGTATGCCGAAAAGGACTGCAAAAAAGGCGGCAAGAACGGCAATAACGGTCACGGCAGCGGCGATCGGTCGGATTTTCCCTTTACGGTCGGTGCTCTGCTCTGATCCCGCCGTATTTTCGGAGGCTTCCCCGCCGCTCGTCACGGTCTCCCGTTCCAGTTCTTGAGTTCCGTTCGCCGTATTTTCGGACGTGTCGGTTTCTTCAGGCATCACCGAAAATTCCGCATCTGCATCGGTTGACGAGTCGGTTCCTGCGGGATTTTCGGATCCCCCTGTACCGACCGGACCGTCGGCTTTGTCTGTGACGCCTGAGCTTTCAGTGTTGACCGGCTTTTCCGTACCGTCCGAACTGTCTGTGCTCTCTGTGCTGTCGGAACCGCTGTCCGGATCATTCAGCGCATCTTTTAGCGCTTTGACCGCCCCGTCCACGGTGCTTTGCGAAGAATTCAGCGCTTCGGCGGCCGAAAGTGCGTCTTCATATGCGTTTTTGACATTGTTTTTCGTCATCGTGCCGGAGGAAAGCGCCTCAGCGATCAGACACGTCAGGCCGTCTTTGTCCGCTACGGGATAATACCCCGACTGCGGTCGATCATCAGCGCTGGGGATCTGCCCGCCCAAAGCGCTCATGCCGCCGATATCGGCGCCGTATCCGAGCGTGAACTGCACCCTGACAACGTCGCCGTCGGAGAGATACATATCGGAGAGACCGACATTCGGGAAATTGTTGTTGACACAGTACATCCAGCCCGAACCGCTCGAGATAACGAATTCGCCGAGATACCCTTCCCCGTTTTTCAGGTAATCGTCCGGGTCGTAAAAGTCCATGTCGGACTTCAAATAAGGCTGTAAGTATTCCGGGATCGACGGATCAAGCTCCATTTTTTTCGGGTCTGCCGCCGTACCGCTCTTTTTATAGCCGTTATACGTTTCGCCTAGCGCGGTCCCGTCCGCGATATATGCGAGATAAAAGCCGGAATCCGCCGACCCGCCGTAATAGCCGACAAATCCGTTTTCATGCAGAAGTCGGAGAAGCACCGCCGCAGCCGTTTCTCCGGCACGTAACGGAACCGATACGGGCTCTATGAGATATCCGCAGCCGAGCGTGAACACCTCCACGCTGAAGACGGCGTGACCGATGATCTCACCCTTTTCCGCCGGCTTATATGTGATACGGTAGGTCAGCTGCTTCTTTTTCCCGCCGTCCGACGAGGCGCTGACGACGACGGTATTTTCTCCCTCTTCGGAAAATACAAGCGTATAGCTCGTTTTGTCGCTGTCGTCCCATGCGGGAGCAACACGTTCGCCGTTCAGGGTAACGGTCGACGCGATCTTTTTCCCCGCCTGATTCCTCGCCCATACGTCAAAGGTCAGGCGGTCGTTTCTCACTACCGCACTGTCGTTGAGCGTAGTTGTCAGCGTCGGCCCTGCGGCGGTCACTTTTAATCCGAATATCGGCATCAGCAGCGCCGCCGTCAATATAACGCTCAACATTGACGTTATAATTTTTCTTTTCTTCACGATCCTGTCCCTCCTGCAGGGGAAGCTTCCGGAAATCAGCGCTTCTGCCTCGTCTTTTCGTATGCACTCAAAAATACGACCGCAAGCCCGCTGATAAACATCAATAAGATACAGAATGGCAAGTTTTCCGTATCACCCGTTTGCGGAGGCACAACGCTGCCCGGATCCGACGGATCAGCGGGATCCGAGGGTTCCGCGGCGTCTTTCAGATCCTGCAATAATTTTTCCGCCTCTGTCAGCGTTCCGTAATTGGAAACGAGCGCCCACAGTGTTTCGTCGTCAAGCGCGTCATAAGCGGCTCTTGCCGCACGAATGGCGTCTTCCCGTTCCAACGTGACCTCGCCGATCGCATCGATCAAAGAGATCACTTCGTCAACGGCGTCCGCCTCCTCTGTCGCCTGCCAAAGCAGGATCGGATAACCTCCGTTGACAAGCTCATACGGGTCGACCTTAAATGCGTCGCCGAGCGAGGACAGCAGCGTGCCGTCCTTCATCTGTGCCTCGCTCAGCGAAGCCGTCGTATCTTCGATCCCGGCGTCTTTGCTGATGCCGCCCGCCTCGCACGAACCGGCAAGATAGTAACAATCCTCGACCGCATTTTCCTTTCTTGTCGAATCGCCGACAACGGCGCCCGCTCTGCCGCTCATGCTCAGGTTCAAAGATATTGTTTTTACAGTACCGGCGTTATAGCACCTTTGCACCGTATGCGGCCCGTCCTGCATAGCGCCGACGATACCGCCCACGCTGTAACCGCCGGTGATGTCGCCTGTGTTGTAGCAGTCCTCGACAGTGACAGGGTGCCCGGTGTCGAGGTGTCCAACGATACCGCCGAGATGAGTGGAGCTTTCGTGACCGATGACATTGCCGCGGTTAAAGCATCCGGAGATGGCGCTTTCGCCGCCGCGCACCGTGCCGACCACGCCGCCGCTGTAGCTGCTGCAATAAATGTCCGCACCGTTCCAGCAGTTTATGACGTCCGCCCCCTCGCTCCAGCCGAGGATCCCGCCGAAGAAGCTGCTGTAACCGGAATCACTTCCGATCTCGCCGCTCGCTACGCCGACATTCCTGATGACGGCGCTGTCCGCCGCATATCCGAACAGACCGCCGAGCGAAGAATACAGATTGTCGATACAGAACCCCCGCCCGTCGAACGTACCCGCAAAGGCAAGCCTTTGCGATTTCCCGATCGGCGTCCAAAGAATGCCGCTCAGATCAAGATTCGCCGTAAGCACCGCGGTTTTGTCTGCAAAATTCTCCCCTTTGTTTATATACTCGGCAAAGTACGTCAATTCTTCTTCCGTGCCGATGAGATAGGGGTCTTCCGCCGTACCGGAGCCTGCCCACGGCAGCTTTTCCTCGACCGTTATCGTAACGGAGGTCTTCAGAATACCGTAGACGACAGTGACCGTTCGATCCTCCGTCGTCAGCTCGGACGTCGGCGCGCACCTATACTCGTTTACCGTGCGCTCCGTCCCGTCGCTGAATGCCGCCGTCACTTCCATACCGCTCGGATCAAACAGCTCTCCCTCGAAATACCGCAGCTTATTCGGCTGTTTCGTCACCTTTATCGATACCGCATACGGGTCGTTCGTGTCCAGCTTGTCCTCCCCGCCCACAAGCTCCAGTGCTGAGGCGAGCGAAGAATAGTTGGTCACATATCTCCGCTCTCCTGCGGGGACAGCGCGGAAAGCGTCGAGCGCTTTTTTTATCTGCTCTTTATAATTGTCGGAAGACGGCTCCGGCAGGCTGTCGATCGCCGCCGCGGCGTTCCCGATGGCGCTTATCTGCTCATCTGTAAAATTGCCGCGCATATCGTAAAGCGCGCGCATCTCGTTTTCGAGCCGCCAGTAAGCAACGAGCGCATATGTCGCCTGATCGTTCGCCATGGAATTCCAATCGCCGCCGATAACATGACAGAACCCGCCTTCCGGCAGGCGGAACTGCAAAAGCCCGTCAAGCAAGGTTTTGCCGCCCGAGGTGACAAAACGGGCGTCGGCTGCGGGATCGATCCCGAGGCTGCAAAGGGCGACGATCACCTGCGAGATCCCTTCCAAATTTTTGCTTCCCCAAGAGGAAAAGCCGCCGTTTTTATCCATGCGGGAGGAAAGGACGTCCAGCGCCTCATCGACGCACCGGCGCACCGTCACAGAGCGCTCCTCTTTGCTTCCCGTATTGATATATGTATAAACCGTGCCGTCGTTGTAATACGGCGCAAGCGCCTGTATCGCCATCGCGGTGATGTCGATATCGGATTTAGCTCCAAATCCCCCGCTCAGGACCCAGCCGCCGTATTTATTCCCGCCGACGCCGTCCGTAAGCTGCTGCTTCAGAATTTCCGTGATAAAGGTTTCGCGGGAATACCGCGCTTGTTCGGGAACATCGAACATACCGGTGTCCATCGCGATCAGCCCGAAGATCCAGCCGTTTATGCCTTGTTTCCCCGGCCCGCCGTTCAGCACGCAGTCATAGCTTCCGTCGGCGATAAGGTCGATCGGTTTCCCGCCATATTCTCCGAATCGGGTCGGGTCGCCGCCGAGCGCCGTCACTGTCAGGACTGCCCGATGCCATTCCGTCGCTTTCGCGGAATGGAGGATCCCGCTGTTCTCCGCATACGTTTTTTCAATATATGCCTGAATGGCGGCAAGATAATCATCATACCCGCTGCCGTCATCGATCAGATGCCGATATTCGTTTCGCATATCGTAATATCCGAACCTGGCCATGGTGAGCGCTGTCCAGTCGGTGTCGGTGGAGCTTGCGCCGCTTCGAAATGCGTCACTCCCCAAAAGTGTGCCGGAGCCGACATTTCCGTGAGCTTTTGCGCTGTTCACCGCCGCGCGTATAAGATCGGCAAGTTCTCTTGAGCGCTCGTTTTTTTCGGTAAAGCCCAGCGTCACGGGTGCATCTGAGCTGATCATTTCTTCCCATTTTAACACAGGGTAAGGGACGCCGTCGGCAAATGCCTCGCCGAGCTGACCTGCGGTGAGGGATCCGACCTCGGCAACGCCGTCTTTTGAGTCGGCTGCGCCTTCGTTTTTGATATAAAAGCAATTCGTTATGGTGTAAGATCTTGCCTGCCCCAGCACGGCGCAGACACCGTTTCCGTCACCTTTGGAATCGGTCACGACGCCCGCGTTATAGCAGTTTGTCAGCACAGGGGAAGACGCCTTGTGTCCTCCGGAAACGCCGCCCACGGCAGCGGGTCCGGTCACCGCGCCGATGTTGTAGCAGTTTTCCACAATTCCCGCGCGGAAGTGCTGGCCCGTAACGCCTCCGATATAGCCGACGCTTCCCGCAACGGAGCCGATATTAAAGCAGTTTTCGATCTTGCAGTCGTTGTTGACGGAGCCGACCACGCCGCCGACATTACTGCCGCCGGAAACGTCCGCCCGGCTGCCGCAATTCTGTACTCCGCCGCCATCAAGACAGCCGACTATGCCGGCGACATTGGAGGAACCCGAAACTTCACCGTCGACGACAAGATTTTTTACGGTCCCGCCATTTACGCGCCCAAACAGGCCGACGTCAGAGCCGGAAGCGATATAAAGTCCGCTGATAACGTGATACCCGCCGTCAAAGATCCCCTCAAACGGCGTGGACGAGGTACCGATCGGCGTCCACGGATCGTTTTCTCCGCCGAGATCGATGTTTGCCTCCAGCCGAACGGTCACCCCTTTGTAAGTATTGCCGCCGTTTACCTCGGCTGCAAACGCAAACAGCTGCTCGGCGGTTGAAATGACGACCGCATGATCCTCCGCAAGGACGTATGCGGGCAGCACGGCGATCACCGTCAAAACCGCCAATAAGCCTGCGATCGCACGACAGGTTCCCTTTTTCATCTTGTTGCCTCCTCAAATGAGCATCTTCCGGTTTGGCATTTTTCCTTTCGGAAACAGGCGCCGGTTTTCCCCGATACGCAAAAAAGAGTGCAGACGAAACAAATCGGTTGCACTCTTCTCACCAAAGCGGTGGTAAACCTTCAAAAATACGGCAGATATCCTGACTTATGACACAGCGGCGTGCAGCGCCGCAAAAGAGCAGTCTTCCCCCAAAGCGCGCTTTGATGGATCTCATGCTCCGTCCTGTCAAATACAGTAATGGTGGTTGTTCCGGAATCGAACCGGATCTCCTTTTAATTTACTCAGCTCACAACTTTTCAAACCGTATTTTCAATATTCAATTGGCAAAATGATATCATATTCCCGGCGGAAAATCAAGAGGGTCGACAACAAAAATGCCGGACTTTTTTGACCGTTCCGCACATCAGAGCGATCGGGTCCCTTCCGCGTCAGGGGGATCACGGACCGTTTTGTCTTCGCTATTTCAGCGGCAGAGCCGGCTTATCGCGCGGGCAAGCCTCCCGTCGGGATCGCGAAAATGCCCTCCCGGCTCATTCCGGAAGAACACCGCCTCCGCCGAGCGCTCGCATATCCGTCTCATCAGCTCGGTCGCCTCTGCGACAGACGCCATAAGCACATCGCGCGTGTTCTTCTCTTTTCCGCCGAGGCTGATGTAGATCTTCCCCCTCGGCGGGTTCTGTTCGAGATATTCTATCCATCTCGGGTACCACGCCGACCCGGAGCAGCACCCGCAGCCGTCGAACGCCATCTTCGTCTGAAAATACATCGCGGCAAGTCCTCCGAGAGAATAACCGACGATATACACAGCCCCCGGGCAAAGCTCCCGCCGCATCTCGCCGCACAAAGCGGCGACGCTCTCCCCGAACGCATCTGCCCCGCCCGAAAAGGCGCGTCCTCCGCCCGCATCGACCGGCCACGGCGTATAGTCGCGGTCCCAGTCCACCTCGGACGGAGAGGCGATCCAAAGCGGCGGCGCGCCCTCTCCCGCGAGCTTGTTCAAAAATTCGTCCGTCGGCACGCCTCCGCCCGCAAGCATCACGACGAGCGGCGAGCCCGCCGCAGGCTCGCCGAAGCTCACAATATTCCACCGTCTGCCGACGAATTCAAGTTCCATACTCCGCCTCCGCGCGTCCTTTCGGATATAGATTTCCCGCTCCCCCGGCGCTGTACGGCATGACCTCGAACAGCGCGTAAGCTTATGTCTATCATTATCGGTCCCGTGAGACCGTATGCCATAGACCGTGCCGCCGACACCGAAGCTTTGCTTTGATTTTACCTCATTTTCCCGCCGCAGTCAATAAATCGCTGCAAAACCGAGAGAAAAAGTGTATGATACCAAATCTTATATACAAAAAAAGGCCCGTTAATTGTGGTATCCTTATAATAAGAATGCGGATCAAAACCGAACAATTTGATTTTGCCGATGAAGACGGCTTCCGGATCGCGGCCCGGAAGCCGCTCTTCTTTTTTTGTGAAACAGAAAATCGCCCCGGAAGCGCACGCTTCCGGGGCGATCTCATAATTTAAGGCGTCAGAACACGTTGATTTCAACATCTGTGCCGTCGAGCACTTCCTTTATTTGACTGTACTGTTCTTCGGTACAGGTGATCCTTTTCAGTGCCGGCATTCGCCGCAGCGGCTCCCAATCCGCGACATATATGCCGCGTATCGACAGCTCGGCAAGTGCGGTAAATTTTGTCAGCGGCTCGAGGTCAACGGTAAGCAATTCGAGGGTATCAATGTCAAATGTGCGCACTTCGAGATACTTGAGCGTGTCGAACTGTGAAAGTCCCTCGAAGGACTTAAGCCCGGGCGAATTCACGTAAAGCAGCTCAAGGCGGTCGAGAGCTTCGAGCTCGCCGTAGTCCGTAAAGCCGTCCACCTGCCACATATATAGGCACTTCAGCTGCGACATGCGCCGTATGGCCGGAACCTGCTCCGGCGAGATGAGACTGACTATCAATGTATTGAGCGTATCGATCGACTCGAGCGGGGAAAGATCAAGGGAGACCGGGCATTCAAAAAGATTTATATGGTACAGCGTTGTCGAATCTGCAATCGGGCTCAGATCTGCGACCTCCGTCGCACCGATGTCAAGGACGCCGAGCCCCATTCCGGCGAGCGGCGACAGGTCGCTCACCGGATTGTCGCTTATCACAAGGTTGAAAAGGCTCTCCATGCCCGCGAGAGGAGAGATGTCGCTTATATTATTGCCGTGCAGCGCGAGACGTTCAAGCCTGCTTCCGCAGAGCGGCGACAGGTCGCTTATCTGCTGGTCGCACACCGCGAGCGTTTTCAGATTCGGCATAAAGGCGATATCCTCAAGCGTGTCGACCGTCCCGTTTTCCTCGATCGTATCGGAACCGATCGTGATAGTCTCGCCGTGCGTCATCATATCGTCCCAGTTTTCAAATGACGTGCCGCCGCACATAAGCAGCGTTTCAACGCGTTCGAGGTCCCCGTATGTGACGCTTCCCTGCCGGAGCCCGAGTGTGCGGCACACCTCCGCCTCTATCGCGGAGCTTGAAAACGTATAATGCGCAGACACATCTGCGATATCGCCGATATTGCCGCCCTCGGTCCCGGCGTCCGTACCCGAGTCCGCGGCGGCGCCGGTGACGGCGTCCGTTTTCGGTGTTTCGCCGCGCAGTAAAAGCGGTCTTGCCGCGTGCGCGCAGACTGCCGCCGCGACAGCGGCGACAAAAACCGCGGCGATAATGACGGCCGCGCGCAGAAGGACGCGCTGCCGCTTATACGCCAGCGATTTAAGGTCATGTTCAAGCATCTCGACGCTGCGGTATCTGTCGTCAGGGTCGAAGCGGGTGCATTTGTCTATTACGGCAGAGAGCTTGTTGTCTCCCGCGCCGTGGCCGAGCTCGGATTCCCCGGTCAGAAGCTCGTGCATCAGGACTCCCATCGAATAAATATCGGAGCGGGTGTCAGTCTGCCTGTATCCGTACTGCTCGGGCGGCGAATAGAGCGGCGTGCCCAGCACGTGCGTGTCCTGCTGGATCCCGGGGTCAAACCGACGCGCTATGCCGAAATCGATCAGATATACCCCCCCCCGCCGTCGGTGCGGATTATGTTTTCCGCTTTAATATCGCGGTGAATGACGGGCGGCGACTGATCGTGGAGCCGCTTCACTATTGCGCAGAGGGAGAGCATTATTCCGACGACCTCATCAGGCGGCAGCGCGCCGCGCTTCTGCATATAGTCAAGCAGCGTCTGCCCGGAGATGTATTCCCGCAAAAGATAAGCGGCGCCGTTATATTTGAAAAAGTCAACGGCTTCGGGTATTCCCTCTCCGCGGAGCTGCGTCAGAAACTCATATTCCCCGGCAAGGTCCTCAACGCCGTCATCGGAGCGCTTGAGAACAAACAGCGCGCCGTCACCGTTTCTGCGGAGTAGAAACGTCTGCCTGCCCCCGCTGTTTTTGAGATTTGCGATCATCTCATACCTGTCCCCAAGGCAGGGCGGGAGAATACCCGAAAATTCCTGCTCGCAGGTACTCACAGCAAAGACTCCTCTCCGATCGACAGGAGCGCCTCGTCCGTTTCGGTCAGGCTCATATGTTTTGAGAGCGCGTAGATTATAACGGCGTCGCGCCTCACTCTCGGGTAAAGCGCTCCCCTCTGCGCCGAACGGAGCAGATACTGCGCCTCGTCATATGTAAGTCCGAGAACGATCGCAAGCCTGAGAACGATATCGCGCCCGGGCGCGCGCGTCCCCTCGCATATCTGATACGTAAACGAACGCGACAAAAGCGACGCCTCGCTAAGCTCGGGCACCGTCATTCCGCGCTCCTGCAAAAAGTCAAAGATCGCCACGGGAAAAGTCTTCGCCTTCGGATAATTTGAGATCTCCCTGATCGCATTCTCTACATTCGGCATCTCCTCTATTATGCGGAGAAGCTCCTGAGTATCGGGGCGCACCATTAAAACCTCCTCTCAGCCGCGCGGCGGCACAGCTTATCGATCAGGCCCCGCGACCGTTTGATCCGGGACCGTACAAATAAAAATATATCACAAATTCAAGGTGATGTAAACAACCTGATTTAGGCTTGTTTAGAAAAAATATCTATCATACAGTATACCCAATCGCAGCGAAGCGTTGGTATGCAAGCTGCATACTTTTCAGAATAAGGCCGTGTTTTCGTGAAAAAACAACAAAAGTACGCACTCTGCATACCAAACAAAAGTCGACAATTGATATAATAACATTAACTGTATAAATGTCCGTTTCAAGAGTCATGCTCCGCCGCGGAAATCAGGACGCAGGCGGGGGAAACAAAGAAAAAGGAGTATACGATTATGACCTTTGGGGGCGCCATCAGCAATGTGTTCCGAAATTACGCGAATTTTTCCGGGCGCGCGAAGCGCAGCGAATTCTGGTACTTCTACCTCTTCAACACGCTCGTCTGGGTCGGCATCATGGTGCTGTGGCCGATAGCGATAGTGCTCGCGCCGGCTTACGCCCTCGCGGTCATGATACCGAATCTGGCCGTCGCGGTGAGAAGGCTCCACGATACGAACAGGTCGGGGGTATTCCTGCTCTTCGCATTCATACCGCTCGTCGGTTTCATTCTTCTTATCGTGTGGTTCGCCGAGGACAGCTATCCCGGGCCGAACGCTTACGGCTATGACGTGCAGTATACGGTTTCCCCGAGGAGCAGGAGCGCGGCGCGCGGCGGGACTCTCGGCGTGCGTTGCCTTGCCGGCCGGCGTCATAATAGGCCGCGATGCGAGCTGTTCCGTGCGGCTGCCGGATATGACGCCGGGCATCAGCTCCAGGCACTGTTCGATACAGTACGCAAACGGTTCACCGATCATAACGGACCTCGGCTCCACCTTCGGCACATTCTTGTCAGACGGGCGGAGACTGCCCGTTCAGTACCCCTTCCCCGCGCATGTCGGAATGCGCTTCTACCTCGGCGGCGGCGACGTGCAGTTCGAGCTTGTAATGATGTAAACACGGCGGCGCGTGCCCTGCGGCATGCGCCACCTGAAAAAATATAACTTTCCGGAGGATTTTTTCTTATGGCAGAAGTAAAGCAGAAGATCATCAGTTGTCCCAATCATCATTTCTACGACGCAAACAAGTACCAGAGCTGTCCTTATTGCGCCGGCAGCGCGGGGAGCTTTCAGCCCACCGCCGACCCTTACGGCGGAGCCACGGTCCCGCCGACGGATAATGATCTGCCGGCGGCCGACATCGGCTATCAGGGCGGCTACACGATGCCGCCGGAAATGATGGAGAATCCGGCGTCCGGCTCCAAAATGAGCCGCACCGTTTTCGTTGACGACTCCACGCCGACGGGTGTGCCCTCTCCCGTCGTCGGCTGGCTCGTAGCCCTTGCGGGCCCGTGCCGCGGGACCGACTATCGCCTCCACACGGGTTATAACTACATCGGGCGCGAGTACGGCGATGTCGTTATAAACGGAGATATGGCGATCTCGGCGGACAAGGATTCAGCCATCGCGTATGTTGCGAAGCTCAAGCGCTTCTATATCGCCCATGAGCAGGGCAAAAACGTGCTTATGGTAAACGACGTTCCCGTAATGGGCGGCAGCACCGAGCTGCATTCGCACGACCGCATAACGATAGGCAACACGCAGCTCATTTTCATCGCGCTCTGCGGTGATGAATTCAGCTGGAGCGATGCGGAGTGAGCAGATGAGGCTGTTCAATTTGCTCCTCACGTCAACAGCGGGGACGGAAGCGGAAACGACCGCGTCCCGAACAATAACCGAGACGACGGCTAAGGCGGCAGAGGCTTTTTCGAAAATTACGGAGGGAGCGTCGGAAACGGGTGAGGCAGTAAAGGGCTTCCTTGAATCCCCGCCGCCCGCGTTTACCGTGACCGCTGTCGTCGTCGCGGCGGTGCTGCTTGCGACGGCGGCGGTACTCGCGGTATGCCTCATTCGCGCGAACAAGCGCGCCAAAACTGCCTCGAAGCCGTCCGCCGCGCCGGCGGGCGCCGTCAGGGGCGTTGCCATAGGCAAGCTCCACGAGCAGGGCGCGCGGGAGTATCAGCAGGACTGCTTCGCCGTGTCGGACACGTCCCTGATGCATGACCGCGGCATGCTCGGCGTCGTCGCAGACGGCATGGGAGGCCTTTCGGACGGCGATAAGGTGAGCCAGGCCATCGTCGAGGCGGTACTCGACGGTTTTATGGAGCTTCAGAGTCCGAAAACGCACGAGCAGGCGCTCCTCGCCCTTACTATCCGTGCGATGAAGGCGGTCGACAGGCTGCTCGGTCCCGGCGGCTACAGGCGCTGCGGCTCCACGCTCATAATGGGATATCTGCGCGGGAACGGTTTTTCCTTCGTGTCTGTCGGAGACAGCCGCATATGCCTCTACCGCGACGGCGAGCTTCTCCAGCTCAACCGCGAGCATATATACAGAAACGAGCTCGCGCTCAACGCCGTCAACGGCGAGCAGACGCTGCAGAGCGTCTACACGGACAAAAAGGGCTCGGGGCTGACGAGCTTTGTCGGCATGGGAAAGCTCAAGCACATCGACATGCCCGCATCTCCGATAAACGTTCGCCCCGGCGACAAGCTCATGCTTATGAGCGACGGCATTTACAATGCCGTGAGCACGGCGGAGCTCAAGGGCGCGCTCGGGCATTCTGCCGCCGAGGCGGCGGAGATCCTGCGCGGGATCATATCGAACAAAAATTATCCTGATCAGGATAACTATACCGGCGTTATCTTTGAGTGCCTGGCTGAGGAAACGTCCGAACACGTCCCCGCGCCGGCTCCCGCGCATGTACAGGAGGCGAAAGAAGCGGCGGACGACGTGCCGAGCACATCGGCGCCGGAGAATTGATATTTGGAGGAACAGGCTTTGATCGAGACAGCATATTATTCCGACATAGGCGGAAGGCCGTATAATGAAGACTCCGTCGTGATCGCGGAACGCGGCGGCGGCAAGCTGCTGATACTTTGCGACGGTCTCGGAGGTCACGGTGGAGGAGATGTGGCGTCCCGCACCGCGGTCGAACTCGTCTCTGACAACTGGAACGGCACGGCGGAGCCTGCGCACCTTGAAGAGCTGCTTATGGCTGCGCACGAGAAGATATGCTCGATGCAGACGCCGTCATGCAAGATGAAATCGACCGCCGTTGCGCTCGCCCTGAAGGACGGCGTGGCGGCATGGGCGTTTGCGGGGGATTCGCGGCTGTATCATTTTATCGACGGCGTGCTCGTCTCACAGACGCGGGACCACAGCGCCTCACAGGTCGCGGTTTTTCTCGGCGAAATAACGCAGGAGCAGATACGTTTTCACTCGGACAGGAGCAAGATCTTCCGGGCGCTCGGGCTTGAAAGCGAGCTTTCCATCGACACCGCATCGGAAACACTCGCGCCCGGCCGCCACGCGTTTCTGCTCTGCTCCGACGGATTCTGGGAATACGTCATAGAGGCGGAGATGGCGTCCGAGCTGAGGCTTTCGAAGTCGCCGGACGAATGGATCGCCGCCATGAGGAAAATACTCTCAAGACGCGTCCCGTCGGACAACGACAACAATACGGCGGCAGCCGCATGGATCGAAATATGACACAAACTTACAAGAGGAAGGAAACGATCAAATGAAAAAAAGACTGTTTGCATTTTTACTTTGCACGCTTATCCTCGTCCCGACGCTCCTTTTGGGTTGCTCTTCGGGCGGAAACGGTGTAAAAACGTACACCGACGCGAAGAACGGCGTCGTAGTAGTTGAGGAACGCTTTGGAAACGGCAGCGACTGGCTTGACGCAGTAGCTTTCGGTTCCGGGTTTTTTATCGGCACACCCGGCGAGGACGCCCAATATGTGCTGACCAATCATCACGTTATCAGTGATTATCTTGCTTTAGATGCCGGCAAACCTGTAGATATTGATCTCGGGGACGGCGTCGTCCTGGACGGGCTGAAAGCATATTTGCGAGTGTACTTTGACTCGGAAGACTATGCAAACGCCTATGTCGTTGCATATGACGACATAAAGGATATCGCGCTTCTGCGCATTGAAAAGCCTACAGACAAGCGCGTACCGCTCGAAATTCAGGAGCCGACCGATGATAATGTCGGCGACCCCGTATATGTGCTCGGGTTCCCCGGCATTGCGGACGACGGAGATCTCATCGACCCGACATCAAGATGGGGACTTTCCGACATGTCCATCTCAAGCGGAACGCTGAGCCGCCTCGTCACCGAATCAGGCACGGGCGTGCGCCGTGTCCAGACAGATGTCTCACTTCAGCACGGCAATTCCGGCGGCCCGATGGTTACTGCCGACGGTAAGGTCATAGGCATAAACACCTTGTATACACTATCTGCGGAAGGCATTGACATTGAGAAGACAAATTATGCCGTCAGCACCGTCGAGGTCATGGAGCTGCTCGACAAGAACAACATAAAATACGCAAAATATGACCCGAACGATGTAAATGTCGGTCTTATCGTTCTTATCGCCGCGATCGCACTTGTCGTGATCGTCGCGGTCGTCGTCATCATAGTTGTAGTCAGCAAAAAATCAAATAAGACAGCCGCAGCCGCACCGATGCCGGAGCCGGCTCCCGTACCTCAGTCGGAGCCGATGCCGCGCACGCCCGTAAACAGTGACGATTCCGGCTTCCGCGTTCAGGGAACGAGCGGCGCGCTGAACGGTAAGCGCGTCTACATCAGCAAGAGCCAGCCGCTCGTCATAGGCCGCGACCGCGATTCGTGCAACATGGCGCTGCCGGAAAGCACGCCCGGAGTGAGCCGGCAGCACTGTGCGCTGTCCGTAAAGGACGGCAAACTGTACATCGAAGACCTCGGCTCGTCTCACGGCACGTTCATCGCCCCCGGCAGAAAGCTCGCCGCAAAGGAACCGATCGAGCTCCACGCAGGCGACACCTTCTACATAGGTTCGCCGAAGGAAAGCTTCGTCATTGACGTAAAGAGAGGACAGTAATATGGCTGCATTATTCTGCCCGAGCTGCATGGAGGAGATCAAAGGCACGGATAAATTCTGCTCCCGGTGCGGAAAAAGTCTCTCCGTCAGGGCAGAAAGCCATCACATGCCGATCGGCGCGGTGCTCAAAAACGAAGGCAGCGGACGCTCCTATTTGTTCGGGCGCGCGCTCGGCGAGGGCGGCTTCGGGATAACGTATATCGGCCGCGAGCTTTCCTCCGGGATAAAGGTCGCCATCAAGGAATACTTCCCCGCGATGTGCAACCCGAGCCGCCTCGACAACGGCGAGGTGCGCCCCATATCTCAGAAGGTCGACGTATTCAACCGCGGCAGGGACAGCTTTCTGAGCGAGGCCAGCATGCTGAGGGCGCTGCGCGATGTGAGCGGGATCGTTCATGTTATGGACTTTTTCCGCGCAAAAGGCACCGCATACATCGTGATGGAATATTTGAACGGCATAACGCTCAAAGATGTGGTGAGCAGCTCCGGCCCCATGGAATACGGCCGCGTGCTCGAGCTGTTCGTACCGCTTATGCAGAGCATAGCGAAGATACATGAGGCGGGCGTCATACACAGGGACATTGCGCCCGACAACATAATGCTGATGCCGAACGGGACGCTGAAGCTCCTCGACTTCGGCTGCGCGCGCTCCGTTGAGGACGGGCGCAGCATGACGGTAGCGCTGAAGCCAGGCTTCGCGCCGATCGAACAGTATACGCGCCACGATCAGAACGCGTCGACGGACCTTCACGCCCTCTGCGCGACGATGTACTATTGCCTCACCGGCCGCGTGCCGTTGGCAGCGACCGAAAGATCATACGCGATCCTGAGCGGAAAGCCGGATCCGATGGTGCCGATATCGTCGCTCGGGATCGACATACCCGAATACATAGACAAGGCGATAATGAGGGGCAGCGCTTTACAGCCGAACGAGCGGACGCGGAGCGTCAACGAATTTTATAACGAGCTGTGCGTGCGGCCCGCGTCGCCCGCACCCGCGCCAGAACAAAAGGCAGAGAGTGCGTCGGCGACTGTCGCCGTACCCGGGCAGACCTTCTCTGCCCCGGTCCCGCCGGGAACGATGATCGGCAGGACGCCCGGAAATCAATTCTGGGAAAAGTATAAGACGCCGGCTCTGATCGTGCTTGGGATCATAGCGACGGCGGCTCTCATCGTACTGATATTCAGTAAATTCTGACAGATGCGTCCGACACTTTTGCCGATATCGGAGCATAAAAGTACAAGTCTGATACCGGTATTGCAGCATAGGATCAGCAAAAACCGGTCAAAGGAGCCAGCGTATGGATAAACGGTATTGCCCATATTGCATGAATCTGCTCAATGATGGCGATGTATGTCCGTCCTGCGGGCAGACTGCGGGCAACTACGTCCCGTCGCCGCATCATCTGCCGCCGGGGACGATACTTCAGAACAGATATCTGATCGGTCGCGTCCTCGGCGAGGGCGGCTTCGGGATAACATACATAGCATGCGACCTGAATCTCGAGCTCAGGGCGGCGATCAAGGAATATTACCCCGTCGACAGGGCGACGCGCAACAACGCCGTTTCCACCGAGGTGACGAGCTTTGTGGGGCCGACGCGCAAGAGCTACGAGCGCGGCAAGCAGCGCTTTCTGAATGAAGCGCGTGCGCTCGCGAGAATGGAGAAACAGTCCGTCGTCGTCGGCGTCAGGGACTTTTTCGAGACGAACAATACGGCCTATATCGTCATGGAATACGTTGACGGCGTGACGTTCAAAGCGCTCGTCGAACAGCACGGCGGAAGGATACCGCCGGACGAGCTTTTCAAGGCGATAGAGCCCGTGTTCTCCGCTATCGGCGCGATGCACTCCATGGGACTCATTCACCGCGACATCTCGCCGGACAACCTGATGATGGAGAACGGAAACGTAAAGCTTCTCGACTTCGGGTGCGCAAAGGATACGACTCAGGACGAAGGAACGCTCACGCTGACGTTGAAGCACGGTTACGCTCCGCCGGAGCAGTACACCCAGTCTGAGCCGAAGCCGGCAATGGATGTTTACTCGCTTTGCGCGACCATATACTATTGCCTTACGGGGAATATTCCTCCATATGCGATGGAGCGCAGCTTAAATGATAAGCTCACCCCGCCGAGCAAGCTGGGCGTCGATATATCGCCCGCGCGTGAAGCTGCGCTTCTGCGCGGACTTGCGCTGCGCCTTGATGAGCGGTTCGAGTCGATGGAAGCGCTTCATGCGGGCCTGTACCCTGCCGATGACGGCAGACACGGCCGCGACAGGAAAAAGCACGCCTCCGGAAAGACCGTTTTGCTGACCTCGCCAAAAGATGCGCCCGAAGCGCCGAAAAAGCCGCAGGCGCCGGAGAAACCGAAAGAAACGGAGCTCCCGCCGATACCGAAAACAGATATTACGTCCGATAATTCCGAGACACCGGCAACGGCGGATACGCTCGATCCGCCCGTGATCCCGGCAGCAGCCGAGACGCCGAACCCAACGGAATCTCGGAAAAACGTAAGCGGTCCGTGGGCGCCGAAGGAGCAAAAGCCCCCGAAGGAGCCGAAGCCTCCGAAGGAGCCGAAACCTCCGAAGGAGCCGAAGCCTCCAAAGGAACCGAAGCCCCCGAAGGAGCCGAAGCCCC
>CANROT010000014.1 GCA_947632285.1 uncultured Clostridia bacterium
CGAGATCGGCAGCGGCATCAGCTTCGGCGTCTCGTCGCAGGCGAAGCCGAACATCATTCCCTGATCCCCGGCGCCGATGTCGTATTTATCCGTTATCTCGCCCGCCTTCGCCTCGGCGGACTTGTCCACGCCGAGCGCGATATCCGGGCTCTGCTCGTGTATCGAGCTGACGACGGCGCACGTGTCGCAGTCAAAGCCGTATTTCGCGCGGTCGTAGCCGATGTCCCGGACGACGTCGCGCACGATGCTCTGTATGTCGACGTACCCTGTCGTCGTGACCTCGCCGATCACCATCACGAACCCCGTCGTGCAGAATGTCTCGACGGCGGCGCGGCTCTCGGGGTCCTGGCGGAGAAGCTCGTCAAGTATCGCATCTGAGATCTGATCGGATATTTTGTCGGGGTGCCCTTCGGTCACCGACTCCGACGTGAACAGCTTCTTTTTTTTCATAATATATTTCACCTCTTCCGGTTATTATGCGAGGAAAGACAAAAATCCGAGGAATCCGTATGAAATCCCGCTCATGATGAATCCCGCGAGCAGAATTCCCGCGAATATCGAAATTATCGCGTATGAAAACTTCATGTCCAAAAGCGCCGCGATCAGCGAGCCTGTCCAGGCGCCCGTCCCGGGCAGCGGGATACCGACAAAGAGCGCCAGCCCGAGCGTCGCATATTTCGTCACCCTGTCGGAGCGCTTCTCGCCGTGGCTCTCGACCCATTCCGCGATCGGCGCTAACTTCGGGAATCGCTTCATGAACGCGAGTATCTTTTTTATAAACAAAAGTATGAACGGCACGGGCAAGAGGTTGCCGAGCACGCCGAGCGCAAACGTCGCCGGGAACGGCAGCCCTAAAAGCGCCCCGACCGGGACAGAGCCGCGAATCTCGATGAAGGGGATCATTGAGATAAAGAAAACGTATATATAATCCATTATTTGTCTCCGTGGATCTCGTCGGCACAATATGCCGAATATAATTTTACCACAATAAAGTCCCTATGGCAATAGCATTATTCAACAATATCGGGCATAAAAAATCGGCGCGCGGTGAATCATATAGAGAGAAAAACATATGAAAGGGGGATCCCGACACGTGCCGACCGTAATGATCCGTACATTCATCATATACGTCATACTCGAGCTGTCAATGAAACTGATGGGAAAGCGGCAGCTCGGCGAGTTCCAGCTATCCGAGCTCGTGACGACGCTTTTGCTCTCGGAGCTCGCGGCGCTGCCCATCTCCGACCCGGACATACCGCTCCTCTATATGGCCGCCCCCGTCGCGCTCATCATCTCGCTCGAGGTCATAACGTCATATCTCTCGGTCAAGAACAGCTTTCTGCGCCGCATCTTCGCCGGGAAGCCGAGCGTCCTCATCAGGCGCGGCGTCATAGACCAGCGCGAGCTGCGCCGCCTCCGCATAAGCTGCTCGGAGCTGCTCGGCCAGCTCCGCCAAAAGGGATACGGCGACATCTCCGCGATAAATTACGCCATCGTCGAGGACGACGGGCAGCTCTCCGTCTTCCCCAAGATAGACGACCGCCCGCCGAACATCGGAGAATTTTCCGAAGTCGCCTCCGGCACGACGCCGCCGGACAGCGGCATCGCGCACGCGCTCATCATCGACGGCGACCTGATAGAGGCAAACCTCCGCTGCTCGAAAAAGACGCATGCGTTCGTCGAGCACCAGCTCCGGCAGGCAAAGTGCACGGCGAAGGACGTGCTCCTTCTGCTCTGTGACGACACGGACAAGGTAACGCTGATCAAAAAGGAGAAACCATGAAATCGTTTATCATCTCGATCCTGCTCCTGCTCGCCGTCATCTCCGTGACGGTCATCTCGGCGGTCACGACGGACGAGTACGCGGACAGAATGTTATCGGCAACTGTCGAAGCATATTCGGCGACTGTCGAAACACGCGACAACGCGATAAAAGAGATCGCCTCCATCTGGGACGAGGCGAAATCGACCGTATGTGTGACCGTACACCGCAAGGAGGCGACCCGGACCGAAACGCTGATCTCGGCGCTCGAAGAGCTCTGTCGGCGCGAGCACACGGACACGGAATATTTCGGCATCTGCCGCCAGCTTGAAGAAGAGCTCCGCCACATTCGCGAGCTCGGTATCCCGTCGTGGAGAAATATAATGTGACGGCGCGTTTATATAACCTCGCAGGCGCGCAAGGGGAACACCCCCTTGCGCGCCGCAATTCGTCTTCCGTCCAAATGATTTTTCAAGCCGCACATAGCGGCGAGGATCTATGTTTCTTGCGATTTTGATACGAGCAAAAAACCTTTCTTTATCGGTTTAGACCTCTTCAAGCAACCGACAGCGCAATTCATATAAAGCTGTTTTATTTGAATCCCAAGTCAGGCGCGCCATAGCGTCTTTATAACTCAGCCACTCGTAACCGATGTGTTCATTGGATAACTTTATGTCTGAAACACATTCAAACGCGAAGTGATATTCGGGAATAACATAGGTATTCTTTGCCCAATATTTCCGGTGTCGTTCCGAAATAACATTCGCGGGGATATACGCCATGGACGTCAGCTTTATAATACTGTTTGTTTTTATCCCCGTCTCTTCTGAAATTTCTCTGACCGCCGCCTCTGTCGGCGTTTCGTCATCTTCACCGCCGCCGGCAATAAACTGCCACTGATCCAAATCCGCGCGATGAAAAACACAAAACTCCATCTCTCTTGAAGATGTTTTTCTGAAAGGAATTGCCAATATCTGAAATGGCGCTCTCAACCTGTTAAACCTCCGCTGATTCTGATTTTTGATTTAGTATACCGTAAAATTTAAAAAAACCAACCGCCTGCAAGTGATAAGCAGTTTTACACCGCAAGCGAAAATTACACCGCAAAGGCGCACTTTTTAATGATTTCTCGGCTTTGTATCAACTTCCGCAAGATTATATCAAATATCAAACATAAATACGTTTGGCACGGCGTGGACGCCGAAAGTTTTTACCGCCATACGATACATCGCCTTTGCATGAATCCTGTCGTGCCAAATAAACCGTCTCAGCAGTTTTCTTAAAGACCATTCTTCATCATAACTTCCGATACAGACCGTATTTTTTAAAAAGTCCCGCCGGCTTTCCAATGCCGCAAATCCGCGCTCTCTGCATTCCGAGATAGTGCCCTCGTTATCCGCGGAAACACCGATCTCATCAAAATAATAATCGTTGACATTTCTTGTGTGCTCGTACATCTCGGACGCAGTGCGGGGAACCTGTCCGTAAAATGTTGCTCTATACGGCAGACAGCTCTTATCTTTATCCGGGATCGCACGGTACAGCGTCAAAAAGTCCTGTGCCGATTTCAGGGCAAGCGATTTCAGGTCCGTATACTCATCAAAACTTAATTCTTCCCTTTCCGTATCAAAAATGACATCGGAATCAGCATCGGAAACGGTCAAATGTGACCGTTTTTCCTGAATTATTTCGGGTTCAAGGGAATCCGGTGCCGGGTCGCCCTTCCATCTGAGATAAGATCTCACTTCAAGAGGCATCTTCCGTAGTGCCAAATCCTTCGACGATCCTCTTGCAAATGCCCCGATAAAATTATCCGCAAACAAAATACTGTCGTTGCCGTTATGTTCCCAGACGCACCTTATCTTCATGATCGAGTTTTCCTCTGAATTACAGTTTGTTTCAGCCGCCGAATGCCCCGTATTTTCAAGGCACGCCGCCGGTAAAAAATGCTGTCGGCAGCGGCAAGGAAAAAAATCAAACGCCGCTCCCGGCGCGGCTGAATACGCGCCGAACGTCGGGAAAGCGGCGCTTGATTTTAAATTATCGCTTATATCGCGCTTTATCAACGCCCGCGCCTTATCTGAAATCCTCGCCGGCACCGTCAAGTATGCGCGTCCGCATGATAGAGTATGTGTCGCCGCCCGGCGCTATATCGTCCTCCTCTATCCCGAGCCCGCGTCGAACGGCGAGAACTACGTACTCCGGGTTCAGATAATGCTCCGCATCAGCGGAAAGCCTCGTTTTTATATAAAGGTCACCTTCGCGCAGCTCTGCTGTGAGGGCGGCGATATATTCGCGTATGTCGCACTCCGCCTCGCCGGATTTCGTCTTCTTCGTCAGCACGAGCGGCGAATCCGTCAGCGTGTTCACGCGTTCGGCACCGTCCTCCGGCATGTCTTTGTGATGTATCGCGATGTCGTATTCCGCGAACGCGATGTCGCGGAACTTGCGCGACGGCACGTAAACGTCTCTTATCTCCATCTCCGGCGGCGCTTCGCGGCGCAGGCGCGAGAGAATGAGCCCGCAGTCCGCCTCACCTTCGACCTTTATGTCAAACAGCTCGGAGACGCTTTCCGCGCCGACGGAGAGCGGCAGCGCGAACACGAGCTTCGGGTGCGGATTGAACCCCTCGGTATAATATATCCCTATGTCGGCGCGGACGAGTATCCGCGACACGGTCCGCATAAGGTCAAGGTGCGAGATGAACGAGAGCGACCCCGTCTTTGAAAACGCGACGCGCACGGGCGTCATTATCCTCTCATCTTTCGGCACAGCGTATCACCTCCGTAAACGAGCGCGCCGCAGCCGGAACACCCCTCGCGGCAATTTTTTGACGGGCGGCTCGCCTTCGCCGCCTCGTATTCGGAAAGCAAAAACTTTTTTGTGACCCCGACATCGATCACGTCCCACGGAAATATCTCCCCCGGCGCGCGTTCGCGGCGCGTGTAAAAATCGGGGTCGATCCCGGCGCTCTCAAACGCCGCCTGCCATCTTTCGGCGGAGAAATGCTCGTCCCACGCGTCAAAGCACGCGCCGAGCCGGTGCATCTCGGACATGACCTTCCCGAGCCGCCGATCCCCCCTCGCGAGCACGGCCTCAATAAACGAGACCTCGGAATCGTGGAAATTATACTTTATCCGCCTGTCGTGTATGTTGTCCGCGATCAGCTTCTGGCGGCGGACGAATTCCTCTTTGCTTATCTGCTCCGCCCACTGGAACGGCGTGAACGGCTTCGGGATAAAGCACGCCGTCGAGATCGTGACCTGCGGCGGGCGCTTTTTGTTCCGCCCCTCGGTTTTGTAATATTCTTCAATCACCTTCGCGGCGAGCGCCGGTATGCCGAGGACGTCCTCGTCCGTCTCGGTCGGCAGCCCTATCATGAAATACAGCTTGACCTGCGACTTTCCCGCCTCGAATGCGATGTGGACGGCGTTCAGTATGTCCTCCTCGCGGACATTTTTGTTTATCGCGTCGCGCAGCCTCTGCGTTCCCGCCTCGGGCGCGAACGTCAGCCCGGACGAGCGGACGCCGCTTATCTTCGCCATCAGCTCCCGCGTGAAGCTGTCCGCGCGCAGAGACGGCAGAGAGAGCGAAATCTTGTTTTCGTTCGTCCACTTGATCAGTTCGTCCGTCAGCTCGCCGACGCACGTGTAATCGTCTATCGCGAGCGATGTCAGCGATATCTCGTCGTACCCCGTATTTTTGTACATCTCCTCCGCCTGGCGGCACAGCGTCTCGACGCTCCTGTCGCGCACCGGGCGGTACACCATGCCCGCCTGACAGAACCGGCAGCCGCGTATGCAGCCGCGGAACACCTCGAGCATTATCCTGTCGTGGACGACCTCCGTATACGGCATGACAGGCGCCGTCGGAAAATACGCGTGATCGAAATCCTCGACGACGCGCTTTATAACGCGCCTCGGGACGCGTTCGTCGACCGGTTCGAACGATGCGATCGTCCCGTCTTCGCCGTATTCGACGCGATACAGCGACGGGACATAAAACCCGTCAAGCTCGGTCGCCGCGCGGAACAGAAACGCGCGCCGCGAATACGTCCCGTCCGCCTTCATCTTGATGTAAAGCCGCGCAAGCTCCGGCAGCGCCTCCTCGCCCTCTCCGATGGAGAAGATATCGAAGAAATCCGCCATCGGCTCCGCGTTGTACGCGCACGGCCCGCCGCCTATCACGATCGGGTCGTCCTCGCCCCGCTCGTCCGCCCGCTCCGGGATCCCGCCGAGCTCGAGCATGACGAGCACGTTCGTGTAGCACATCTCATACTGGAGCGTGAACGCGACGATGTCAAATTCCGAGATCGGGTCCCCGCTCTCGTGCGCCGAAAGCGGTATGCCGTATTCCCTCATGCGCTCCTGCATATCGACCCACGGCGTGTAGACGCGCTCGCACCACACGTCCGGCTCCGAATTCAGCGCGCCGTACAGTATGCGGACGCCGAGATTCGACATTCCGATCTCGTAGCTGTCCGGAAAGCAGAACGCCCACCGGCACAAAACGTCCGCCTTGTCCTTTATCACCTGCCCGCGTTCGCCGCCCGTGTATCTCGCGGGCTTTGAAACGGTGCGCAGAATGCTCCCGTACTTTTTGCTGTCCATAAAATTCCTTTCCCGTCACATAGGGAGAAGCCCACAGAAGAGCTTCTCCCTATGCGTCATTATCCTTATATTATCATGAAACTATCATTCTCGACGCAATGAACATCGGGACGACCCAGAAAAGCCCGTATATCGCGATGAACAGCGGCGAGAGCTCTATCGCCGAGAACAGCACCGAGAGCGCGGCGACGAGCAGGCTGACGAACAGCGAGATCACGACGAGCATCGTATTTATGCTGCGCGCGTGCAGCACCCGCTCGCAGAGCGTGACCGCCGGCATCAGCGTCTTCGGCGAATCCGTCGAGACGAGGCCGCTGACCGTCGTTTCCTCGACGAGCGTCCTGTCCTCGAGCGCCTTGCACCTTATGACGCGCACCGGGTATTTTTTCAGCTTGACCTGTCTTCCGAGGAACTCCTCCGTTATGTTCGGGTCAAACGTCTTTATTCCGACGAACATTCCCGCACGGTCGAGCTGCTTCAGCGTGAACTCGAAGTCCGCGTCGAGCAGATACTGTATCAGCATGCGGGCGATGAACCTGCCGTTCTCGACCATGTACATGACGGAGACGTTGTCACCGAAGTCGTCGTTCCTGTGCTCCTCGAGCGGACGCGGTATGCGAACTCCGGCCTCTTCGATCATGTCGATAGAGCCGTACATCACCTGCCTGCCGTCAACGGTGACCTCGAGCAGCCCGGGCAGGCAGTTCTCGACGACCACGTCGTCGGAATGGCCGATGTCGCGCGTTGCCAGGTCAAAGACGTCCGAGAGCGGGCCGCCGAGCGTGCAGAACACGCTCGCCGTCGTATATATGACGCGGTCTATCCTGTTGTTGCCGAAAATATTGATCCCGCGGACGTTGACGCCCGTTGACGGGAAGACGCTCTTGTCGTCGAACGAGACGATCGCGGCGTTGGCATATTCCTCGACCGACCCCTCGCCGACTATCGTGCAGTCTTCCTCATCTGCCTTTTTGACGGCGCGGTAGAACGGGTGCGAGAACATATAGAACACCGAGATCGGCAGGCACGTGAGCGCGACGGAGATCGCGGCGCGCAGCCCCGTGTACATATTTCCGCTGCCGCTGTAGCTGTATGCGAACAACGAGCACCCCAAATCGATGAAGAACACGCCGAAAAAGATGCCCACGAAGAAGGCGAACCAAATATTGCCCGTAAACCACTGCACCGCCTCCAAGACGGGCGTATCGATGACGAAGTAGAACGCCGCCGAGACGATGACTATCGCCGGAATGACGAATCCGATGAACTTTCTGCCGCCCGCGTACCTGTTCGTGCGCAGGAAGTAGTCGCCGACGAAGTCGGCGCCCTCGATCTTGAGAACGCTTATATCATTCGCGTTGTCGCTCTCGTCCATCAGGTCGGAGAACGCCTCGTGCTCGAGGTGAGAATCGGCCATCGAAAGGCTCACAAGGGCAAACTTTTTCTTGCCCGAGGAAATAACGCCGAAGCTCATTATCTCGCGCCGCTGATTTATCCACTCATATACGTAGAGCATCAAGAAAGCGGTTGCCACGGGCAGGTTGAACGTCTCGGGACCCGCCTCGCCGAACGTGTCGCAGAACGAGATGCCGACGCTGTAAATGATGTCGAATATCAGTGCGAACGCCGCGACGCACTCCGGCGTCGGACGGCCGCGGAAGAAATTTTTCATTCCGTAATAGAGCGACATTATCGACGGCGCGGCAGCGATAAGCGCTATCTGGAGCCCGATCATGATATACACGACCGGGTAGGTCAGCGGGTCGAGCGGGCCCGACAGCGTGATGCCGAACAGTCCGTGGCACTCATAGAAGAACAGCACGAGCGTCAGAACGGCGGCTGCCGCCAGCTTCAGCTTTGAGATGCGGTACGCGGCCTTATACCTCTCCGCGATCTCCTTTGTCTGCGTCTTGTTCGTGTATTCGTAGTCGAGCTCGGCGCGCTCGCGGTTGACGGCGACCTTCTTGTCGAGCGTCGTCTGCTGCTTTTTGACAAAATTCGAGACGCGCTCCGTTCCGACCGTGCTCTCCAGCTCCTCGTCCATTCCGAGCCCGAGCAGAATGTTCATTTCAAAGTCGTCAAGATCGCCGAACTCGTCGGAGTCGTCCTCGTCGGTTTCCGCCCCGTCGGGTGTCTCGGCGCCCTCGCCGGCTATATCGTCGTAGGACTCGCCGTCCCCGCCGTCACCGTATTGCGCGAAAACGGACGCGTCCGGGCTTTCATTCGCCACTCCGTCCGCGCTCGTATCCGCAGCTTCCGGGGCGCCGCCCACCGCACATTCGCCGGTTTTCGTCTGCTCCCCGCCGCCGGCGCCGTAAATCACGACGTCGTCATCGTCCGCCTCGCTCGCGGCGGCCGCAAAAGCGTTGTCCGCAGGGATATTTTCGCTGTCCGCCCGCGCGCCTCCCGCCTCGGGCGCCGTGTGCCTTACCGCCGCACGGCGACGCTGGCGCGCCGGTCTGTCCTGCCCGTCCGCCGCGGGCGGCGGTGTCTCTGCCTTGTTGTCAGTCATGGGCAGGTATCTGTTGAGCAGCTCGTTTATATCGACCTGGCTGTCGCGCTTTTCTTCGCTCATATTCTGACCGTACCTTTCGATTTATTGGGGTTTATCGTAAGCCTGTCCGCTGCTGCCTTGACGCCTCGGTCAAGAGCACGGCGGCAGCGCACGAAACGTTGAGGGAATTTACCCGGCCGTACATCGGGATCGAAACCGTAAAATCGCTCTTTTCGCGGAGCAGGCGGCTGACTCCGTCCCCCTCGCTCCCGAATATGATCGCCGTCGGCGACCGAAAATCGCACTCGTAATACGGCTTGCCGCCGGCCTCCGCCGCGAACACCCACACGCCGCGCTTTTGCAGCTCGGCGACCGTGTCCGCAAGATTCGTGACCCTCACGACCGTCACGTGCTCGACGGCGCCCGCCGACGATTTTGTGACCGCCGGGGTGACCCCGGCGCTGTGCCGCTTCGGTATTATGAGCCCGTGCGCCCCCGCGCAGTCAACGCAGCGCATCAGCGCGCCGAGATTCTGCGGGTCGGTGACCCCGTCCGCGATCGCGATGAGCGGCGTCTCGCCTCGCCGCGACGCATTTTCAAATATATCGTCGAGCGTGCCGTACTCGCACGCGGACGCTATCGCGACGATGCCCTGATGATTCGCGCCGCCGGACATCGCGTCAAGCTTGGCGCCGTCGACGTCGACCGTCGGTATACCGCGCTTCTTCGCGATCGCGAGCAGCTCCGTGATGCTGCCCTCCCGCTCGCCGCGCTTCGCGAAAATTTTATCTATATCCCGCCCGGAGCGCAAGAGCTCGCGGACCGCGTTCCGCCCGATGACGGCGCCCTCAGCGGCGCCCCTCGGCTCACGGCGCGCATATTCTCTCTTTTCAGCCATATCGCCGCAGCATTTTTAAAAAGAAGCCGCACCTCTGTAAAGTTCATACTTATATATAGTATACCACATTTGCGGACGTTTGTATATATTTTTATCGTGAAAAACCTAAATAAAATCCGCCGCAGCGCCGTTTTTTTATGTTTTTATCCCTTTATTTACCGCCGTCCGTACCGCCGGGCCTCATTTTTTGCCTCCGCGCCACACCTCGCCGTTTTTTCACCGCCGCAAAGCACGCCCGCGCCAAGCCGCCGAAATATTCCGCCTTATCCCGGCATCTCCCGCCACCGCAGCCCCGCGCGCCGCAAAAAAGCGAGGCTGCCGCAGACCGGGGAACGATCTGCGGCAGCTTCATACGACCGATGATTTACCTTATATAATTACTGTCTCTTTCTCTGTGCATAGCACTCGTTGCAGTAAACAGGTCTGTCACCCGACGGCTCAAAATTGACCTTGCACGGTTTCCCGCACTCGGCGCATACGGCATCGTATTTGCCCTTTCTCGCGTCCTTGCACGCCTTGCAATGCTTCGGCTCGTGCATAAGGCCCTTTTCGGCGTAAAATGCCTGTTCGCCTGCGGAGAACGTGAATTCCTTCCCGCAGGTCACACATACAAGTGTCTTGTCTTCGTACATGAGTTTCTCCTCGCTTAGAATATGGAAATATTTGCGCCCGGCGCGGAGTCGCACCGCATTCCCACAACATATGTATGCTCTGCTGTTGAGCTATTCGGGCATATTATATACCGGCCGGCATGCTGCCGGGGCCGCTATAAGCTATAAAAAGAGCTTTGAGAGCTTCGATTTCATTCTGTATACCGCGTTCTCGGCGGTCTTGACTCCGATCCCCAGCGTCTTTGCGATCTCCGTCGGCCTCGACCCGTCTGTATACAGATTGAAGACGTCATATTCAAGCGGAGACAGCACGGATCTGATGCGGCCGTCAAGCTCGCGCTCCCCCTCCGTCCGGAGAAGCATCTCGGACGGGTCGCCGACCTCCCTGTCGAGCACGATCTCATCGGTAAGCTCGACCGTGGACGTTTCGGCGCCTGCGCTGTGGCGGCGCAAAAGCGAGATCATGCGGTTTTTCAGGCAGATCTTTGCGTACAGACCGAAGCTGATGTTTTCGTCAAAATTATACGACAGCGCCGCCTGATAGAGCTTTATTGCCGCCTCCTGCCGCAGCTCGTCCTCATCTATATCGGAGGACGGCGGCAGATGCGCCATCGTGCTCCGCACGAGAGAGGCGATGAGCGGCGAATACATACGCAAAAGCTCGGCGCACGCGTCATCATTGCCGAGGCGGACCGCGACAAGCAAGGTTTTAAGCTCTTTACTATTCTGAGAACACATAACGAAATATCAAAAAATAAAGCCTTATTATTCTTTCGGCGCGCTGTGAACGGTGAGCTGTGACCGCCTGCACGGCATTTGCGCCGCCGTATCATGCAAATGCAGGAAGGATAATTAAATATTGTGTATAATATTTAGCTTTACACGGCTATTATACCATATTTTCATGATATGTCAACATATTTTTCAAAAAATCGTCAATATTTTTTTATTATTTACGATCCGGCATAAAACTTTTCAAAAAATAAAATTCATGTCGCCGAGCAGGAGCGCCAGAGCGCCGCGATAGATCGCCTCCGGGTGCTCGTGAAAATTTTTCCTGATTGCGTCCGCCCTCTCCTTTGAATCGACCTTGACGGTGACGGAGCACGTCGGCCGCCCATGCTCGAACACGGCGCACGTGACGCTGTACCCGCCGCCCTCGGCGTCCGGGACGTCGATACATTCATACCTGAGCTCGGCGCGGCGCTCCCGAAACGAGATGACGCGCAATGCGCTCTTCAGGCTCCGCTCGCGTATCTCCGAGAAGATGTCGCCGGACAGGTTCTCGGCGACGTTTATCCCCTTCTGCGTTATCCTGTAAAGCGTCTCGCCGCCCTCGCCCGTCAGCGTTTCGACGTGGCCCTTGTCCACGAGCTCCGCGAAGCACTCCGCGAAATCAAAATATCCGACATAGCCGTCCGCCGTCACGATGTCGTTCACCGTCTCGAACTCGAGCGGCGCGTCTATGTTCCAAAGCAGATAAAGGACGAATACCTTGACGTAATTTTTATCTCTTTCAGCCTGCGGCATATTTCCCTTTCCGTTCTTAAGAAACGGGGTGGGGAGACGAGCGTCTCCTCACCCCTGTTTTAATGTTTATCTATCCTCGGCGGGGTATTTTATCAATATCCCATTGCCTTCTTCCAATCGTAGTAATTCTTCATTTCTACGCGGTTGAAGTTCGTGCTCGTGTAGTAATCCGATGAGAACCCGCTGACGACGGTGCTGTCGGTCGTGTACGCCTTCTGATTGAAGATTATGGGCATTATCGGCATATCCTCCATCAGGAGCTCTTCCGCATCGTGGAGCTTTTCGGCTCTCTTCGCGGGATCGAGCTCTTCGAAGGCTTCCTCGATGAGCTTGTCATATTCTTCGCTGCGATAGCCGGTGATGTGACCGTATGCAGGATAATCGTTCTCGATATCGTTCATGTTCGCGCCGTTGCCGGAGAATTCGAGCGCAAACGGTGCGAGCGCGGAGAACGCTTCCTCGGAGAGCATCTGATAGTCGAGCGCCATCACGTCCCACGAGGTATCTGCGGACTGCGCCTTCTCGATAGAGTAGAGCGCGGCGTATGCATCGTCGGACATCGCGTTGTCTGTATCGTTTTCCTTTGCGGCGTAGGGGATCGCCGCCGTGCTGAAGCCGAGCTCAGCCCAGACGTCCTTCACGTAGTTGGCGACAGCCTCGCTGACCTCGTCGCCGGCCTTATACGCGATCCTGATCGTACCGCCGGAAACGCCGGCCTCGGAGAGCAGCTTCTTCGCCTCGTCCATGTTCGCCTTGGTGTCTATCAGACTGCCTCCGGCATCTCTGAACGACGAGCCGACCGAACCGTTCGTGACCTTGTACGGGACGAACCCGGTCGCGGGCTTCGCGTAGACAACGATGTCGTTAGCGACATGCTCGCGGTCGATGGCGAGCGAGAGCGCCTTTCTGACCTTAGCGTCCGAGAAGAGCTTATTGTTGGTGTTGAAATAATACGTATGCGTGGACATCTCATCTTCAAGCGTCACGGCATCGCGGTAATCGGCGCGCATATCGAGCGGGATCTCGTTCGTGTAGAACGTTCTGTCGGTCGCGACATTCGAGGTGAGATTCGTCACGTACGATGCGAGGCTCTTCGAATAATCCGTTTCGAGCCTGTACGGGATAACGTACTTGTCGAGGTACTTGTCTTTTTCCTTATCGAGGAAGTAATTGTTCGAACGCTCGAGACGCATCAGACCGTCAAGCGTGACGACCTTGAGCGTGAACGGGCCGCTCGTCACGATCGTGGCGGACTTCCTCGCCCAGTCGGCGCTCTTGCCGACGACGGATTCGCGCAGCGGGACGAGCGCCGGGCTCGACAGATTGCGCAGGAACTGCGTGTAGTCTATCTTGCGCTCGAACTCGATCTCGACGACGTACGTTTCGGGAGCGGTCGCTCCGAAGTCGTCGACGGATTTATATCCCAGCTTGACGTCGCGCGCGTTCTTTATGTCGTAAAGCAGGCAGGCGGCCTCGCTCTGGTATGTAGCCTTTATAATGCGTTTCCATGCGTATACAACGTCGCTCGCGGTGATGTCAACGCCGTCGCTCCACTTGGAGTGCTTGAGCGTGATCTTCATCTTATATTCCTTGAGCGCTTCGTTCTCAACTATCTCATATTTGTCTATGAGCGTCATCTGGAGCTTGCCCTTCGCGTCGATATCGGTGAGCCCGACAAAGAGAAGGTCAAGGATCTGGATATTCGAGTCGTTGAGATACGGCGCCTGCGGATCAAAGTTGTACATTTGAGTGCCGAGGTACATGGGAATGATGGCGCCCTTGTCGTACTCGCCTTCATCATTCTTTTCAAGCGTCGTGCATCCTGCCAGCGCCGTCAAGAGCATGACGGCACACAGAATAATGGCCACTGAGCGTTTCATAATGCGGTTTATCCTCCTTTTATGCTTCCGGCATAAATTTATGGTAAGAAAACTTGACGTCAAAACGCCGCTCGGCGTTTAGATTGACCTCAACATATTATATCATCAAAATCGGCTCAAATCAATAAAATCTTTACATAAGGTTGCAAGTTTCAGTTATCTGCACAATTATCTTGTGTTTTTTTGTGCAACTTTCACAATCATTTTTTGTCCTGTCGGGGTCATTTACGCGTTTTTCCGAACCGCACGTATATTATATCACGGTTCCGGGGAAAAAGTATAGTAAAAAAACGAGGAAAAAGACAATGCAGAGCAAGTGTGAAACATCGTACAGGCGGAGCGACCTCGCCGTCGAGGCGGAGATCGACCGCGAAAACGCGCCGGGCGTGACATTCGAAGAATACGAGCGGGACTCCGTTCCCGTTTCCGTAATGACAGTCGGCAAAGGTGAAGGCGAGCGAACCTCGGGGCGCCCTGCCGGAACTTACGTCACCGTCACGGCAAAGCGCCCCTGGCTCTGGGCGGACGATCGGCGCGACGCACTCGTCGCGCTGCTCTCGGAGCTCATCGGGGACGCGGTACAGTCCGTCGCCGGTGTCCGCCCGCACCCCGACTTTCCGATCCTTATCTGCGGGCTCGGCAACCGCGCAATGACCGCAGACGCGATCGGCCCGAAGGTCGCGGACGCAGTCACCGTCACGGCGCAGCTCTCCGTCGAGCGCCGCGACCTCTATGACGCGCTCGGCTGCTGCCGCGTAACGGCGACGGCCCCCGGCGTCGCCGCCGCGACCGGCATCGAGGCGGCGGACGTGGTGCGCGGCATCGCGGAAACGGTCCGCCCCGCCGTCGTTATCCTCATAGACGCGCTCGCCGCGCGCTCATGCTCCCGCCTCGCCTCGACGGTACAGATCGCTGACACCGGCATCAGCCCCGGCTCCGGCATCGGCAACAGGCGCAGCCCGCTCACCGCCGAGGCGCTCGGCGTCCCCGTCGTCTCCGTCGGCGTCCCGACGATAGTTGACTCTTCGACGCTCGTCTATGACGCGCTCGAAGCGGGAGGCGTAACGCTCGGACCCGAAGCTGACGAGCTTCGCCGCGTCCTCGAGGAGGGGCGCAGCTTCTTTGTCGCGCCGAAGGAGAGCGACGTTGTGACCGAGGAGATGGCGCGCCTCATAAGCGACGCCCTCGACCTTTTGTGCCGCACGTCATAACGGCGCGCATATTCGGCGGCATTGTCCCGTATATTAGAACGGAAGGACAAGTCAAAGAAAGAAGGAAGCGCAAACATGACAAACGATACCGCACCGATCCTCACGGGAGAGCTGCTGCCCGTCTCGGACGTTGACAATGAATGGCCGCTCACGCCGCAGGAGCCAATGCCGGATAGTGACCCCATCTCCGAGGCCGCGCCGCCGGAGCTCGCCCCCGATATCGCCCCGCCGCCCGCGGACGCCGCAGAAATAAAGGATCAAGCCGCCGTCGCCCCGGGCGCGGACAAGCGTGCCGCCGGGCGGCGCATCGCAACGCGGGTGCTTTCCGTTTTCTGCGCCGCCGTATTCGCCCTCTCGATGTACGCCGAGGCGTCCGCATACTTCTCCGGCGTAACGGTCGAGGCGCTCGCGGGTTTCGTCGCGTCCGCATCGTTCGGCGGCGACTACGCGGTCACAGACGGCACGGAGACGTCTGAGCCGGATTCCACGGAAGCGCCCGAGACAGAGACGCCGCCCGCCGAAACCGCCTCCGCCGGGACAGCCGACGCGGTGCCGGACGAGAGCACCCCACCGCCCGCCGCCGACGGCGGCGAGCGGTTCCCAATCGTCATTCGCGATTTTTCCGCAAAAGCCGAGCGCGGGCTTGCATGCGCCAACGAGACGGGGTACAAGCTCGACCTCGCCGCCTTCGCGGACGGAGAGCTCGCGCTGCCTCCGCTCTCCGAGCTCGACGGTGACGGGCCGGTCGTTCTCATAGTACATACCCACGGGACCGAGAGCTACGCCGAGGGCGACGCCGCGTCATACTGCAAAGGCACGAGCAGCCGGACCGACGACACGTCAAAGAACGTCGTCGCCGTCGGGGACGTGATAGCCGAATATTTTGAGGCGCACGGCATACGGACGCTGCACTGTCGGGAGATGTTTGACCTGAAGTCCTACGCGGACGCATACGAGGAATCGTCCGCCGCCGTGCGCGAATATTTAGCGATCTATCCGAGCATCAAATACGTCTTCGACGTCCACCGCGACTCCCTCATCGACTCGGACGGCACGAAATACCGCCCGCTGACCGTGATCGACGGTGTCCCGACCGCGCAGGTCATGTGCGTCGTCGGCACGGACGACGCCGGCTCGGGGCATACGGGCTGGCACGACAACCTGACGTTCGCCGCGCACCTCCAGTCGCGCCTCTGGTCGCGCTCGAACACCCTTCCCCGCGTGCTCTCGATACGCTCTGCGTCTTTTTACCAGCAGTATTCGCCCGGCTCGCTGCTGCTCGAGATCGGCTCCTGCGGGAACACGCTCGAGGAAGCAAAGGCGGCCGCCGAGATCGTTGCCGAAGAGCTCGCCGGGATAATCAAGGACGGAAAATAGCGGGACAGGAACCGTTTATCGCACCGAAAAAGCCGGGGGCGGTCGAAATCGACCGCCCCCGGGGCTTTTATTCGGCGCTTATTTTATTTCGCGCTTCTTTTGCTTTTCTTCGGATTGCAGAATGCTATCGCAAGTCCTGCCATGCCGAGTACGAGCGTGACCCAGAGCATTGCCGTCGAAGCGTCGCCGGTCTGCGGAGCATGTGCTGTCTCCTCAGCGCCGCAGACGGTGCACTTGCCGTCCTTGAAGGTGTGCTCGCCAGTTGCCGCAGCCTTGACTTCCTTAGTCGCGGTGTACGTCTTGCCTGCGAGCTCGACCGTCGCGGTATACGTCGTCGTGCCTTCAGCCACGCAGGTAGGAGCCTTCGTGACCTCGCTCGTCACCTTCGCGTCAGCCTTTTCGGTGTGACCGCAGGTCCCGCACTTGAACTCGACCGAAACGGTCTTGTTGTCGTCGGACCACGTGAACGTGGGTTCGCCATAGGTATGCTCGCCCGTTGCCGGGATCGCTTCTTCCTTCGTCGCGGTGTACGTCTTGCCGCCAAATTCGACCTCCGCGGTGTACGTCGTCGTGCCCTCAGCACCGCACGTAGCGGCCTTCGTGACCTCGCTCGTCGCTTCCGCTTCGACCTTTTCGGTATGACCGCAAGTCCCGCACTCGAACTCTGCCGTCACGGTCTTGTTATCGTCGGACCACGTGAACGTGGGCTCGCCGTAGGTGTGCTCGCCCGTCGCCGGGATCACAACGTCATTCGTCGCGGTGTACGTCTCGCCTTCGAACTCGACCGTCGCGGTATAAGTTCTCGTGCCTTCAGCGCCGCACGTTGCTTCCTTTGTGACCTCGTCCGTCATCTTCACTTCGTCCGTGAGCTCGACCTTGTCGCCGCAGACTCCACAAGTGAATTCTGCCGTCGCCGTCGTGCCGTCCTCGGACCACGTGAATTTGGGTTCGCCGTAGGTGTGCTCACCCGTTGCCGGGATCGCAACATCGTGCGTGTCGGTGTACGTCTCGCCTTCGAACTCGACCGTCGCGGTGTAAGTTCTCGTGCCTTCCTCAGCGCAGGTGGGCTCCTTTGTGACCTCGTCCGACATGGTGGCGGTTTCGGTATGGACATCGCCGCAGACTTCGCAAGTGAATTCTGCCGTCGCCGTCGTGCCGTCATCGGACCACGTGAATTTGGGCTCGCCGTAGGTGTGCTCATCAGTCACCGGGATCGCAACTTCGTTCGTGTCGGTGTACGTCTCGCCTTCGAACGTGACCGTCGCGGTGTAAGTCATCGTGCCTTCCTCGGCGCAGGTGGGAGCCAGCGTGACCTCGCTGGACATCTCTGCGGTTTCGGTATGGACGTCGCCGCAGACTTCGCAAGTGAATTCTGCCGTCGCCGTCGCGCCGTCCTCGGACCACTTGAACTCGGGCGCGCCGTAGGTATGCTCGCCGGTTGCCGGGACAGTTACCGTCTTAGTATTGGTGTACTGCTCGCCATTGAACTCGACCGTTGCGGTGTACGTCGTCGTGCCCGCTTCAGCGCATGTGGGCGCCTTTGTGACTTCGCTCGTCACGGTTGCAGTTACGGTCTGCGTATCGTCGCAGTTCTCGCACTTGAACTCAGCCGTAGCCGTCGAATTATCCTCGGACCACGTGAACGTGGGCTTGCCGTAGGTGTGCACGCCCGTTGCCGGGATCGTGACTTCCTTCGTCTCGGTGTATACCTTGCCGTCAAATTCTGCCGTTGCGGTATACGTCGTCTTACCGGCTGCCACACAGGTGGGATCGTCCGTGACCTTTGTCACTTCCGCTTCGACACGAACCGTGCTGTCGCCGCCTTCGCACTCGAACACTGCCGTCGCGGTCTCGTTATCGGTACTCCACTCGAACGTGGGCTCGCCGTAAGTATGGCCGATGCCGGGCACCGTGACCGTGATCTCCTCGGTCGTCGGGACGTAATCGGGAGCCGGCTCGCCGGTTTCCTCAGTCGTCACCTCAACAGTCGTCGGAGTGTCTTCGTGATTGTCGGTGATGGCTACAAACGTCACTGTCGCGAGCAGACCGTCGACCGCATCAAGCGATGCGAACGAGATCTTGATCGTGCCGGGCTTCTCCTCGTTCCAAGCGAAGAACTTGGATTCGCCGTAGACGCTTGTGATGCGAACGAGCTTCATGAGCGTCGGATCGTAAGTTACGGTGTAGAGACCGTTCGTCGTATTGTCGGCGTTGATCTCGACCGTGATCTGTTCTCCCGTCTCCTCAGCTGCGGCTGCCGGAGCGTCCACAGAATTCAGAGAACCGGTGGGAACGGTGTTCATATTTGTTGTTGCAGCATTTGCCGCCTCAGCCTTGCCGTATGTGGACATCGTTTCCACGCCTTCGCGGGCGATCGGAGCGCCTACCGTCATTATTTCGGCCTTGGGAGCCGTGCTGACGTTCGCAGAGAGCTGGATCTCAGCATTCGTTGCGGACTTGATCGCCGTCACGCTGCTTGCCTCAGGGAATGCGGAAGTCGTTCCGTTGCTGTAATTGAACAGGCTCGTGATGGACGTGGAATCGACCATACCGATGAATTCAGCCTTGAGCTCTTCTTCCATAAGGTTGATGGCGAAGAGGAGCGGCTGACCGTCACCGTAGTAAGCGATGATCAGGCTTTCGTCTACATTGTCGCCGTCCGTGTCCGCCATATCCATCGTGACTGCCGTGTCATCAGGGAACGTCGTTCCGAACGTGCCCATGTTGATCGTTACCGTCAGATACGACATCGCCATGCCTCCGGATTCTTCATCTTCAACAAGAACCGGGATCCAGACAACACCGTAAAGCGTGTCTGCGTTGATAACATAGAACAGCTCGCAGTAATCAGCAGCAGTATACTGACTCTTTATCTGGCTGACCAGACTTGCAGACAGCAGCTGCTCCAGCTTCGCGGCGCCGCCGAACGCAATGGCGGAAGCCATCTTGCCGGTTTCAGTGATCGTCGAGAGATCGATGACACCGCTGATTGTGCCCGCGTCAATATCATCGAGCATCAACATTCCGCGGCCCGGATCCTCCATACCGAAGAGCCAGAGCATCGAGTTAGGCGTGTTGCTGTCCTTCGGGATATACATCGGCGCGCCGAACGCGGGGTATGTTCCCACATTTTCGAACGTAACGGGAATCTGAGGAGCATACGCGAGGTCTACGGGAGCGTAGAACACCATGACGTCGCTTCCCTGATGGACTTCGAAGCCATTCGTGGGATCAACGGTGTAGAACGTACCGGTTTCATCGCCGGCAGCCGTGAGATCCGCGTCGGAGCCGTAGAGCTTGCCGTCCTCGGCGTCATATCCGCCGCCCGTGAAGATAGCATCTTCTGTCTTCGCGAACTGCGTAGACTTCTGCGGGTCGCTGAGCGGGATCTTCGCCCATGTGCCGTCCGCAAGCTGAGCGCCGACGGACGCGCTTGTATCGAGCTCCTTCCTGCCGACGACGGTGACCGTCACGGAAGCGGAAACGGGCTCACCCTTAGAATTCATTTCCTTTGCCGTTGCGGTTATCGTCGTGGTGCCGCCGCCTACAGCGGTGATAACACCGTTATCAACCGTTGCGACTTTTTCGTCCTCCGTCGACCATTCGACAGAGCCGTCAGTCTCGAAGAGCTTGACTCTCGCATTGACTGTCGCCTTAGCGCCCTCGTAGAGGTCGATATCGGTCTTGTCAAGGAGGACTGTCAGGTCGGTGAGGCGCGTGTAGTCGTAGTCAGCGATAACGGGCCATACGCCCTCGCCGAACGACGTCGTCGTGACGACCTTCTTCGCAGCTATGTCAATGAGCTGCATCTTCGCGGCTTCCTCGTCAACGCCGTCCATATAGCTTGTGAGAACGAGGTATTCCTTATCGTCGAGCGTCTTATACGCGAGTGATGCGAAGGAGCTGCCGGTTGCTTCGGAAATGCCGGTAAGGTCAACACCGTCGACCGTGCCGACGTTGCCGTATGCCATCGAGCCGCCGTCGAAGAATACGAGCTGCCAGAGGTCGCCCTTCTCAGTCAGCAAGTAGATATAGTCGCCTATGCCTTCCTCGGAATCATCAAACACATCGGTATACGCATATGCCACAACCGCGATATTGTCGCCGTTATTCAGGTGTGAAGAGAAATCCCAGCCGGAGCCCATATTGTGCCCTTCAAGGTTATTGGGCTGACCGAGCAGGATCAGGTTCATTGAATTGTAGACGGTGGGATATACAAAATAGTATCCGTCGTCAATGAACGTCGGAACAGCGGCCGCATCAATGATCGGGAAGTCGACCATGCCGAGCCTTGTCGACTTGAACGAGTCGGCATCGATCTGGTAGAGCGCACTGTCAAATCCGAACAGGTAGAGCTGGTCATTCACGAGCGTACCGCCAAGGTACTGGAGATCGCCGGTTTCAACTTCATTGATCGGTTCCCAGTTCTCGGTATCGCTCGTATCGAAATCAGCGTGGTATGCAGTCCCGCCGACGTCATAGATGACAGCGGAGAGCGTCATCGACGGGATCGGGGTCACATTGACGGTGATCGTCGCCGTCTTTGACGGGTCCGCATTGGAAGTCGCCGTGATCGTCGCCTCGCCTACGCTTACGCCGGTGATAACGCCGTTATTGTCAACGGTCGCAACTTCCGGTTTATCGGAGGTCCAAGTCAGCGTCTTGTCGGCGAGCGTCCAAGGTGTGATGCGATACGTGATCTTCTCGGTGCCGCCGACCATCACGTCGACAGAATCAGCCGAAAGGATAATGTCGGAAACCGTGCTCGTCTCGCCGAAGTCGGGAGCGTTTGCAAGCTTTCCGTCAACTATGAACAGGCCGCGAGCCGCGAAGCAGAGCTTTGCGTCATCATTGGTGCCGAGGACGGAGTTGGTCTTCGTTGCCTTGCCTGTTGTGGTGTCTACCTTCCACAGATAGTTGTTTGTGCTTGGCGTCGTATAGCCTGTTGTCGCCGATCTTACATTGTAGCTGTTTGCAAGATAGAGAACATGGTTTATATGGTCCCAAGCGAGAGAACCGTTGCACTCCTGTACGAGAAGAGCACTATCTGCCGAATTCGTAAGCGCCGGCGCTTCGCTATAGTCGAGCGTGACCTTACCTTCGACGATATCCGTTTCCGTCCATGTGAACAGACGGGAAGGATTCGAGGTGCCTCCATAGTACGATGCGCTGTAGAAGTTTCCGTCATCGTCGATGGCAAGCGTGAGCATCTTCTTGTAGTTGTTCGAGGAAATGCCGTTATCGATCGTGAACTCCTGCGTTGCTTCGCCGGTGAGCATATCGATCGAATAAACGGTGTTTCCGGAGCACATTGCATAGAGCTTGCCGTCAGTGCTGTTGTACGCCATGTCTTCAACGGACTCGATACCGTATTCGCCGAGGTCAACAATGAGCTGCGGGTATGCGATATCGACAAGCTCGGAGACATAGAGCTCCGTGCCGACCGTGAAGAATACATAACCGTTCACCTGCTCCGCCGCGGTGATCGCGCCGTTGAACAATTCGTTAACGGTCATGCCGGTGTAATCATCGGAGGAGTAGTTATAGGAGAGCGTATCGGGATCGATCGTGACCCACGCGTGGTTGAGGTCCTCGGCATAGATAGCCATGTTGGAGCCAACGAACGCGAACATCTGGCCCGTGTAGTCCGGATCTTCTCCGACACCTTTGATGATGAACGTGGACTCGTTGCCCGCGTAGTCACCGATAAGCACGGCGCACTTCGAACCGATGCCGAGCTCCGCCGCCTTTACGGTGTATATGACGTTGCCGTCCTCGTCCTTTTCGGGAGCGAGCACGTCGTCATACAGCTTGGAGCCGCTGCGGTTGGTAACTCTGATGTACGCGATGTCCTCGTTGTCGGTAGCGGTTATAACAAGGTCGCCGTTCAGGAGGTTCTTGTTCGCCGCCGCGAGCTTCGGAGCCTCGTCGTCGATCTTGAACGTCGACGTGAGGAACGCGCCTTCGCCGAGGTAGTCGAGGAGCGAGACGAACTCGTCCGCCGTAACGGTGAACGCAGCTTCGCCGTCCTTCGCCTCAAGCACTTCTTCGGTGAGATAGTACTCGGGGATCGCAACAAAGCTTACATTGACTCTCGTCGTCGTGCCGTTGCTGATGGATTCGATCGAGGAGAGCTTCTTGTTCATCGTCAGCGCGATCGCAGTATTATTCCACTTGCCCCCATTTGCGTAGAAGTACGCAGACGTGTTGTACTGGCCGTACACCGTCGGGGTGGAGGCATAGAGTATGTCGCCCGTGTCGGCGTCCTGGATAATATATCCCATCGCCGCCGCGTTGCGGATAAGCGTGAAGCCTATCTGGGCGAGCTTGCTGCCGCTGTTCAGTGCAGCCTTGTCGGCAGGGAACGTGTCCTCAATGCCGTAGGGGTTGCCCATGAAGTAGTACGTATCGCCGAGCGGGTCGGTGTACGAGAGGTAGTTGGACTGGTAGATGTTGCGTCCGTCGAGCGTGCCTGCGGGGCTGTTTACATACGGGATCGTATCGTCGCCGTAGAGGGAGTCAATGTAGCTGTTCTGGTCGTACATCGAAGCATCGGTCCAGCTGCCGATAAAGCCGAGCACCGGGATCGAGTGCGTAACGTCGAGGACTTCGTCTTCACCGGCAACGGAGTTGACGAAGGTGTAGCCCTCGAGGTATGCGCCGTTCACGTAGTCTGCAAGAGTCTCGGTGTCAACCTTGATGTTGACCGTGACCGTTACGGATCCGTCTGCCTCAACGGTGAACGTAGGCGTCTCTATGCTGTTAAGGATCAGGTAAGCGTCATACGACGTGACCTTTTTGTCCTCGTCAACATCGGCGACATCGAAGTTGTACTTCTGATCGTCAGCCTTGATCAGTCCGACAACATATCTGAGGACCGCGAGAGCGTCCTCGGAATCCGTCACGCCGTCCTTGTTGACGTCGGCTTCAACGGAAGAGGTCGGGTTGAGCTCCACGCCGTCGACCGTGTAGGTGACCTTCGCTGCGAGAGGAGTCGTCGTCGTGTCGAGGAACAGCTCGCCGTCCAGCGCGAAGAGATCCTGCGTGAAGAGGTCGGACGAAAGCGTGTATTCGCGATTCTCTCCGTCAAGGTTGTTGATCGTGAAGGAATAGCTGTATTCGCCGTTGCGCTCCGGATCGTCGCCGAGCTCCGCCTTGACCTTGCCGTCCGCGTAAGACTCGGTGGCATCGTCTTCCATCATGATGTAGGAGAGCGCCTTGAGCACGTTGCCCACGTTCGCAAGACCTGCGCCCTGACGGAGAACGGGATAATAATAATGAGAAAGTCCGGCATCGTTCATGCCGTCAAATTCTTCCTGCATCGGCTCAGCCGTCGACATCAGGAGGCTGAGAGCGAGCTGGCGGAGAGAATGTCCCGTCGCATCGTCGTAACCCATCTCGGAGAGATACTGGTCAACGACCGCGACCATACCGGTCACCTGAGGCGCCGCCATGGACGTACCGGACATCATCTCGTAAGCGTTGTGCGTGCCGACGTTTGCATCGGTGCCGGCGTGCGAGCCGTTAACGGAATAGATGCTTCCGCCGGGGGCCGTGATCTCGGGCTTCAGCGTGAGGCTCTGAGGAACGCCCCAAGCGCTGTAATCGCTCATCGTGTAATACTCATCGTCGTAGAGCACGGAGTCGACCTTATCGCCGACCACGAGCGAACCGGTGTAGTATTCTGTGACTGCCGTGCCGCCTTCAACCGTTTTCTTCTCACCGCTCATGAAGACTTCGCGGTAATTCATCGTAACGGAAACGACAGGAGCCTCATGAGTGTACGCCGAGAGGTCCATATTGATAACGCCGGGGGCATTGTTGACGATGATAACGGCTATTGCGCCGTGCTCGACCGCCGCGTTCGCCTTGGCGGAGAAGTTCGTCGAGCCTCTGTTGCAGACCGCAACATTATTCTTGAGCAGGTCTGCGATTTCTTCAAACTGCTCTTCGGTCCCGAAATTGTCAATATAGATGTATTTAAGGTTCGAACCGGCCATCGTCGTGAACGACTTGTTCGAGTACGTTCCGCTCGTGCCCTGCATGACCTCGTTGTAGACGACAGGTGTGCCGTCGGCATAGAGGAACAGGCCCGTGGTGCCCGCGTTCTCAACGGAAGCAACAGCGAACGTGTTCTTGAACGCGCCGGGATTGCCGCCCGTGTGGAAGCTGATGTCGTCGCCGTAGAGGTAGCCCTGATATTGGCCTGCGGCGGCGTCGTACCACGGATTCGTGTAGTCAGCCCAGCTGCCGTTGTTGCCAGCGGACGTTACCATCACGAGGCCGCTTTCGCTAAGTCTGTCAAGCAGCTCCTGATATGAGGTAGAGTTGCTCCAGCCGGGGTACGGTGAACCGAGCGAGAGGTTTGCGGAATCGCAGCCGAGAGTGATAGCGTCCTCGACTGCTGCGAAGTAGTCGGAGTCATAAGCTCCGCCGGCTGCGCCGAAGACCTTCATCGGCAGGATCTGAGCATCAGGAGCAACGCCCTGTACCTTGACCGTGTCGAGAGCCTTGTCGAAGCTGCCCGTCTCGGTATTAAGTATGTACGTATTCGCGGAGACGATGCCCGTCACGTGAGAGCCGTGCTCGCCCTGCTGATCTTGCTCGTGGCCGATATTGTAGTTGCCGTCGACATAGTTGAACGCGAACGGGAACTTGCTGTTCTTGTAAAGAGCGCTGACGTCGTCGGCACCCTTCTGGTACGCATTCAGGCTTTCGAGGACAGCCGCGATATCGTCTGTGCTCATAAGAACATCTGCCTTGAAGTCCTCGAAGCTTTCGTAGCCCTGGCTCTTCCAGACGGAGTTGAGCGAAAACTCAAACGCCGCGGAATTGAAGGAAATGTGGCTGAGATCGACGCCTGTGTCGATGATCGCTATTCTGCGGCCGACACCGGTGTAGCCGGCGCTCCACATAAACGAAGAGCCGATCTGTTTGCTGGACGTGGCCATGTTGGGGTCCGCCGCCTCGTCTCTTTCGACGACTGCGGGCATGTACCGCGTCTCGATGATGACGTCCTTGACGCCGGGCATATCCTTAATGGTAAGGAGCTTGCCGAACTCAACGTTCGCGGAGATTATGTTCGCCGCAAGCGTAAGGTTCCATACGACGTCAAGCTCTTCACCGCCGAGGACCTCAGCGCTGATCTTATCCGTCATCTTGTTCTGCTCGGCACGCAGCGACTTGCGGTATGCGATCGCTTCGGAATCCGTCGCGACCGTCTTCGCGTCGAAGCCGGCGTCGAGCGTTGACTTGCCGTCAAGCACGATCGAGGCACGCACAACGTCCGTATCGGCGTATGGCGCGTCCTCAAGCTCGTCCTTTGCCGGCAGCCCGTCATCAAAATGAGCGTTCGTCGTCGATTCCGTGCTTTCGAACGGCAGGTTCTCAAACTTGGAATCGCTTGCGGAGAAGCTCATCGGCAGTACCGGCATAAGAGAGAGCGCCAACAGCAGCGCTAACCCTTTTAAGGCAATGCTTTTCTTCTTCATTCTCGTCCTTTCTCCCTTTATTTGAATTTGCGGTGCCTGCCAAAAGGAAAACAGGACCGCGTGCGGGCATGCGTGCGGCGCCGAAACGGCACAAACATTTCCCCAAAAAGTGTTTGCTGCCGATATGCGGACGGCTGCGCGCCGGCCCGGGATAAGCGGGAACCGACGGACCCGCTTTCGCGGGCCGCATACGCCTTTTCCGAACGGAAAAAACGATACTGTTCTCACATTACAGCCATTATATCATCGTTGCCGAGGAATGTCTACCCCCTTTTGCCATTTTTATTCATTTTTTTGAAACTTTTTTGCTCTGTTCCGTCATTTATTCGGACACCCTGCGGCGCATGGCTTTCAGTATATTAGACACTCGTCTTTTTTATGCCGTTGTCGATTTTGTATACGTTTAATGCCTTTTATACGTATTCCCGCGCCCGTCGACATTTTTTAACATAAACCGCCGCAATTTAATAAGTTAATTAAAATGAACCGCTTTTCTGCACGCGTTTCATTTTTACTCATTTGTCTTTTGCCTAAAACAGCGCAAAAAAAGCGCGGCGAGCGCCTATTTTGCGCTTTCGCCGCGTTTTTTGTTTATTTTTTGCTCACTTTCAGTCAACGAGCTTGATGAGCGCCATCTCTGCAGCGTCGCCGCGTCTCGGTCCGAGCTTATAGATCTGCGTATAGCCGCCGTTTCTGTTCTCGTACTTGGGCGCGATCTCGGAGAAGAGCTTCGATACGACATCTTCTTCGGTTATATAAGCGAGCGCCGCTCTGCGGTTGGCAAGCGTGTTCGTCTTCCCGAGCGTTATCATCTTTTCGGCGAGCGAGCGAACTTCCTTCGCGCGCGTCAGCGTCGTTTCGATCGATCCGTTCTTGAGAAGATACGTTACCATGCCGCGCAGCATTGCCGTTCTGTGTGCGGTCGGTCTGCCAAGCTTTCTTGTTCCGGGCATTTCCGTATTACCTCCTTCGATAGTTTAAGGTCAAATCTGCTGTCCCGAAGAGGATCACTCTTCTTCTTTCTTGAGATCGAGCCCAAGAGAGTGCAGCTTCTGTTCTACTTCTTCAAGCGATTTCTTCCCGAGATTGCGAACCTTTATCATCTCGTCCTCGGTCTTGTTGATAAGATCCTCGACGGTGTCTATCCCCGCGCGCTTCAGGCAGTTGAAGCTGCGCACGGACAGGTCAAGCTCCTCAATGGTCATCTCAAGCACTTTTTCCTTGCCCTTGTCGTCCTTTTCGACCATGATCTCGCCGTTATAGGCGTCGCCCGACAGGTCGACGAACAGGTTGAGGTGTTCGTTGAGCACCTTAGCCCCGAGGGAGACTGCCTCTTTTGCCGTGCAGGTCCCGTCGGTCCACACTTCAAACGTCAGCTTGTCGTAATCGGTGACTTGGCCGACGCGCGTGTTTTCCACCGTATAATTCACCTTGAGGACCGGGGTATAGATCGAATCCACCGGAATCACGCCGATGACCGACTGCGCCTGTTTATTGCGCTCCGCCGGAATATAGCCGCGGCCCTTGTCGAGCGTCATCTCCATATAGAGCTTGCCGCCGGCGGCGATGGACGCGATGTGCAAATCGGGATTCAGGATCTCCACTTCGCTGTCGGTTTTGATCGTGTCGGCAGTCACCTCGCAGGGGCCCTCGGCCTCGATGTAGACGACCTTCGGCCCGTCTCCGTGCAGCTTCGCGTTCAAACCCTTGATATTCAGAACGATCTCCGTGACGTCTTCCTTCACCCCGGGGATCGTGGAGAACTCGTGGACGATCCCGTCGATCTTAACGGAGGTAACGGCGACGCCGGGCAGCG
>CANROT010000015.1 GCA_947632285.1 uncultured Clostridia bacterium
GCGGATTTAGAAGCAAAAACACTCTTTGAAATGGATGCTGAGCCAGGTAACGGTGGAATCGGTTATTATGAGGTCCGTGTCAAACGTCGGATCGACATAATTGTTCACATATACCGCAAACGCGGTCACGACGATTATACCCGTGATGGCGCAGACGAGGAGCAGCGTTATGACTATGTCGAGCACTATCGCGAGCGCGGAATATATGACCCTGCCGATAGTCCGCATCGCGGAGACAAATTCTTCCCCGAAGTTCACATTCCCGTAAGTTTCGCTGATGTATTCGACGAACCTGTCACGCATATCGGTCAGGAATGTTTTTATTTTGCCGTTACCCGTCATACCGTCACCGCCGTTTGAAGTTTAACATTACAGATAAAGATATTATATACCAAGGATATGAACAAACTGTGAATAAACCCCGATATTTTTCTATTATTGTGAAAAAAATCTCTGCCGAAGGCCGATATTTTTCAATGTTTCGGGAGCGTTGCCGCGCTATCTCAGGGCGACGTTGTCGTCGCCGAGCAGCGAGCGGAGCTCGCGTATCAGCCGCTCCGAGCCGCCGTCGGCGCCCGTGTTTGTCATGCGCTCGTACACGCCCTTGCTGCTGTCGTAAATGAATACTGGAACGGCGCCGCAAAAGATCTCAACGAGCGCCTTTGCGCGCCGGCACGCCTCGGTATCTGTACCCGGTACGCGGATAAATATCCTCCCCGGCACGGTGCGCGCCGCACTCTCGCGGGCTGCCACGGCAGCGCTTGCCCGCTCCGTGTTCGCGGGAGCTTTCGCACCGCCACCAACCTCGGTCAAAAGAGACAGCTCGCCGAGCAGGAGCTTCGGCGCCTTTCCTTCCTCAAACGAGAGCTCGCCCGTGACGCAGAGGGGGATATCTCCCGAAAGCTCGCGCGCGTACCGTGCAAGCAGCTTTGGGAAAACGACGACCTCCATCTCCCCGGTCTTGTCCTGGAGCGTGACAAACATCATTTTGTCTCCGCGCTTAGTCTCCTTCACCGTCCGCCGCGTTACGATCCCGATGACCGTGACGCGGTCGCGATCCGAGAAGGCGGCCTCCGCCATTTTGTCCGCGTCGTCTGCTGCGCCATTATCCGCGTTTTCGCCGTCCTCATCGCCGACCGCCGAAACGATCTCTCCGATGGGCGTGTGCGCCGCCGCGCGGCACGCGTCCTCATAGTCGTCAAGAATATGCCCGGAAAAATACATGCCGGAGACCTCCTTTTCGAGTTCGAGCAGCCGCGCTCGCGGCAGCTCCGGGATATCGGGGTATTCGTACTCGCCGGCGATGTTATCCTCTCGCCCGTCGCCCGCGGAGGCGGCGGAAAACAGATCGATCTGCCCCCAAACGCCGCGGCGCCGCTTTTCATGCAGATCGTCAAGGATCAGATCATAGACCGCGAGGAGCTGGCTGCGCCTCGTCCCGAGCCTGTCGAACGCGCCGCTCTTGACGAGCGCCTCGACCTGCCTGCGGTTAAGGTCGTATTCGCTCATGCGCCGCGCAAAGTCGTAAAACGAGGAGAACCGCCCGTTCTTTCCGCGCTCTTCCGCGATCTCGTCTATGAACTGCCGCCCCAAACCCTTGAGCGCCGCGAGCCCGTATCTGATCCCGTAGTCGCCGACGGTGTAGTCGGCAAGGCTTTCGTTTATATCGGGCGGGAGGACCGCGATGCCGTCCCGCTCGCACTCCGTGATGTACTCCGCCGTCTTCGCCTCGGAGCCGAGAACGGAATCGAGCAGAGACGCGAAATATTCCTTTTTATAGTGGCGCTTGAGATACGCCGTCTCGTAAGTTATGACCGCGTAAGCGGTCGCGTGGCTCTTGTTGTACGCATAATTCGAAAACGCGGCCATTCTGTCGAACAGCTCGTTCGCCTCGTCCGCCGTCATTCCGTGGCGCTCGGCTCCGGCGATGAAGTCTCCGCGCTCCGCCTCGAGCGCCTCCGCCTTTTTCTTCGACATAGCGCGGCGGACAAGGTCGGCGCGCGCATACGAATACCCGGCGAGCGCGCGGAATATCTGCATGACCTGCTCCTGATAGACGATGCAGCCGTATGTGTCGCGCAGGATCTCTTTCATCTCCGGGGACTTGTACTTCGGCTCCGCCTCCCCGTTCTTGACGGCGATATATTCCGGGATACTCTCCATCGGGCCCGGGCGGTACAGCGATATCGCCGCTATCGTATCCGTCAGGTTCTCGGGCAGAAGGCGCGTCAGCATACGCTTCATTCCCGGGCTCTCAAGCTGGAAAACGCCGTTCGTGTCCCCGGCGCTTATCATCGCCATCGTCTCCCTGTCGTCCTTCGGTATCAGGCTGATGTCAAAGCCCGGCTCGCGGCCGCGTATGCGCGAGACCGTGTTCTCTATGATCGCGATATACCGCAGCGCGAGAAAGTCGAATTTGACGAGCCCGACCTTTGCGACCGTGTTCATGTCGAACTGCGTCACGACCGTGCCGCCGTTTTTGGCGAGCGGCACGATATCCGAAAGCGGCTCGCTCGTGATAACGACGCCTGCCGCGTGCGTTGAGGCGTGCCGCGGCATACCCTCGACGGCGCGCGAAAGATCGAGCAGGCGGCGCACCTTTGCCGAGGACGTATACAGATCGGAAAGCTCTTCCCCCTTGATCGCCTCGTCGAGCGTGATCTTCGGATCGCGCGGGATCAGTTTCGCGACGGCGTCCGTGTCCGCATATGACATTCCGAGCGCGCGCCCGACATCGCGCACGGCGGCGCGCGCCGCCATCGTGCCGAACGTGATTATCTGCGCGACATGCTCTTCCCCGTACTTCCCGCGAACGTAATCTATGACCTCATCGCGCCGCTCATAGCTGAAATCGACGTCAAAATCCGGCAGGCTGACACGCTCGGGGTTTAAGAATCGCTCGAACAGGAGCCCGTACCGTATAGGGTCGATGTCCGTGATGCCTATAAGATACGCTATGAGGCTCCCGGCGCCGCTGCCGCGCCCGGGGCCGACCGGAATTCCCTGCGACTTCGCATAGCCGATAAAGTCGGCGACGACGAGATAATATTCGCTGTAGCCCATTCCGGTGATGACGGAAAGCTCATACTTTATCCGCTCGCGGTAGTCCGCCTCCGAATATTTTTCGTCAAATGTGATGTGCCCGCGAAAGATGCGATCCGAAAAGCCCGCCTCAGCCTTGTTTATCAGGTATTCCGTCGGGTCGACGCCGCCCGTGAACGGATAGCGCGGCATATATATTTTGTCAAAGGTGAAGTGAAGGTCGCACATGTCCGCGATCTTCTCCGTGTTCGATATCGGCGAGCCGCCGTCTATATTCCCGAACAGGCGCCGCATCTCGTCCGTCGATTTATAATAAAACTCGTCCTCCTCAAAGCCGAGCGGCCTGCCGTCCGTTATGACGGTGTTCATTCCGACGCACATGAGGATCGCCTGCGTCTCCGCGTCCGCGCGGCGGGCGTAGTGGACATCGTTCGTAGCGACAAGGCCGATGCCCGTCTCGGCGGAGAGCTTTATAAGGGCGGCGTTGACCTGCCGCTGTTCCTCTATCCCGTGGTTCTGGAGCTCAAGATAAAAGTTCTCTTTGCCGAACGTCCCCGCGTAAAACATCGCGTCCGCCCGCGCGCCCTCGAAGTCACCCGCGATTATCGCCTTCGGTATCGAACCGGAAAGGCACGCGGACAGCGCAATGAGGCCGCCGCTGTATTTTTGCAAAAGTTCCCGGTCTACGCGCGGCTTTGAATAAAAGCCCTCTGTCCACGAGAGCGACACCATACGGATAAGGTTTTTGTACCCCGTCTCGTTTTTGCAGAGCAGCACAAGGTGCGAGAGCCCGGACGTCCTGCCGTCCCGGTCAAAGCGGGAGCCGGGGGCGACATATACCTCGCAGCCTATGATCGGTTTGACGCCTTCTTGCTCGCAGGCGAGGTAAAAATCAATGACGCCGTACATCGCCCCGTGATCCGTAATTGCGACGGCACTGTGCCCCATCTCGCGCGCGAGCTTCGGTATTTCGGATATCCTGCACGCGCCGTCGAGCAGGCTGTATTCGCTGTGAAGATGAAGATGAACGAATCCTGCCACGTTTTTACCCTCCCCTCATTTTTTCGTTCGCTCTCTGTGCCGCAGAGCGCGCGTTTTATCAGTTTTGTGATTTCAACTCTTCCGCGAGTAAAATTATGCGCCGCAGCCTGTTCGCAAGGGTCGGCTTGCTCACCGCCGTAGGAGATGCGGAGGCAAGCTGAGTGAGCGAAAGCTCCGGGTACTCGAGCCGGAGCTGCGCGGTTTTTTGCAGCTCCTCATCGAGCAGGTGGAGCTTGTCCTCGGAGGCGAGATACCGTATCGCGTCACAGGCGCGTTCGGACGCGTCCGTCGACCGCTTGAGGTTCGATATATCGGCGTTATAGCGCCTGTTTGCGAAGTTCGCAACGTCCGAGATCAGCCCGGAATTCGAAACGTCGAAAAGCACGCGGTTGATCCCCGCCTCGGCGAAAAAATCGCCGATGGCCTCGCCCGATTTCAGATACAGCACATGGCTCGACCGCCTCACGCGGCGGCGGAACCCGAAACCGACAGATGACAGATAAGCCTCCGCCGCGTCCGCGCGCGCCTCCGACCGAAAAGACAGGTCAAGATTCGCCTCGCGGCTCGCCGGGTCCGAAACGGAGCCAACGGCAAGGAATATCCCGCGCAAGATCGCCGGGCGGCACCCGGCGCACGAAAGCGCCGTGACGTCGCCGAGGTTCGGCGCGTCCTCTATCGAAATATGCCTTGCCGAGACCTCGGTGAGAAGTTTATTATAATATTCCGCGGCCTCGCGGTCGCGGAGCGCGGAGCAGTCCGCCGAGGCGCGCATCGCGCGGAGGATATTTTTCCGGCAGCACAGCTTTTTCGGCGTGTGCGCGATCATCTCGCGCTTTACGGATCTTGAATAAGAGATGCCGTCGCTCATATATATATCAGCTCCCGCTCGAGGCGGACGCCGTACAGCGAGTAAACGCGCTCGCACACAAGGTCGATGAGCGCCTTTATGTCCCTTGCCGTGGCGCCGCTGCGGTTGACGATGAACCCGGCGTGCTTTTCCGAGACCTCCGCCCCGCCGACGCGCGTCCCCTTGAGCCCGGCGTCCTCGATCAGCTTTCCCGTGAAGTGCCCTGGCGCGCGCTTGAAAACGCTGCCCGCGCTCGGGAATTCGAGCGGCTGTTTTTCGCGGCGGCGCGACATGTAGTCCGCCATCTCCGCCATTATCGCCTCCGGGTCCCCGGGCGTCAACCGGAAACGGGCGGAAAGCACCGTCATTCCGTTGTGGCGCAGAGCGGAATCACGATATCCGAGCAAAAGCGCGTCCTTGCAGAGCTCAATAACGCCGCCGGTCGCGTGGTCAAAGCACTCGGCGGAAACGATTATATCTTTTATTTCGGAGCCGTATGCGCCCGCGTTCATATAGACCGCGCCGCCGACGCTGCCGGGAATGCCGTATGCGAACGCGAACCCGGAGAGCCCCGCCTTTTGCGCGGCAGACGCGCAGGAGGTAATGCCGCGCCCGCAGCCGACGGTCATGATATTATCCTCGATCAAAATCTCCGCGATCCTCGAGGTAAGGACGAAGACGCCGTCATATCCCTCATCAGGCGCGAGCACGTTTGAGCCGCAGCCTAAAACGATATGTTTTATGCCGTTATCCGACAAAAAGCACAAAAGGGCGCAGAACGCCCCCTTGTCCTTCGGATATGCGACGACAGAGACGGGACCGCCCACCCGAAAGCTCGTCAGCTCCGATGCAGGCGTGTCGACCGTGTATTCGTATTTTTCCGCGTCATTCAGAAATGACAGTACGTGTTCCTTGTCCAAGCTCACCCTCCGCAACTGTCCCCGGCATGACGATGCCGCAGAGCTCATAAAGCGACCTTATCGTATATGTCGGCGTGATGCCGACGGGCTCCCCGCCCTTCGGCGCGAACCAGCACGAATCAAGCCCGAAATCGACCGCGCCCTTGATGTCGCTCGAAAGCGAATCGCCGACGACGAGCACGCGCTCCTTTGCCTCAGCCTCGGTGATGCCGACAGATGCGAGCACGAGCTCAAAATACCTCCGCTCCGGCTTGACGGCGCCCATCGCCTCCGAGATGAATATGTCCCGGAAATACTTCGTTATCGGCGAGCGCGCGAACCTGCCGCGCTGCACGTTCGTTATCCCGTTCGTGATGATATAGAGGTCGGCGCGCGGTGAGAGCGCCGCGCAGACCGGCTCGGACTCCGGGAAGAGTATGCACTGTCTTGACAGGCGCTCGACATACAGGCCGCACATCGTCTCGGCGGACTCGCTGCCGTACACATTCTTCTCCGCGAGCGCCGCGAGCAGCTTTTCAAATCTTTCGACCTTGAGCCGTTCGCGCGTCGTCTCCCCGCGCTCGAGCGCCTTCCACTCGGCGTCGTTTATCCGGTGATAGAGCCCGACCGTCTCGGGGTCCGTCGGCAGCCCGCACATCTCGAGCACCTCGGAGACGGCGCGCGCCTCCGAAGTCTCAAAATCGTAGAGCGTCCCGTCCGCGTCAAATAAGATTATATCGTACCGCTTCATTTTACCGTATATTTATGATATGTCTTCTTTCCCTTTTTGATGACGACGCCGTCTCCGATATCCTCCCGCGACAGGGAGAGATTCGGGTCGGAGACCTTCTCGCCGTCAAGCAGCACGCCGCCCTGGACGATGAGCGTCCGCCCCTCTCTGCGGGACGGGGCAAGCTTCGCCTTTATCATCATGTCGAGTATGCCAATCTTCCCGTCCGTGAAGTCCTCGTCCGAAAGCTCCGTCGTCGGCACGTTTTCAGACTCGCCGGAGCCGCCGAAGAACGACTTTGCGCCCGCCTCGGCGCGGTCCGCCTCCTCCTTGCCGTGAACGAGCTTTGTCAGCTCGTATGCAAGTATCTCCTTTGCGCGGTTGAGCTGCGCGCCCTCCCAGCCGGACATCGCGTCGATCTCCTCGAGCGGCAGGAACGTGAGCATTCTGATGCACTTGAGCACGTCCGCGTCCCCGACGTTGCGCCAATACTGGTAAAAATCAAACGGGCTCGTCTTGTTCGGGTCGAGCCAGACGGCGTTGCCCGCCGTTTTGCCCATCTTGTTGCCCTGAGAATCGGTCAGCAGCGTGATCGTCATCGCGTGCGCGTCCTTGCCGAGCTTGCGGCGAATGAGCTCCGTGCCGCCGAGCATGTTCGACCACTGATCGTCCCCGCCGAACTGCATGTTGCAGCCGTAGTTCTTGTAGAGATAGTAGAAGTCGTAGGACTGCATTATCATGTAATTGAATTCGAGGAACGAGAGCCCCCTCTCCATTCTCTGCTTGTAGCACTCCGCGCGCAGCATGTTGTTCACGGAGAAGCACGCGCCGACGTCGCGCAAAAGGTCGATATAGTTGAGCGACGTCAGCCAGTCTGCGTTGTTGAGCATCATCGCGCGCCCCTCGCCGAAATCGATGAACCGCTCCATCTGGCGGCGGAAGCATTCCGCATTGTGGGCGATATCCTCCCTTGTCAGCATGCGGCGCATATCGGAGCGGCCGGAGGGGTCACCGATGAGCGTTGTGCCGCCGCCGATGAGCGCTATCGGGCGGTTGCCCGCCTCCTGGAGCCGCTTCATCAGCGTCAGCGCCATGAAGTGGCCCGCGGTCAGGCTGTCCGCAGTACAGTCAAATCCGATATAGAACGTCGCCTTTCCGGCGTTGACCATATCTCTTATTTCTTCTTCGTTCGTCACCTGCGCGATGAGCCCGCGCGCTTTCAGTTCCTCATAGATCCCCATTTCGAATGTACCTCTTTTGCTTTACTTTGTGTTTATCGTATTCCTGCCCTCGGTAATGAGCTCGCGGGCCGCCTTTTTCTGTGTTTCCGTGACGTTTATACCGCCGATGATGCGCGCGATCTCGTCTATGCGCGCCTCGCCGGAAAGCTCCGTGACCGTCGTTTCGGTCCTGCCGTCCCGCTCGTGCTTTGAAATCAGAAGGTGCGTGTCGGCGAGGGACGCTATCTGCGCCGAATGGGTCACGCAGATTATCTGCGCCGCCCTCGAGCACTCGCGCAGCCGCCGCCCGATCTTCCCGGACGTCGAGCCGGAAACGCCCGTGTCTATCTCGTCATATATTATCGTCGACTCTCCCGACCTGTCGCTGCCGACGCTCTTTATCGCGAGCATAACGCGCGAGAGCTCGCCTCCGCTCGCCGCGAGCGCAAGCGGCCTCACGTCCTCACCCGCGTTTGCCGAGATGTATATCTCCGCGTCCTCGAGGCCGGACGGCGATATACCGCAGTCCGTGAACCGCACCTCTATCTTCACCTTCGGCATGTCGAGCCCCTCGAGCACCTCGCAGATCCGCTCCGTCATTCTCCCGGAGCCCTCTCTGCGGCACGCCGAAAGCGCCGCGCCTGCCGAAAGCACGCGCGCCTCGGCACGTTCGAGCCGCGCCTTCGCTTCAATAAGGCGCTCCTCGTTGTTCTCTATCGCGTCGAGCTTTTTTGCAGCCTCGGCGCGGTGCGCGAGTACCGCCGGGATATCGGCGCCGTATTTCCGCTCAAGACGGCGGATCAGATCGAGCCGGTCCTCTATTTCCTCAAGTCTCTCGGCCGGGTCCCTGTCGGCGCTGCCGCCGAGATCGAACGTTCGGTACGTCCTCCTCGCGATATCCTCGAGCTCATACGAGATCGAGCGCAGCTTTTCGGCGTCGGACGCGGCGTCCGGCGAATATTCCGTCAGCTGCTCGAGCGCGGACGCCGCGCGCTCCGCGAGATACGATGCGGACGCGCCCTTTTCATTCAGATATGCGGCGCGGTAAACGTAATTTGCAAGCTTCGTTATCTTCTCGCCGGAGCGGAGCCTTCCCGCCTCCATGCGCAGCTCCTCTTCCTCCCCGGCGCGGAGCTTTGCCGCATCTATTTCTTTCAGCTGATATGACAGAAGATCTGCGGTCAGCGCGCCCTCGCGCGAGAGCGCCTCGACCGCCTCGACCTCTGCCTTTGCCTCCGTATATTCCGCATATGCGGCGCCGTAATCCGTGAGCAGCGCGCCGCTCCCGGAATAGTCGTCGATCAGCGCGAGCTGTGCCTCCCCCGTTTTGAGCGACAGGCTCTCGCTCTGCCCGTTTATCGAGAGAATGTGTGCCATCGCGCGGCGCATCGTCGACTGTGAAACGCTCTTTCCGCCGAGCCTCGCCGTGCTCTTTCCGTCCGCGGAAAAGGTCCGCTCCGCCTCAAGCTCCCCGTCCGTCACTGTGACGCCGAGCTCGGCAAGCGATGAGGCCGCCGCCTCGTCTATTCCCGTGAACAGCGCCGACACTTTGGCGCGCTCCTCGCCCGTCCTTATGAGCTGCGGCTGGGCTTTCGCGCCGGATATCATGGAGATCGCGTCGATTATGACCGATTTTCCGGCGCCTGTCCCGCCCGTCAGCACCGTAAAGCCGCCGCCGAGCTCGAGCGAAAGCGATTTTATAACGGCTATATTTTCGATATACAGCGAACAGAGCATGATCTACATGAGTCTTATGAGCTCGCGGAGCCTGTTGCACAGCGCGGAGGCGTCATTCTCGGTCCTCGTCACGGCGATGACACAGTCATCTCCCGCGACGCAGCCGAGCACCTCGCGCAGCTCCATCTCGTCTATTCCCGCCGCGACCGCGGACGCCATCGACGGGATCGTCTTTATAACGACGATATTCCCGGCGTAATCGGCGCTCCTGACGGAGGAAAAGATCTGCACGTTCAGTTTATTCACCCCGGCGTCCCCGCCTGCGGACTGCTGAACATACCTGTACACGCCGTCCGAGGACTGGACCTTTGTCAGGCGGAGGTCGCGTATATCGCGCGACACCGTCGCCTGCGTCGCCGGGAATCCGGACGTACGCAGGCGCTCTATCAGGTCGTCCTGCGTGCCGATCTCATATCTGCCGACCAGCTCAAGTATTTTTTCCTGACGTTTTTCCTTCACTTTGAATTTACCGTCCTAAAAATCGTTATTATCTTCTGTTATCTGCCCGTCATCTTGCTGCGGAAAACGCCGGTGAACCCGCCGCCGCGCACGCTGACAAGGCGCGTTTTTTCTTCCGAGGCATATATCTTAACGACCGCGCTCCCCGGCAGCGGCAACGTCTCAAGCCCGTCGCGCACGAGCAGCAGTTCGCTTTCCCGCCAGTCTCCGGCGCGGCACTCGATCACGCTGCCCGCCGAATAAACGGACGGGCGCGCCATGACGGAGTGCGGGCATATCGGCGTGACGCATATACACCAGAGCGACGGGTCGATGAGCGGGCCGCCTGCGGACATCGAATATGCCGTCGATCCCGTGGGCGTCGCGAATATGACCCCGTCCGCGTCAAACCTTCCGGCGTCATCTCCGCCGCAGTCGAGCGCTAACGCGGCTATCTTTGAAACGGACGACTTCGATATCACGAAATCGTTGAGCGCGGGCTCCGTTTTTTTATATAGCTCCCCGCCGACCGAGATCTCGGCGGCGAGCATCATTCGCTCCTCGATCTCAAAGCCGCCGTTCAATATGTCGCCGAGCTTATATATCTCGTCAAACGACAGCTCGGCGAGATATCCGACCTTGCCCGTGTTTATCCCGAGCACCGGCAGCCCGTGCGGGCGCGCGCGCGCCGCCGCATAAAGCACGGAACCGTCACCGCCGACCGATATGACGAGCACCGACTCCGGCAGGACGCCGTCGCCGTCAACGACCGTGACCCCGCTCTCCGGGTGTGGAAGCGATGATGGCATCGCGACCGAAAATCCGGCGCCGAGGCAGGCGGATATTATCTCCGAGAGCCGTGCGTCGCCGCCGTCACCGACGCCGTACGGCAGTATTGATACTGTTTTCATTCCGAATAAAGCTCTCTAATTCTTTTTTATTCATTGCGCCCATAGCGCACCGGTCAAACAGCGCGAGATATTCGCGGTTTCCGCGCTTTGATGAGCGCTCGTCCGAGATACCGCCGCCGGCGACGGGCGAGACCGTGATCCCGTGGATAAACAGCCCGAAATGCTCCGCCGCGGAGGCGACAGAGGTCACGGCGTCCGCCCTTGAGGACGGGGAGGTGACAACTCCCTTTCCGACCCTCTGCCTGTCAAGCTCGAACTGCGGCTTTATCAGCGTGATAAACATTCCGCCGTCGTTGAGGATCGCCGAGATCGCCGGAAACAGAAGCCTCTGCGAAATAAACGACACGTCGCAGACGACAAGCCCGCAAGCCTCGCCGATCTCCGCCCTCGTAAGATAGCGCGCGTTTCTGTTCTCCATGACGGTGACGCGGCTGTCGCCCCTGAGCTCCGGGTGGAGCTGCGACGTCCCCGAATCGATCGCGTAAACGTGCGCGGCGCCGCGCTTTATGAGGCAGTCAGTAAATCCGCCCGTCGATGAGCCGATATCGGCGCACACGAGCCCATCGGGCGAGACGCCGAACCTATCGAGCGCCGCCTCGAGCTTCATTCCGCCGACGCTGACGAACGGGCAGACTACCCTGACCGATATATCGTGCGGCGCGTTTTCGTCGATCTCGTAGGACGGCTTTCCCGCCGTCTTCCCGTCGAGCGTGACCGCGCCCTCAGCGATCAGAAATTTTGCCCGCGTCCGGCTCTCGGCGTAGCCGTGCTCCGCCAAATAAACGTCAAGTCTCATGATTTTTTACGCGCGCCGCCCGCAGAGGTATTCGGCGAGCGCGATCAGATTTTCCGAGTTCGGTATGCGGTGTGCGGCGGCGACCGCCTCTGCGGTCAGCTCCTCCGCGAGCACCCTTGCCTCGTCCGCGCCCATTATCGAGAGGACCGACATCTCGTCAGTCTCTCCTTCGTCACCGTCCAGAAGGTCGTCGATTATCTGGAAAGCGAGCCCCACGCTGTGCGCGTATATGCGGGCGGCCCTGTATATTTCGTCCGGGATCTCCCCGCCCCTGTCCGCGGCTATGACGCCGAGCGTCGAGGCGGCGGCGATCAGCTCGCCCGTCTTCTTCCGCTCCGTTTCAAAAAGCTGCTCCGCCGTTATTTTCTGCCCTGCGTACTGTAAGTCGCACACCTGGCCGCCTATCATACCGTCGTGCCCGGCGGAGGCGGCGAGCACGGACGCGGCGCGGCAGTTTTGCCGGGCGTCCGCGAACGGGTTCTCGGCTATGAGCGCGAACGCGTATGTCAAAAGCGCGTCGCCCGCCAAAAGCGCGTTCGCCTCCCCGAATGCCCGGTGCGACGACGGCTTTCCGCGGCGCATATCGTCATTGTCCATGGCCGGGAGGTCGTCGTGAATGAGCGAATACGTGTGTATGCATTCGACGGCGCACGCATACGGCAGCGCCGCGGACGTGTCCCCGCCGAGGGCGCGGCAGAATTCGAGCGTCAGAAACGGGCGTATGCGCTTGCCGCCGCCCTCGGCGCTGTATCTCATCGCCTCGTATATGATCTTGTGCGGCGCGTCCCCGCTCGGCAAAACGCTGTCGAGCGCGCCCACTATGAGCTTGGCGTTCCGCATAAGCTCCACCTCTATCGGCGTCGGCTCGGCCTCGTTCACATCGAGCGATTCGACAGCGCCGCGCAGCGCGTCCTCCATCTCGCCGAAGACCTTATCCATGCTGTTGTCTTCCAAAGCCGCCCGCCTTATCCGCGCGACACGAGGTCTGTCTCAGATACCGTCCCGTCCGGGGCGAACGTCAGCATCTTTATCTTCTGCTCCGCGCCGTCAAGCCTGTCGTTGCACAGCTTGACGAGCGAGACGCCCTCCTCAAAGAGCGAAAGCGATTCGTCGAGCGGAGTGTTCCCGTTTTCGAGCGCGCGCACTATTTCCTCAAGGCGGGCTATCGCCGCCTCAAAGCTCATCTTTTCATCAGCCATATTCATGACCTGCCTTTCGTTTCCTTTACTTCTGCCTTTATTTCTCCGTCAGACGCCCGCATCGTCACCGTATCCCCGGCCGAAACGTCGCCGACGCTCTTTATAACGCCGCCCTCCCCGTCATACACCGCGAAATATCCGCGGGACAGGACCGCCAGCGGGTCGAGCGCGGACAGCTTGCCCGCGATGCCCGAGAGCAGAACGCGGCTCCTGTCCGTCTTCGCGCGAGATGCGGCAGAGAGCTTGTCCGTCAGCGAGACGGTGAGCATACGCCGCTCGTCCGTTATCACGTGCGGGTCCGAGAGGCACCGCCGCGATGAGAGCGCCTCGAGCCGCCTCCGCTTTGACGAGGCGAGCTTTTCAAGCGCCAATGAATTATGTTTGATTATGTTTCCGAGGCGGCGGCGAAGCTCGCCCGCCTCCGGCAGCGCTATCTCCGCCGCCGCAGACGGCGTCGGCGCGCGCCTGTCCGCGACGTAATCGCAGACAGTATAGTCCGTTTCATGCCCCACGGCGGATATGACCGGTACCGTCGAGGCGGCTATCGCCCGCGCGAGCCCCTCATCGTTGAATGCCCACAAATCTTCAATGGAACCGCCGCCGCGCCCGATTATAACGACGTCGACCGACCGCGTCCGGCTGAAATATTCGATCCCGGCGATGAGCTGCGGCGGCGCGTCCGGTCCCTGAACGAGCGCCGGGTACAGTATCAGCTTTGCGAGCGGGAATCGCCGCCCGGAGATGTTTATCATGTCGCGCACCGCGGCGCCGGTCGGGGACGTGATTATGCCGACGCGCGTCGGTATCTTCGGCAGCGGGCGCTTGCGGCTCTCATCGAAGAGCCCCTCCGCGCGCAGCTTCGAAAGCAGCTGCTCATACGCGATATAGAGCGCGCCGACGCCGTCCGGCTGCATCGAGTCGACGTACAACTGGTACTGCCCCTCCCGGACGAAGACTGCGACCCTGCCGTGGCATATCACCTTCATTCCGTTCTCCGGCTTGAAGACGAGCTTTTGCGCGCTCGAGCGGAACATCACCGCGCGGAGATTGCCGCCTTCGTCCTTCAGCGTGAAATAAAAGTGACCCGTTTTATAGTGGTTCGTGAAGTTCGAGATCTCGCCCTTCACATATATATCTCCGAAGACGGGGTTCGCGTCGAGCATCGCCTTCACATATTCGTTCAGCTCGGTGACCGTCATCGTCATCGGTATCGGCGAATAGTTCTCCATCATTCCCCCTCCGTTAATTTTCTGTATGCGAGCAGCGCGACGCCGACGGCGTTGTCCGCCGAATACTCCGGCTCCGCGAAAAAGACGCCGTCCCTTTTGCCGAGCACGCCGCGCATTCTCTTGCAGCTCATGACGCCGCCCGCGTAGATCACGGGCAGCGCCCCGTATCTCTCCCTGACCTCATAAGTCAGCGCGTCTATCGTCTTCGCGACGAGGTCGAGAGTGTACGCCGCCGTGTCCCGCCTGTCGCCGTATTTTTCAAATCTGCTCCCCGCCATGTTCTCCCCGCCGGAGAGCGAGCAGTCGAGCCCGCGCACGGATATCTTTATCCCTTCCGTGAACGGCAGCCCCGACGCCAGCCTTTCGAGCGCTGGGCCGCAGGGAAAGCTCTCCCCCATCATGACGCCGACGCGGTCAATGAGCTGCCCTGCGTTGAGGTCTGTCGTCCCGCCTATGCGCTCGATCTTCATCTCTCCCCCGCCCGGCGTCACGAGCAGGATATCCGTCGTCCCGCCCGAAACGTGGAACGCCGCGAACGGCGAGCCCGAATCAAGAAGATCAAGCATTCCGGCGGAATAGAGCGCCGCCGTCACATGCCCTGCCTGATGCGAAAATTCATAGACGCGCGCGCCGCACGCGGCCGCCGCCGCATGCGCCGCCGCACGCCCCGAAAGAAAACATGGCATATACGAGCCCGCCCCGTCGCGCGGGGAGGCGGAACAGCCGACGGCGTCGACCTTGTCCCCGCCGATAACGCGCGCGGCAGCGTCCATTATCTCCGGCAGATTCTTCGTGTGCGCGAAGACCGCGTCGCTCTGGCGCAGCCCACGCTGCCCCTCGCCGACGGTGAGCGGCAGCTTAAGGTTCGCGATCACGCGCCCGTCCCGGACGACGGACGCCGATGTAGTATAATTGCTCGTGTCTATCCCGAGCACCGTTCTTCCGCTCATTTTTTTCCGCCGCGCGGCACGTCCAGCTTTTTTATCCCGGGGTCCGCGCCGACCCGGCTCAGAATACCGTTGATAAACGAGGGCGCGGCGCCGTCGTCATACGCCTTTGCGAGCTCGACCGCCTCGTTTATCGTGACGCCGACCGGCACGTTTTCAAGGAAATACAGCTCGTAGACGGCGAGGCGGAGGATCGCGAGCGTCACGTGCGACATGCGCTCCGTGCGCCAGTCATTCGCCGCGGAGGATATCGCCCCGTCTATCTTTTCAAGCTCACGCCAGACGCCGAAGTACGTCCCGCGTATGTATTCGTTGTCCTTCGCTTCCCTCAGCGTGAGCGATCTTTCATAAACTTCCTCTGCTGTCTCGTCAGCCCTGCACGCCCTTTCAAACAACAGCGCCAGCGCCGCCTCTCTCGCTTCATGTCTCGTCATAAAACTTCTGTCCGTTTCAACTTCATAATGATACATTATATATTATAGCGAAACTTTTGCAAAAGTCAACGAAAGAGCGCAAATTTGCGGAAACGATTATCTCCCGCGGCATTTTTTTGTGCGAATGAAGGGGACTTGACGTGAGAAAATATTTGTATGAGACACGGTTTTCGTTTATTTATATCCGTCGCCGCTGCCGCGGCGGCGCTGCTCGCCGCATATCCCGTCAGCTCAGCGGAGAGTGAAGAAAAAAAGGACTATATAAAATGGGTGGACTTCGACGTGACCGCCGACGCGATGAATGACGCGGCTGACGCCGACATCGCCTCCCACGGCACGGACGCGCACACAGACTGGATAACGCTGCTCTCCCTTCTCGGCGCAAAGTACGGCGGCGATTTTTCGCGCTATAAAAAATCCGACCTTGACGCGTTCGCCTCGGCGCTTGCCGAGGGCAAACCCGCCGACACGCTCACCTCAAATCCGAAGCTGTACGGATATTACAAAGAGGCATACGGCGCGATACTGTCCGGAATGCTCGGAGGTTATATGAAAACGGAGCGCGCCGAGGACGGGACCGAGCGTGTCACCGAGGAATACGGCGTCCGCGCCTTTTCCCCGTTCGCGCGCGGGTATTACTACTCGGATTTTGACGACTTCGGCGTTTCGCGCTCATTCGGGTACAAAAGGCGGCATCTCGGTCACGACATGATGGGCTCGATCGGAACGCCTATCGTCGCGGTCGAGAGCGGTTACGTCGAGGCGCTCGGCTGGAATATGTATGGCGGCTGGCGCGTCGGCATACGCAGCTTTGACGGCAAGCGGTACTACTATTACGCGCACCTGCGCAAGAATCACCCCTATACCGACCTTTACGAGGGCAAGGCCGTGTGCGCGGGCGAGGTCATCGGATATCTCGGCATGACGGGCTACAGCAGCCGCGAGAACGTGAACAACATCACGACGCCGCACCTGCACTACGGGCTTGAAGTGATCTTCGACCCGTCGCAGAAGGACGGGTGGAACCAGATTTGGATAGATATGTACGAGCTTACGAAGTTTTTATCGACGCGCCGCGCGCCGACGTTTTATGACGACGCAAACGGCGAGCGAGTCTCTCGCGTGTATCTCGTCTACGACGACGCGCCGGATTGATATATAATTTTCCTTTGATTCCTTATTTTGTAATATAATCATTCGTTTTTTCGGAAAAATGCGCGCCCGCACTTGAAAGCGCCGCCGCGATATGGTATATTTATACGTAAAGCACAAAAGGCGGATCGTATTTTACGCACGCGGAGGCGTTTTTTCATGAAAATAAAAAACACGTTTAATAATTTACTCACAAAGATCATATATCCGACGTCGCTTTATTTCACCGTCATACTCCTTATCCTCTATATCGGCGGCGCCGCGCTCGACCACGGGAACACGAACATGATCCCGACGCTCTCGACCGTATGCCTTGTGCTCGCGTTCTCATTCATACTGAATATAGCGAATCTGATCCTGACCGTGAAAAAGCTGCACATTTCCCTGCGCGTCGCGATACATTACGTTTTGACCGCCGTGTCGTTTTTTGTCCTGTTCATCAACTCATCAGATTACGAGCCGAGCAGCGGGTTCACAATAGTGCTCATGCTCTCGTATACGGCGGTATACGCGCTCATCTGCATCATCATCGCCGCCGTCCGCTCCGCAAAAAAGCGGAAAAAGACCGAATCCTCGGAATACAAGTCCATCTATGACAAGCGCATATAAAAAAATCCCAGCCCTGCTCCTCGCCTCTCTGCTCCTCGCCTCCTCCCTCGCCGGCTGCGGCGGAGGCTCTCAATCTGACACGGACAACGGCACTGGCACAGCCGAGGTCACAACGGGCAATCACTATCTCAGCACGATACACATCGACATCGGCACAGAGCCGGAAGCGCCGGAGACGGACGCCCCACAGGACGACGAAAGCGGCGCGCGCCTGCCGCTCACGCTTGACGCGGGAGCTGAATACATAGATAAATTTACGTTCATCTGCGACTTTCAGATATACGGCCTCAAGCCGCACGGAATGCTGTCCGCGGGGCAAAAGACAGACGCGGTCATCACCGGGCGCGGCGGTTCTTTTTCCGTCACCTCGGAAAATGCGGCCCTGTATTCCGCCGAATACGGCGGCGAGCTCACCGTTTCCGACTTTGTTCAGCGCAAAAAGCCCGAATATCTCCTTTTGTCGCTCGGCGCGCAGGACGCCGCAGTCAGCCCGGACGCGCCACCGTCCGATTTCAGACAGAAGTACGTCGATCTGATCAAATCTGTTAAGGAGTCCTCCCCGGACACGACGGTCATCTGCATGTCGGTGCTGCCCGGCTCCATGTCCTCCGGCGTCAGCATATACGACGCCGAGCGGTATAATACGCTGATCCTTTCGGCGGCGGAGGAAACGGGGACGTATTATCTCGATATCGCCTCGGCTTTCGCCGCGTCCGACGGATATCTCCGCGCAGACTGTGACGGCGGCTCCTCCCGCCTCTCGACAACGGGACTGAAAAAGCTGCTCGACCTCATGCGAACGCACTGTGCCGAGCCGCAGGAACCCGACCCGCCGCCGGAGACCGAATAAGCGACATCGAAAAAAACATATGGGAGAGCGAAATTCCGCTCTCCCCTTTTTGCGCTTTTATATGGCAAAGCCCGGAGGAACGGACACACCGTTTCTCCGGGTGAGCTTTATTTCTCTGTAACGTTCGTGACGAATACTATCTCCTCCGGCAGGCGCATATTCAGCTTGCGACGCGCCACCTTGATTATGTAGTCGTCGTCTATCGGAGCCGAAAGGTCGTTTTCGATCGACATGATCTCTTCGTTATATTCGGCGATCGTCTCGCGCAGCCGGTCGTTTTCGGCGCGCAGCTTATCCGCCTCCGCGTTAGTCGAGAAAAGCGACATCACGCAGAAGACCGCGACAACAGCCATGGCGATTTTAAAGAATATGTTTTCCATTATTGCTTCGAACATGTCATTTCTCCGTTCCGCTCTCGCCGACCGACGATGCGATCGCCGAAAGCGTTTTTTCAAGTCTGTTTTTGATATACCGTTCCGCGCGCGCGGACGAAACATTCGCCGCCGCGCCGCGCACCGCGCGAACCACCGTGGCGCGCCACAATCTTTTTGCTGCTCGCGCAAGGCGGACCGCGATAAATTTTATCGGCGTCACCGTGAAAAATACGATGTACCGCAGCGTGGTATCGACGGCGAAGAATATGTATGACGCCGCCCTTGCCGTCAGCCGGCCGACCGTCTTCATGTAGAGTATGAACCCCACAACCTCGCCGAGGAGGGCGAATCCGCGAGGCGTCCCGCTGTACGCGTGATAGACGAAAATGACCGTCACCGCCGTCGCCGCGAGCATATAAAGCATATCGAAGACAAAGACCGCCGACGTGACCGCCGCCTTTGTCGTTTTGCCGCGCTCCCTCTTCTTTCGCTTTCCGATGAGCGGCGGGTCGATCGCCGCGATCACGGGGGAGTCCCTGTAATCCCTTCCGAGCCCGAAAAACGTCCTTATGAGCCTTATCGCGTCGTACAGCGCGCCGAGCAGTATGCCGACGAGAAACGAATATCCGAGCAGCGTTATGTGCTCGCCGATGCTGACGTCCAAACCGTCAGTCCCGTCCGCGGGCGCGCCAGCCGGTCCGCTTCCGCTTTATATCGTAGTATACGACGGCGTCTATCTTTCCGCTCACCGTCATGTCGCCGGTGTCGGAATCGAACTTGTCAACGTGGAGGCTCTTTCCCTGTATCGAAAGCCCGTCCTCATCTGCCGTCCGCATGATTATGTTTTCTTCGTCAAAGCCCTCTATCGAGAGTATCCCGGTGAGAACGACCGCTCCCCGCTCGCATATGCTGATACCGTGTGTTTTTCGTTCGCCTTCCATCAGAACCGTTTCCCTGCCTTCTTTTTGGGGTTTATTCTGATGCTAATATATGCGGACGTGTCTTATTCTATGACCTCGTACATCGAATCGGCGTCCGCCTTTCCGACATTGTCCCTGACCTCGCGCACACGGACGCGCAGCGTTTTCGTTCCGAACGTGATCTCGAGCACGTCGCCGACCTTGACGTCGTAGGACGCCTTTGCGCGCCTGCCGTTCACGTTCACGTGGTCCGCGTCGCATGCGTTGTTCGCGACGGTCCTGCGCTTGATTATTCTCGATACCTTCAGAAATTTGTCAAGTCTCATCAGCTTTTTCCCGGTTTCCCTTTTATGTTCCATTTTCCGATATCGGAATTCGTCTTTTCGTGTCGGAAAATCGAACTTTTCCCCTAAAACGCATTGACGGCGGTATCCCAAACGGGATACCGCCCTCAAGCTTTAAAATATTTTATTGATATGACTCAGTTGATCTTTTTCTTAAGCGTCTGACCTGCCGTGAACACAGGCGTATTGGAAGCTTCGATCATGATGTTTGCACCGGTCGCGGGGTTTCTGCCCTCGTGAGCCTCTCTGTGCTTTACCTTGAACGTGCCAAACCCAACGACCTGAACCTTATCGTCATTCGCAAGCGCGTCTGCGATCGTATCAAATACGGCGGAGACAGCGGCCTCGGCGTCCTTCTTCTTGAGATCAGCCTTCGCCGCAACTTCGTTTACGAGCTGGTTTTTATTCATTGTGTCTTTCCTTTCGATTTCGTTTTGACATCATTGCTTTGGTTAGTATACCACATTTTCCTGTTCAATGCAATAGATAAACAGAATATTTTATCTCGTTTTCTTCTTATTTTTTATTTTTTACCTCGTCCCATACGGCGTCGAGCTCAGCCATGCTCATTTCCGCCGTATTTCGCCCGGAATCGGCAACGGCCGCCTCGAGCCTCTCGTAGCGGGCGCAGTATTTATCGCACGCGAGGGAGAGCGCGTGCTCCGCATCGACCCCGGCGAGCCGCGCCGTATTTACGCATGCGAGCAATAGGTCGCCCATCTCCTCGGTGAGCGCCTCTTTGTTCCCGGCATCAAGCTCCGCCCGGACCTCGCCCGTTTCCTCAACGATCTTTGAAAACGCGTCGTCGACCGACTCAAAATCAAATCCCGCCTTTTTCGACACAACTCCGAGCTTTTCTGCGCGCATCAGCGCCGGCAGCGCCGCCGGTATCGCGCGCAGCTTTTCGGAGGTAGTTTTCCGCTTCTTTTCCTCCGCCTTTATCCTGTCCCACGCGTCGATAACCTCGCCGCTCGTCGATGCGTTCGCGTCCGCAAATATGTGCGGGTGGCGCAGGATAAGCTTCTTGCATATGCCGGTCGTGACGTCGTTTATATCAAAACTGCCGCGCTCGCGCTCCATCTCGGCGTGGAAGACGACCTGGAGCATCACGTCTCCGAGCTCCTCGCAGAGGAGCGTCATGTTTCCGGTGTCTATCCCCTCTATCGCCTCGTATGTCTCCTCGATCAGGCTGCTGCGTATAGACTCGTGCGTCTGTTCCCTGTCCCAGGGGCAGCCGCCCTCCCCGCGCAGGATCGACATTATCTCACAGAGGTCGTCAAACGTGTATCTGTCGCGCCCGACCAGCTTTTCCGCTCTTTCGTTCATTCCGTTTTCACCTTCCTTAAATTTCGCTTTTGTTCCTTTTCAGCTTTGCGAGGATCCGCTCCCCCTTCGGTATGAGCCGTATATCGTCCTCCGTGATCGTCTTCGTCACAAACACGAGCGTGACATAGACGATGACGCCGACGAGTATGCCGGCAAACAGCGAGACGATATAATTCGTGATGCCCGAAAGCAGGTAGTATACTCCGTATGCCGAGACGGCGCATGCGGCGCCGGACAGGATCGGACGCAAAAACATTTTGTCAAGGTCGAGCTTCACATGGACATACTTTACGAGGAAATACACGTTCATCACCGAAACGGTGAGGTAGCAGAAGAACGTGCTTATCGGCACGCCGCTCATGCCTACCTCCGGGATCCCGACGAGTATGTACGTCAGGACCAGCTTTACCACAGCTCCGGCCAGCATTGAATATATCGGCTTCCGCTCAAACCCGTTCGCCTGCAAAAGCGCGTTCGAGACGGAGAGCAGGCACACAAAGAATATTGCCGGGGCGAGCAGCGTCAGGAGCGGTGCTCCCGTGTCCGCCATGCTCGCGCCGAAGATCATTCTGATAATCGGGTGCGCCATCACGGACATTCCGAGCGCGCACGGCACCGCGAGGATCGACGAGATGCGAAGGGACGTGTGCATATAAACGGACGTCCTTGCCGAGTCGTTCTGCGCTATCGTCGTCCGTATCATCGGCACAAGCGAATACGATATCGGATAGATCAGGACCGGCGGCAGGTCGAACAGCGGGACGACCGTATTTTTCCATATGCCGTAGACGGCGTTCGCCGTCTCCTGCGTATAGTTTATCGCCATCAGCCTGTCCATGAGTATCACGAGGTCGATCATCTCCGTGATGCTGAGCATAGACGAGCTGATCGTTATCGGGATCGCGATAGTGACAAGGCGCTTCAGTATGCGCCTTTTAGGCGACAGCGTCTCAACGTAGCCCTCGACATAATACTCCTCGTCATATTTCTTCGTCTTGAAAAACCACTTTGAGAGGAGCAGATACACGGCGCCGAGCGCGACGCCTATCGTCACGCCGAGAATCGCATATGCCGCGATATGCGCGATATCGAGCCCCTGATCTATTGCCCAGAGCGCGAATATGATCCCGACGACGACCTTCATCACCGACTCTATCAGCTCGGAAACCGCCATCGGCACCATGTGCTGGTACCCCTGGAAATAGCCGCGCAGCGCGCTCGAAATGCAGATGAAAAACATCGTCGGCCCGAGGAAGATTATCGAAAGCTTCGCGTTCGGCGACTTCGTCATGTCGGAAAATACGCCCGCGCCCGCCATCATTATGACCGTGCCGATGATGCCTATGATCGTGAACAGTGTGAGCGTGACGCCGTAGATCCGCTTCGTCTCCTTCGTGTTGCCCTTTGCACGCGATTCGGACACGAGCAGCGACACCGCCGTCGGCAGACCCGTCGTCGATATCGTGAACAGCGCCGTATAAACGGTGTACGCCTGATTAAAATATCCCATGCCCTCGTCGCCGACGATGTACATCAGCGGCACCTTCATAAAGACGCCGAGGACCTTGTTTACAATATTCGCGATCGTCAGAACGAGCACGCCCGAGAAAAACAGCTTTGTGCTGTGCCTCGTTTTATGCGTCTCTTTTTCGACCCCCATACTCAAAGACCAAACCTCCGGTTATCAGTGTAAAAACTCGCGGAAAACGGAACCCTCGGGGACAAATCCGAGAGGTATCTCCAAAATTTCTTTGACGGAAGAAGCTATCTTCCCCGCCAAGCCTGCGTATACGCTGCCCTCCGGCAGCGTGCCGAGCACGTCAAGCAGATACGGCTTTATGACGCCGAGCTCATACGGCAGAAGCGAGCTGATCGTAACGTCGCACGCGGCCGTGTACGGCTCGATGTTTCGTATCTCGTTGTCGCGCACGTCGTCCCAAAGATAAAACGTCAGCTCCGGCGGCGCGCCGCGGTAGTTATAGTCGCGGACGAGCCTTCGTATGAGCCGCACGTCCTCCGGCAGAAATACGTTCCCGCCGACAGACAGCGCCTCGCCGACCGAAATGTGCAGGCTGATGTTGTCCTCCGGCAAAAGCGAGACTATCTCGGGATATATCGCCTGTATGCCCTCGAATATCACGATGTCGCCGCGCCTGACCGTCAGCTCGCGCACGCCTTCGCGCCTGCCCGAGCCGAAGTCGAATTTGGGGGCAAAAAGCGTTTTTTCGTCCCCGGGGGCGCTGAGGCGGTCGACAAAGTCGGAAAACGCGGCAAGGTCTATCGAGGCGACCGTCTCGTAATCCGGCTTGAGCTCGCCCGACTCCGTCCTCTTCATCACGGCGTCCGACCTGTTTTTGTAGAAATCGTCTATGCTGACGACGTGGGAGCGCACGCCTGCGGCGGTGACCGAGCCTATAAGCTTTCTCGCCGTCGTCGTCTTCCCCGAGCAGGAAGGGCCCGAGAGCGTTACGGTCGAGAGGCTGCGGCGCGACAGCACCGCATCTATCGCGCGCGAAAGCTGCGACTCAAACAGGCGCTCGCACTCGTCAATATACGCGCGCGTCTCGCCCTCGGTGCGGTAGGTCTGCCCGTTTGTCCTCATTTCTCGTCCGTCTCCTCTCCCGTCCTGTAAAATTCGCGTATCTTTTCGTTTGCCGCCTCGATCTGGCGCTCGCTCGATGCGGCGTCCGACCCGTTAAGATATTCATACGGGTACTTCGGGTTAAATATGCGTTTGATCTTCGCTTCTCCGCCGCCCTCTCCGAGGTTGCCGTCACAGTCGCGCGGCAGGACGAGCCTGTTGACGGCGCCTGCGCCGGCGGAGATGACGGAATGTATCTCCTCCATCATGAAGATGTTGTACAGCCCCTCGTACCCGTCCATCGCAAATCCGACGTTTTCGTAGTTGCCGACGGTGTTCTTTTGCCTGTATACGTAATACGGGCGATAGCCGCTCTCCTTTGCGCGTATCTGAGAATAATCTACGCTCTTGCCCGCGTCTTTATTCACGCGCGAATAGACGGACGCGCCGTGTTTCAGTATCTCGGACGCCTTTTTGACCGTAAACGTATGCACCGTTATGTTCTCGGGCCGCATTTCAAGGACGCGGTCAAACGATTTTGAAAAGCTGAGGAAATTCTCTCCCGGCAGCCCCGCGATAAGGTCCGTATTTATGCAGTCGATGCCCGAATTAACGGCGAGCTCGAACGCGTGATAAAAATCCTCCGCCGTGTGCGAGCGGCCGATGCTTTTGAGCACCTCGTCGTTTATCGTCTGCGTATTGACGCTTATTCGCGTGACGCCCATGCGCTTTGCGATGCGCAGCTTTTCGCGCGTTATCGTGTCCGGCCGCCCCGCCTCGAGCGTGTATTCCGCAAGGGCGGAAACGTCCGTCCCCTCGGCAACGTGCGTGAGCACGCGCGAGAGCTGCTCCTCGGACAGTATCGTCGGCGTGCCGCCGCCGATATAGACGGACGCCACCTTCAGCCCGAGCTCGCGGATCAGCGCGAATCGGCTGTCTATCTCGCGGCAGAGCGCGTCAACATAATCGGGGATCAGTGACAAAAGCTTTTTCGACGTGTACGACACAAACGAGCAGTACGCGCACCGCGACGGACAGAACGGTATCGAAATATAGACGCTGCAATATCCGCTGTAATACGGCTGGGAGATGCGCGCCTCGAGCTGCGCGATCTCCGTCACGAGCGCCGCCTTTTTCGGGTAGAGGAAGTATTCGTTTCGGAGCGCTGCCCTCGTCTTCGCCGCGGAAAAGCCGCGGCGGAGAAAGTCGCTCGCGACCTTTGCCGGACGCACGCCGACGAGTATGCCCCACGACGGCGAATAGTGCAGAAACTCCTCTCCGGCAGCAAGGAATGCCGACCCTGCGGCGAGCTTCACCGTCATGGACGGCGAGCGTATCCCGTCAAAATCCGCGCGCCGCTCAACGGAGCAAAGGTTTGTCCTGTCGGCGATCGTGGCGCGCGCGACGGCGCCCTCGGCGTCCGTCCGTATCGTGAACTTCACGGTCGGCGAGTCCGCGTCCGTCTCGGATTCCGCGCCGAACTTCGCCCCCGGCCAGAATATCATGCAGAGCGTCTGAAAATAATATTCGCTTACCTTTATCTTATCATCTGATTCGACTGTCAGCTTCATTTTCCTGTTCTTCCCGATATATTTTACTTTTTTCCGCCCGCCTGCCAAGTCACTTTCTCGGGAGGTTGTGCGAATCGAGCGGGATTATGACGGGGCCGTCCATCTGCATATCGACCGTCATGCGCGCGCCGAACTGCCCGTGCTCCGCATGGATACCGCGCGCGTTGACCTCGTCGATGAAAAACTTGTACAGCGGCTCGGATATCTCCCTCGGCGCCGCGTGCGAATAGTCCGGGCGAGTGCCGCGGTAACAGTTCGCGAGCAGCGTGAAATTCGAGATGACGAGTATCTCCCCGCCGACGTCGCGCACGGAAAGGTTCAGCTTTCCCTCCCCGTCGCGGAATATGCGCAGCTTCAATATTTTGTCGATCAGCGTCCGTGCGTCCGCCTCGGTGTCCTCTCTGTCGACGCCGAGCGCGATCAGAAGGCCGTACCCGCACCTGCCGACCGACTTGCCGTCTGCGGACACCTCCGCCCTGTGTACTCTTTCAACGATCGCTATCATATTCTTTATCAGTTGTAGCCGCGCGTGACACGCACGACATCTTTGATGCCGCGCAGGCGCGCGACGATAGAGTTGTAGTGGTTCATGTCCTTGCACGCGATCTTCAGGTTGATGATGATCTCGCTCTCCGTCTGTTTCTTTGTCATGATGCTGAGGAGCGAGACTTTCATGTCCGCAAGGATCGCTGTTATCTCGGCGATTATCGTAATGCTGTTCGCGGCGTATATCTGTAATAGCGCCTCGTACAGGTCGCCGGGGCGCTTATCCGTCTCGTCCCAGTGCGCGTTGACCCAGCGGTCCGGGTCTGCGTCCGGCGCGCTCATCGCGTTTATCACGTTCGGGCAGTCGCGCTTGTGGATCGAGATGCCGAAGCCCTTCGTGATAAAGCCGATAACGGAGTCTCCGGGGAGCGGATTGCAGCACTTTGCGAATTTTACCTGCATGCCCGTCACGCCGTCGACGACGATGCCGGAGGAAGACTTGACCTTGCGCGTCGTCGTCTGCACCTGCTCCGCCGTCACATTTTCGCGCGGCGCCTCGGACTTCATGACGCGCTCGAACTCGTCCCGCAGCTTCGGGAGCACCTTCGTTATCGAAATGCCTCCGTAGCCGAGCGTGTTGTAGAGGTCGTCCGCCGTCTGAATGCCTATGCGCTTCGCGACGGTGACGACGATCTCGTTCTTCTTTTCCTCGGGAAGGTCGTGCGTGAACTTCGAGAACTCGCGGTCGACCTCGCTCTTGCCGACGAGGATATTCTCCGCGCGGCGCTCTTTCTTGAACCAGGCGCGTATTTTGCCCTTCGCCTCGCTCGTCGCCGCGATCTTGAGCCAGTCTCGGCTCGGTCCCTTCGCCGCGCCGGAGGTCAGTATCTCGACGATCTCGCCGTTCTTCGGGCAGCTGTCTATCGGCGCTATGACGCCGTTGATCTTCGCGCCGACCATGCGGTGGCCGACCTCGGAATGTATCGCGTAGGCAAAATCGATGATCGTGCCGTCCTGCGGCAGCGAGATGAGGTCGCCCTTCGGCGTGAAGACGAATTTTTCGTCGTGGTAGACGTCTATCTTCAGCGCCTCCATGAACTCGTCCGGGTCGCGCGCCTCGTCCTCCGTCTCGATAAGGCGCGAGATCCACTGGAGCCGCCTGTCGATATCCGCTTTCGACTGCTCGCCGGACTTGTATTTCCAGTGCGCGGCGATACCGTATTCGGCGATCTGATGCATCGCCTTTGTCCTGATCTGCACCTCGAACGGAATGCCGTCCCGCCCTATGACCGTCGTGTGCAGGGACTGGTACATATTCGGCTTCGGCGTCGAGATATAGTCCTTGAACCTGCCCGGCATGGACTTGTACATCTCGTGGATTATGCCGAGCGCCGTGTAACATTCGAGCTCCGTGTCAACGATTATGCGGACCGCGTAGAAGTCGTATATCTCGTCAAAGCTCTTTTTCTGGTTGTACATCTTGTTGTAGATGCTGAAAACGGTCTTGACGCGCCCCTCAAGCGTGAATTTGATGTCGTATTCGGTGAGCTTTTTGGCGATATCTTCCTGAATGCTCTCAATAAAGTTCTTGTTCTGACCGTATTTCTTTTCGATATAGTCGTTTACCTCGGCATATCCTATCGGGTCAAGATACGAGAGCGCCAGCATTTCAAGCTCCTGCTTGATGCGCTGGATACCGAGCCGATGTGCGAGCGGCGCGTAGACGTACATCGTTTCAAGCGCCGTCGAGCGGCGCTTTGATTCCTCCTTCGCGCCGAGCGTGCGCATGTTGTGGAGCCTGTCGCAGAGCTTGATGAATATGACGCGAATGTCGCGGGACATGGCGAGC
>CANROT010000016.1 GCA_947632285.1 uncultured Clostridia bacterium
TGCTCTTTTTCGGCGTTTTTTTGGCTTTTTCCTTTGCTTTTTTTGCCTGCTCACGCTTTGCGACCTTATCGAACGTGTAGTCGCCGAGCTTTATTTTTTTCTTTTTTGCCGGGAGAATGCGTATGCGCAAAAGCGCGTAGCGTATCGACAAGGCGAGATCTCCCCCGCCGTAAGAAAAGCTGACGTATACGCGGCAGAAGAGCAGCAGCGCAATGACGCCGATGACGGCGGCGAATATGTACAGCACTATCAAAGGCGTCACTCCTTTCGTTTGTTATTTCCGAGCCATCAGAGCAGCTCGTCAGCGGAAACGGCGTCGTCGCCGCCCGGCGCATTGTCGTCCGATTTGGAGACGGCGGGGAGCTCGTCCGTTGAGGATATGCCAAACACGCGCAGGAAGGTCTCCGTCGTGCCGTAGAGGATCGGCCTGCCCGGAACGTCGAGCCTGCCGCGCTGCTCGATCAGCCCCTTTTCGGTGAGGGAAGAGACGACATACCCCGAGTCGACGCCGCGGACCATGTCGACGTATGAGCGCGTGCACGGCTGATTGTATGCGATTATTGCGAGCACCTCGAGGGACGAGGCGGAGAGATTTCCGCCTCGGCGAATGCCGAGCGCCTCTTTTATCAGCGGCGCATACTGTTCCTTTGTGCAGAGCTGGCACGAGTCGTCAAACGCGAGCAGCATTATGCCTCGGTCCGAGTCCTCCGCGTTGTAGCGCGGCATCACGCACTTTACGAGCTCGCGGACCTCATATGCGGGTATGCCGAGGACAGCCGAGAGCTTTTCGTATGTAACCGGGTGCCCGGCGGCGAACAGTATCGCCTCGAGCGAGCGGCAGAGTTCCGCCGTCTCCTCGGCGTCGCGCGCCTCGCCGATGCCATCTATCATGAGCGTTTCATTCTTCGATCCTGAAGTCATCTATGTCCTCCCCGGTCAATGGCGAAATTTCAAAGCTGAGCGCCTCCGCGTCGAGCGTGCCGACATCGCCGTCGTCACCCGAAACGATCGTTATCCGCTGGCTGCGCAGGAGCTCAAGGACAGCGAGGAACACGGCGATCATATCCGTCTTCGTTTCCTCGCGGCGGAAGAGCTCGGCGGCGGGAACGGCGCCCCTCTCCTTCATATATTTGATGACGGACCGCGCCTTTTCCGTCGCCGAAACGGCGCGTTTTTTTATGAGCGGCGTGAATCTGACGGCGGACTGCTCCGTTGCCCTGACCTCCGAGAGCACGCGCGCGAGCGCCCGGGACAGCAGCGACACGTCCTGATCGCGGAGCGTGTTGTCCGGCGCGATCTCGTCCGTATCCTTCACCATTCTGCCGCCGTGCATCGAATACATTCCGGCGAACAGCTCCGACGCCTGCTTTGCGCGCGCATATTCGAGGACGGCGCGTGCGAGCTCCTCCCGCGGGTCCTCCTCCTTTTCCTCGTCCCGCGGCAGGAGCGTCCGGCTCTTGATGAGCATCAGGCGGCTCGCCATCACGATGAAGTCCGAGGAGACGTCGAGGTCGCGGGCGGCGGCATCGTTTATGTATTCCATATACTGATCGCATATGATCGCTATCGGTATATCGGAAATGTCGAATTTGTTTTTCTGGATCAGCGTCAAAAGCAGGTCAAGCGGCCCCTCGAACTGATCGAGCCTGTACGTTATCTGTTCCAATGTTACCTCAACAGCTCAGCCTAAAAACGGCAGAAGTCCTATGACGAAATGTATCGCGCCGGAGAGCCAGCCGACCGCGGTGAAGATCGCGTTGTCGAGCACGCCTGTCCATATGAGCGCGAAGAGCGCGAGCATGATGTACCGCTCGTACCTCATCAGCCCGAAATACTGGCGCGGCGGCAGGAAAGCGAGCACGACTCGCGATCCGTCAAGCGGCGGGATCGGGATCAGGTTGAAGACGCAGAGGGACAGGTTCATCATGTAAAAAATATAAGTGAAATTGTAAGCCGCGAACACGACCCAGTAGCCGAAGTCATAATGGCCGGAGAGCGGTATTTTCAGTATCAGCGCCTCGATGAATATGGCGACGACGGCAAGGCAGAGGTTCGAGAGAGGACCGGCGAGCGCGGTCAGCGCCATGTCGCGCTTGGGGTGCTTGAAGCCGCGCGTGTTTATCGGGACCGGCTTCGCGAATCCGAACCCGAACAGCAGCATACAGATGCAGCCGAGAGGGGACAGATGGCGGAGCGGGTTCAGGGACAGCCTGCCCATGTCGCGCGCCGTAGTATCGCCGAGCTTATATGCCGCGAGCCCGTGGCAGACCTCGTGGACTGTGAGCGCGATCAGCACCGTGGGAATGCGGAAGGCGTATGTTATGAGCGTCATCTGAAGGTCGGAAAGTCCTTCCATTCGGCGCCTCCTTTGCTTTTTTATCTGACGCCTGCGGCGCCGAGTATGATGCTCCAAAGCTCGCGCTGGCCGATCCCCTTTGTCGCGGAGAACGGTACTATCGGCGTCCCCTCCGCTATGTTCGGATGCGTGGCGAGCGCGCCGATGTTCGATTCGAGCTCTGTCTTTGAGCATTTGTCGCATTTTGTTGCGACGACCGCATACGGTATCCCGGAGCTGTTGAGCCAGCCGAGCATCGTGTTGTCGTCCGCCGTCGGGCCGACGCGGACGTCTATGAGCTGCAAAATCATTTTGAGCCTGTCGATGTTCGGGTTGCGGACGAGGTACCCGTCCGTCAATGCGGACCACACCGCCTGTTCCTCGCGGGTGCGCTTGGCATAGCCGTAGCCGGGCAGGTCGACGAGGAAGAGCTTCCCGTCGACGCGGTAGTAATTGACCGTTATCGTCTTTCCCGGCGTCCCGCTGACGCGGGCGAGCGATTTTCTCCCGAGAAGGGAATTGACGAGCGAGCTTTTACCGACGTTTGAGCGCCCGGAGAGCGCGATCTGCGGCAGGGGCTCCGAAATAAACTGATCGGGTCTCCCCGCCGAGATGGCGAGGGTGACGTTTTGTGTGTTGAGCATTCGTTTTATCCTTGGCTTTTGCAGCTTACGCCGTATGTAACGGGGACGTGTGCCGGTATCTCGGGCATCACCGGGTCCGGCTTGACGGTTTTCTGCTTTTGTGTTCTGTGCTGTTCGGCGAAGATTATCCCGAGCGCCTCCTCGGCGTGCGATATCGGCGTGAAGATCACGCTCTCGCGGACGACGGGGTCGATGTCTTCAAGGTCGGCGGCGTTGTCCTTCGGAATGAGTATGCGGCGGACGCCGGCGGCGTATGCGGCGGCGGTCTTTTCGCGCAGCCCGCCTATCGCGAGCACGCGCCCGGTCAACGTCAGCTCGCCCGTCATCGCGATGTCGCGGCGCACGGGGCGCCCGGAGAGCGCGCTCACCATCGCGCACAGCATCGTGATCCCGGCGGAGGGGCCGTCCTTCGGCGTTGCGCCCTCGGGGACGTGTATATGAATGTCCTTTGTCTTATAAAACTCGCGTTCGACGCCGAGCTCCGCCGCGTGTGCGCGGATATAGCTGACGCCGATGTTCGCCGATTCCTTCATGACGTCGCCGAGCGAGCCGGTCAGCTCGATCTTCCCGGACCCGTCCATGACGAGTGCCTCGATCTTGAGCAGGTCGCCGCCGACGGAGGTGTACGCCATTCCGTTGACGACGCCCGTTTCGTCGCGGTCCGAGATGCGCTCCGGGATCATTTTGCGCGCCCCGAGATAGTCCTTGATCAGCTCTGCCGTCAGCGTCACGGACTTCATCTCTCCGGCGACGAATCTGCGCGCCGCCTTCCGGCAGAGGGAAGCGATCTCGCGCTCAAGCTCGCGGACGCCCGCCTCGGCTGTGTAATAGTCGATGAGCTCGTATACGGCGTCGTCGCGTATGCGGAAGCGGCGGCGGTCGATGCCGTGGCGGCGGCACTGTTTGGGGATTAGGTGATTTTTGGCGATGGAGAGCTTTTCGCTCCGCGTATAGGAGGAGAGCTCGATCACCTCCATTCTGTCGAGCAGCGGACGCGGGATCGTTTCCGTCGTGTTCGCCGTGCAGATGAACATGCAGTCCGAGAGGTCGAACGGCAGCTCCACGAAATGGTCGCGGAAGTTTTTGTTCTGCTCCGAATCGAGCACCTCGAGCATCGCGGACGACGGGTCGCCGTGGGCGTCCCGCGTCAGCTTGTCGATCTCGTCAAACAGAATGAGCGGATTTTTGACGCCCGCCTCGGTCAGGGCGTTTATTATCCTGCCCGGCATCGCGCCGATGTATGTCTTTCTGTGCCCGCGTATGTCCGCCTCGTCGCGGACGCCGCCGAGCGAGACGCGGACGTATTTTCGCTTCATCGCGCGCGCGATGGACGCGGCGACGGACGTTTTGCCCGTGCCGGGAGGGCCGACAAGGCAGATTATCTGGTGACGGAGCCCGGGGGAGAGCTGCTTCACCGCGAGGTATTCAAGGATCCGGTCCTTGACGCGGCGCAGCCCGTCATGGTCCTCGTCGAGTATCTTTGAGGCGATATCGACGTCGACGCGGTCCTTTGTCGCCGCGTTCCAGGGCAGGGCGAGGCAGACGTCGAGATAATTTCTGATGAGCGCGCCCTCCGGCGAGCCGAACGACGTCTGCCCGAGGCGGGAGACCTCGCGCAGCAGCTTTTGCTCGACCTCCTCCGGCAGCTTGGCGGCTTTGATCCGGTCAAGATATTCGTCGTCGTCGCCGTTGCCGAGCTCTTCATTTATTATGCGGAGCTGTTCGCGCAGATAGTGCTCGCGCTGCGAGGCGCCGATGGAATTGCGCACGCGCTCCTGTATCTCTTCCTCTATCCCGAACAGCGCGGACTCGTCCTCAAAGAGGCGGAGCGTGAGAGAGAGGCGGCGGACGGGGTCGAATTCCTCAAGCACCTGCTGCTTGTTCTCCCAGTTCCCGAGCGCGCTCGCGGCGACAAAGTCGGCGAGCAGCCCCGGGTTTTTGAGCGCGCGCGCCGTTAAAAGCATTTCGTTCGAGATGCGGCGCCCGCCCGCCTGCTCCTCGAGGGAGCTGCAGAGCGCATTCATCAGCGCGCGAATGCGCGCGTCCGGTTCGCCGTCAAGCGTGACCGTCTTTGTCATCACGTCTGCCCATGTGCAGCCGTCGCTGTCGCGCGTAAGGCTCCGTATCTCGGCGCGGCACATGACCTCGACGAGCACATGGACGGCGTCATCGGGCGTGCGCACGGACTGCTTTATCCTTGCGACGCAGCCGACGTCGAAGAGATCTTTTCTTGAAGGGTCGTCACAAAATACATCGCGCTGCGCCGCGAGCATGACCGTCGCGTCCGTGTCCATCGCCTTGTCGTATGCGGCGACGGATACTTTGCGCTCGATCTCAAATGAGAGCGGAATCGAAGGGAACGCCACAAGGCCGCGCAGCGGTATGACCGGCAGCGTCAAAAGCTCGGCTCTTTCCGTAAATCTCGACATATGTTATCCTTTCGGGTAAAAAACTGAATTTATATGGTCCGTCCCCCGCCGCCCCTTTGCGGCGCGGAACAAAAAGGGCATTATATTTAAAGTATATTATATCACACGGTGCGGCAAAAATCTACCCCTATTTTCAAAGCCGGAACAAAAATCAAAAAACAAAACGGGCAGGCGGGGTCCGGCAAGAGGTGATATCATTAGGTTGATATATCTCCGGGCTCTGTCTGCCACGTATGTCCCGCTGTCCGTAAGCGGAAAAAAATCAGAAAAAACTACGGCGTGGATTATTATATCAAACGGGCGCTCGCTTTGTATATGGGCAATTTAAACGAGAAATACGAAATTTTTTCATAATATTGTCCATTGTTTTGATTTGTCAATATTTCAGGCGAAAATCGGCGGAATTTTGTACCTTTTGCCCGAGACGGACGCTAAACGTCACGGAAATACTTGAAAAAAGTTCACGAAAAGCCCTTGACAGAGGGGGAAAACTGTGGTATACTCATTCGCGTAAAAAAGAAGCGGAACGTATTCGTCCCCACCGTGCGGCAGACGTCGGCACGGTCAAAATTGCCGGTCGCCCATCTGGGGCGGGCTTTTTTGCGGAGGAATGCTGTTCCCCCGCGTATTTATTTTTCGGGCGGCAAATGCCGCCGACCGGCTTTTTTCCAGACGGAGGTATATGGCAAACAACTCTAAGGATTATCAGATCAACGACGCTATCCGCGTGTCCGGCAGCGTTCGCGTTGTCAACGGCTCGGAGCAGCTCGGCATTATCCCGCTCTCAAGGGCGAAGGAGATCGCCTACGATCAGGGGCTCGACCTCGTACTCATGTCACCGAATTCCGATCCGCCTGTGTGCAGGATCATGGATTACGGCAAGTTCTGCTATGAGCGCGAAAAGAAGGAAAAGGAAGCGAAGCGCAAGCAGCAGATCGTTGAGATCAAGGAGGTCCAGCTCTCCTGCAAGATCGACACCCATGATTTTGAAACGAAGGCGAAGCGCGCGGTCGGTTTCCTTGCCGACGGCAACAAGGTCAAGGTAGTTCTGCGCTTTCGCGGCCGTGAGATGGCCCATCAGCAGATAGGGCGCGACGTGCTCGAGCGCTTTGAGGACTATTGCCGCGAATCCGGCACGGTCGACAAGCGCCCCGTGCTCGAGGGCCGACAGATGACGATGATGATAAATCCGATAAAGCAGAAAGCTGACAAGCCCGAGAAAAAAGAAAAGGCCCCCGTCGACTCAGGCGAGGCCGCGGGAGAATGATCCGCTTTATTCAGAATCTTTCGTTAATTTATTTTAAGGAGTACCAACATGGGAAAAATCAAGACGCATAAGGCATCTGCCAAAAGATTTTCGCTCACCGGGACCGGCAAGGTCAAGATGAACCACAGCGACCACCGCCACAAGCTCGGCAAGAAGGATACGAAACGCAAGAGACATCTTCGCTCCGGCGCGATCATGTCCGAGGCACAGGCTCGCAACGTCAGGCGCATGATCATCAAGTGATCTGAAACGACGGTAATTTTACGGAGGAACATCAAAGATGGCAAGAGTTAAGGGCGCGATGATGACGCGCAAGAGAAGAAATAAAGTTTTAAAGAGTGCAAAGGGTTACTGGGGTGCGAAGAGCAAGCACTTCAAGATGGCGAAAGAAGCCGTCATGAAGAGCGGCAACTATGCGTTTATCGGCAGAAAACAGAAAAAGCGCGACTTCCGTTCGCTCTGGATCACGCGTATATCGGCGGCTGTCAAGCCCTACGGCATGAATTATTCGACGTTCATGCACGGCCTCAAGCTCGCGGGCATCGACCTCAACCGCAAGATGCTCTCTGAGCTCGCAATATCGGACCGCGACGCTTTCGCCGCAGTCGTAGAGCGTGCAAAGGCAGCGCTTTAAAGAGTAATATCGCTCCAAAAAACCGGTCACCCCGGTTTTTTGTGCTATATATGAAAGCTTAAAAATGTACGGAGCAGAAGACTTGACCGGCACGGTCACAAGGATAGCCAGCCGCCAGAACCCGACGGTTGCCGGGGCGGCAAAGCTGGCGGACAAAAAATACCGCGATGAGGAGGGGCTTTTTCTCCTTGACGGGGTAAAGTTAGCAGAGGAGGCGGGCGCCTCCGGGCTGACGGTCGAATATATCCTCTTGTCGGAAGGAGCGGAGGCGAAGTATCTTGATATGCTCCGCCGTATATGCGGGAGGATATACGTGCTGTCGGGCCCGGCATTCGAGCGCGTGACTGATGAGCGCGCGCCGGAGGGCGTCGTCTCTGCCGTGCGGTATTCGGATTCCGTCCGTCGCGATTTTACCGAGAGCGATGCCGCGTATGACGGCGGCGCCGTCCTGCTTGACGGCGTGCAGAACCCGGAGAATTTCGGGGCTCTGCTGCGCTCGGCGCGCTCATTCGGCATAGACCGCGTGATCTGCGGGCGGGGGTGCGCCGATATATACGGCAGGCGCGTCATGCGCGCCTCAATGGGGGCGGCGCTGCACATGGGCGCGCTCTATACGGACAGCGCCGCGGAGGCGTGCCGAATGCTCGGTGCGCGCGGACACCGCATAATCGCGGCGACGCCGCGCGAGGGCGCGGACGTCCTCGGAAAATTTGAGTTCCGGCGCGGCGACGTCATCGTTATCGGAAACGAAGGGCACGGCATCAGCGCCGAGGTCATGGAGAGTGTGACGGGGAGCGTCCGTATCCCGATGGCGGAGGGGCAGGAATCGCTCAACGCTGCGGCGGCCGCCGCCGTTATAATGTGGGAGATGTACAAGAGCACGGAGCTGTAAACGGGAAACATAAAAAATAAAAGCGGAGGTGGATATGGTCTTGTCGGATCGCCTGTTATGGGTTTGGCTGTCGCTCGCGTGCGGCGCTGGCAGCAAGGTTTATAATCAGCTTTTCGCGTCATTTTCAACTCTGCGCGAGATCTATGAGGCGACGCCGGAGCGCCTCGCCGAGGTCGAAGGCATCGACCGCGGGACGGTATACGCATTGTCCGATAAGAGCACGAAGACGGCAGAAAGGATCATGGCAGAGTGCCTGCGCGACGGCTGGGGAATACTCACCTACGGCGATAAAATATATCCGAGGCGGCTGAAGACGCTGAAAAACCCGCCCGTCGTCCTGTATGTCCGCGGGAACCTTCTCGATCTGAACGACGCGGTGTGCATCTCCGTCGTCGGGACGCGGAGCATGACGGAATACGGCGAGCGGCAGGCGTACCGCCTGTCGTATGCGCTCGCGTGCGGCGGCGCCGTCATCGTTTCAGGCATGGCGCTCGGCTGTGACTCGATGGCGGCAAACGGCGCGCTTGACGCACATGCGCCGACCGTTGCCGTGCTCGGCAGCGGAATAGACGTTATATATCCGCGCCAGCACAAGGTGCTCGCCGGGCACATCGAAAGGGGCGGTATGATAATCACCGAATACCCGCCCGGGACCGCGCCTTTGGGCGAGCATTTTCCGGTCCGCAACCGCATAATCAGCGGGCTTTCGCAGGGAACGCTCGTCGTCGAGGCGCCGCTCCACAGCGGGGCGCTCATAACGGCGTCCACGGCCGTCTCCCAGGGGCGCGACCTGTTCGCCGTGCCGGGCGAGGTCGGCAGGGAGAACAGCGCGGGCTGCAACGAGCTCATCAAGAACGGTGCGCGCGCCGTCACCTCGGCCGCCGATATCCTCGGCGTATATGAGTTCGTTTATCCGCATAGGATAAATGTTGACGCGGCGCTGGACGCGGAGAGAGACCCCTCCGTCGGCTCCGGACATGAATCGGCATCAAGGCGATTGATAGCGTCCCGCCTGAGCCGCGACGACCGGCGCGCCGAAAAGCGCGCGAAAAAGGAAACGCGCGAGCACATGTCGGAGAAGAAAAAGGACAGGGACGGCTCGTTCTCGTTCGAGGCAGACAGACAAATACGCGAGCCGGAGGCGGCGCCCGCCAAGATCGACGTCGCCGCCGTGAGGGAAACGCTCACCGGTTCTCAGCTCGCCGTCTTTGACGCTATGGGAGACGGGGAGATAACGCCGGACGAGATAGCCGCGTGCGGAATATCGCTGCCGGAGATAATGAGCGCGCTGACGCTGCTTGAGCTGTCCGGCTGCGTCACGGCGCTGCCCGGCGGCAGATACAGGCGCGGAACATAAACATCGGAAACATTCAAAATTTATATAGAAACAAGGGTAAATATGTCAACACTTATAATCATGGAGTCGCCGACGAAGGCGAAAACCGTAAAAGGGTATCTCGGCTCGAGCTATAAGGTCGTCGCGTCCAAGGGACACGTCAGGGACCTGCCCAAGAGCACGCTTGGCGTCGATATCGAGGACGACTTCAAGCCGAAATATATAAATATCCGCGGCAAGGGCGACCTTATCAAGGAGCTGCGCCGCGAGGTGAAGAACGCGGACCGCGTCCTGCTCGCGACGGACCCCGACCGCGAGGGAGAGGCGATAGCATGGCACCTTTCCGTCGCGCTCGGCATTCCGCTCGACGGGAAGCAGCGCGTCACATTCAACGAGATAACGAAGAATGTCGTGCGCGAATCGATCAAGCACCCGAGGCCGCTCGACATGGGCCTTGTCAACGCGCAGCAGGCGCGAAGGATCCTCGACCGCATCGTCGGATATAAGCTCTCGCCGTACCTTTGGAGCACGGTCAGGAGCGGGCTTTCCGCCGGGCGCGTCCAGTCCGTCGCGACGCGGATAATCGTTGACCGCGAGGACGAGATACGCGCGTTTGTCCCGGAGGAATACTGGACCGTTGACGCGCTGCTCGAATCCCCGCAGGGCGAACCCGTAAAGGCGCGCTTCTGGGGCGACAAAAACGGGAAGATCGCGCTCTCGAACGGCGATGAGGCGCAGGCGGTCGTGGACGCCTCGAAGAAAGCGGGATTCACCGCGACAGAGGTAAAGCATACGACAAAGCAGCGCCAGCCGTCCCCGCCGTTTACGACGTCGACGCTCCAGCAGGAGGCGTCCCGCAAGCTGAATTTCCAGTCCGGGCGCACGATGCGCGCGGCGCAGGAGCTGTATGAGGGCGTCGATCTCGGCCCAGAGTTCGGCGGCGTGCAGGGTCTTATCACGTATATGAGAACGGACTCCGTCCGCGTTTCGACCGAGGCGCAGGGAGAGGCGCTCTCATACATCAACGAAAAATACGGCGCGAAGTACGCGCCGCCGTCGCCCCGCCAGTATAAGACGAGGGCGGGCGCACAGGACGCGCACGAGGCGATACGCCCGGCGAGCATGAAGCTCGAGCCGACAAAGATACGCCGTATGCTGTCCGTCGACCAGTACAGGCTCTATAAGCTGATCTGGAACCGCTTTGTTGCGAGCCAGATGGCGTCGGCTGAGATCGCCGCCGTTTCCGTCAGCTTCGCCTCGGGCGATTACATTTACCGCGCGAACGGCAGCACGGTCCGGTTCCCGGGCTTCCTCGCCGTTTACGAGGAATCGACGGACGACGAGCACGCGGACGACGAGCGCGAAAACGTCCTTCCGCTCATCGAGGAGGGCGACAGAATGGTTACGAATGACGTTGTACCGGAGCAGCACTATACGGAGCCGCCGGCAAGGTATACGGAGGCGTCGCTCATCAAATATCTTGAAGAGCTCGGCATCGGCAGGCCGAGCACGTTCCCGATGATAGTCCCGACGATCACGCAGCGCGGATATGTGACGCGGCAGGGAAAGTCGCTTTTGCCGACGCCGCTCGGAGAGACGACGACGAAGCTCATGAAGGAGAGCTTCCCCGACATTGTCGACTGCCAGTTCACGGCGACGATGGAGACGCGCCTTGACGAGATCGAGGAAGGGGAGCGCACGATGGAAACGGTGCTCGGCGAGTTCTACACCGGATTTTCGGCGGAGCTCGAGCGCGCCAACAAATCGTCGGTGAAAATGGACGTGCCGCCGGAGGAGACGGACCTTATCTGCGAGAAGTGCGGCGCGCGCATGGTCGTAAAGACCGGGCGGTACGGGAAGTTCGCGGCTTGCCCGAATTATCCCGAATGCAAGAACACAAAGCCGCTCGAAAAGGCGGAGCCCGCCCCGGCGCCTGCGGAACCCGCCCCGGCGATAGATTTGAAGTGCGAGGAATGCGGCGGCGACATGGTCCTTCGCCACGGCAGATACGGATATTTCTATGCGTGCGCAAATTATCCGACATGCAAGTACACGCGCCCTTACGGGCAGAAGATAGACGTCCCGTGCCCGAAGTGCGGTTCGGATATCCTGACAAAGTGGGGGCGGAACAAGTCGATGTTTTACAGCTGCGTTCGCTATCCCGAGTGCGACTTTTCGTCATGGGACAGACCAACGGCGGAAAAATGCCCGAAGTGCGGCGGAATGCTCTATCACAAAAAGGGCAAGCAGCTCCTCATCTGCAAGACAGAGGGGTGCGGCTATAAGCGCGAGGCGGAGGACGAGGAAAAGTGAACCCCGTTCGCGTTATCGGAGCGGGGCTCGCGGGGTGCGAGGCGGCGTGGCAGGCGGCAAGGCGCGGCGTCCGCGTCGAGCTTTACGAGATGAAGCCGGGCGCGCGAACGCCCGCGCACAAAACCGACTATATGTCGGAGCTCGTCTGCTCAAATTCGCTGCGCTCAAACGAGACTTCGAACGCCGTCGGCCTTCTTAAGGAGGAGATGCGGCGCGCGTCCTCGCTCATAATGGAGGCCGCGGACAAAACGCGCGTCCCCGCGGGGTCTGCGCTCGCCGTGGACAGGCACGAGTTTTCAAAATATATAACCGAAAAGATCCGTTCAAACGAACTTATCACCGTTTACGAGCGCGAGGTGACGGAGGTGCCGGACGACGGCGTCCTCACCGTTATCGCGACGGGCCCGCTCACAACGGACGCGCTCTCGCGCTCGATAGAGGAGACGCTCGGCCGCGCGGGGCTGCACTTTTTTGACGCGGCAGCGCCGATAGTCGACGGCGGGACCGTAAACTATGACCGGGCATATTTCGCATCGCGCTACGGGCGCGGCGAGCCGTCCGACTACCTCAACTGCCCGATGACGAGGGAAGAATACGATGCGTTTTATGACGCGCTCGTCACCGCGAGAGTCGCGGAGCTGCACGGGGACGACGGCGATATTAACGTATTCGAGGGGTGCATGCCCGTCGAAGTCATGGCGGCGCGCGGGCGGGACACGCTCCGCTTCGGCCCGATGAAGCCGGTCGGCCTCCCCGACCCGAGGACGGGGCGCGAGGCATACGCGGTCGTCCAGCTCCGCCGCGAGGACGCGGCGGGGTCGATGTATAACCTCGTCGGGTTCCAGACGCACCTTGCGTTCCCCGAGCAGCGGCGCGTGTTCGGCATGATACCGGGGCTTGAAGATGCGGAATTCCTGAGATACGGCGTCATGCACAGGAATACATATATAAATTCGCCTGGGCTGCTCTCCCGCACGTATTCGCTCGTGTCCCGCCCGAACATCTATTTTGCCGGGCAGATGACGGGCGTTGAAGGCTATGTCGAGAGCGCCGCGTCCGGGCTGTATGCCGGGATAAACGCGGCGCGGCGAGCTTTGGGTGAGGACGAGCTCTTTTTCCCGGAAGAGACGATGACGGGCGCGATGGGAGCATACGTTTCAAATGGCGGGCTCTCGGGCAATTTCCAGCCGATGAACGCAAACTTCGGGATAATAGCGCCGCTCGGCAAAAAGGTTCGCGGCGGCAAGCGAGCAAGGGGCGAGGAATACGCGCGCCGCGCGCTCGAGGCAATAGACAAAATGAAAGAGGAGGGACTGATATGAGGATCATTATCGACGCTATGGGCGGCGACAACGCGCCGGGCGCGGTCGTTGAAGGCGCGGCTATGGCGAGGGACGAGCTCTCAGGAAAAGCGCAGCTCACGCTCGTCGGCGACACGGAGAAGATAAACGCGGCGGCGAAGGCAGCGGGCGTCTCTCTCGACGGCATAGACATCGTTCACACCGATCTTGCCATAACGATGGAAGAATCCCCGATGCTGATGGCGAAGAGCAAAAAGGAGTGCTCGATGGCGGTTGGGCTGAAGATGCTGACCGACAACAAGCGCAATAAGTACGGCGCCGTCGGCGACGCGTTCGTCTCCGCCGGCAGCACGGGCGCGCTCCACATGGGCAGCTCTCTCTTTGTCGGCAGGCTCGCGGGCGTGCGCCGCCCCGGGATAGCTGTGCTGATGCCGTTTTCCCAGCCTACGCTCCTGATGGATTCCGGCGCGAACCCGACGGCGAAGCCCGAGTATCTTTATCAGTGGGCGGTCGTCGGCTCGGCGTACATGAAGACGGTCTTCGGTATTGAAAACCCAAGGATCGGCCTTCTGAACAACGGGACCGAGGAGTGCAAGGGGAACGAGATGAGCGTCGAGGCGTATCATCTGCTCTCCGGTTCGGGGCTTAATTTCGTCGGCAACATAGAGGCGCGCGAGATCCCGTTCGGTCCGTGCGACGTCATCGTATGCGACGGATTCACGGGGAACGTCGTTTTAAAGCTGTGCGAGGGCATGGGAAAATTCATGTTCGGCAAGCTGCGCGAGATATATTCTTCCGGCGCGCTCGCGGGGCTTTCATATATGATCGTCAAGCCTAAACTGCGCGAGATGAAGCATTCGCTTGATTCGTCGGAGCACGGCGGCGCGCCGCTGCTCGGACTTGACAAGCCCGTTTTCAAGGCGCACGGCAGCTCGAACGCACGCGCGATATATAATGCGATACTCGGCGCTGTCAGATGCGTCGAGCTTGACGTCATCGGAAAGATGACAGCCGAGCTTGACAGGCTCGGAGCCGACTTCTCCGGCGCGGAAGGTGCGGAACAGTAAAAAAATAAAGGAGGACTTCGACCGTGACGGATTATCCGCTCCCGATAGAGGTGCTTGAGGAACGTATAGGATATAAATTTGCCGATAAGGAGCTCGCCGTGCGCGCGATGACGCACTCATCGTATTCGAATGAGAACCGCGGGAGCGGCGCGTGCAACGAAAGGCTCGAATTCTTCGGAGACTCGATACTTTCGCTCGTCGTCAGCGAATACCTCTTCAAAAGCTATAAAAGCAAGCAGGAGGGCGAGCTGACGCGCATACGCGCGTCCCTTGTCTGTGAGGGGGCGCTCGCGAAATATGCCGAGAAGATAGGGCTCGGCGAGTTTTTATACCTCGGCAGGGGCGAGGACCGGGGAGACGGGCGGCACCGCAAGTCCATCATATCGGACGCATACGAGGCGCTGATCGCCGCAGTCTATATCGACGACGAAACCTCCGGCGGAGACGGAAAGGGAGCCGTCGCCGCGTTTATCCTCCCCTACGTGAAGGACGAGCTCGAGCGGCTCGGCAGCTCGACGGATTATTTTGACTATAAGACGCTTTTGCAGCAGGTGATACAGCAGGCGGACGGCGAGCTGCTCGAATACGCCGTCATCGGCGAGGAGGGCCCCGCGCATGCGAAGACGTTCACGGTCGAGGCGCGGCTGAACAGCAACGTCATCGGCCACGGAAAGGGCCGCTCAAAGCGCGCGGCGGAGCAGGCCGCCGCGAAGGAGGCGCTGCGACTGTTTGGAGTTGATGAAGGGTGAGGCACGTCAATATCCCCGTATTCATACCGCACCTCGGGTGCCCGCATACGTGCGTTTTCTGCAATCAAAGGACGATCTCGGGCGCCTGCGGATTTGACCCCGCCGACCTTGACGGAATCATCGAGGGCGCGCTGTCCACCGTCTCACCGGAGGACGACTGCGAGATCGCCTTTTTCGGCGGCTCCTTCACGGGCATAGACAGGGCGCTTATGGTCGAGCTGCTCGACCGCGCGGAGCGATATGTCGCCTCCGGGCGCGTCTCGCGCATACGCTGCTCGACGCGGCCGGACTATATAAGCGACGAGATACTCGATATCCTTGACCGCTACACCTTCGGGACGGTCGAGCTCGGCATACAGTCCGCGTCGGACAGCGTCCTTATGCTCTCCGAGCGCGGACATAAAAGAGAGGATTCGCGCCGCGCGTGCGAGCTTTTGTCCCGGCGCGGGTACACCGTCGGCGGGCAGATGATGGTCGGCCTGCCGGGCGCGACGCTCGAGGACGAGCTTGAATGCGCGCGGTTCATAGCGGACTGCGGCTGCCGCGAGGCAAGGGTCTACCCGACGATAGTTTTCCGCGGAACCGCTCTTTCCGAAATGATGAGGCGCGGCGAATACGCGCCGCTTTCCGTCGGGGAGGCTGTCGAACGGACGGCGGCGGTGCTCGATATTTTCGACGGCGCGGGAGTGAAGGTTTTGCGCGTCGGCCTCTGTGACAGTGAGAATCTGCACAACGGCGAATATGAGGCGGGGCCGAATCACGCCGCCATAGGCGAGCTTTCGGCGTCGCGCCTGTTTTTAAAGCGGATAAAGACCGCTCTCTCCGACCGCGACGTCTGCGGCCGGGAGATGACGGTGTTCGTGCCGCGCGGCGCCGTCTCAAAGGCGGCGGGAAACCGCGGCTGCAACAGGGCGGCGATAAATTCGGAATATAAGCCGGGAAAGCTTCGCTTCCGCGAGGACGGCGCGCTTTCCGGATATGCGATAAAGATAGTGACAAACTGAAGGAAAAAATAACGTGTACTTAAAATCACTTGAAATGCAGGGCTTCAAATCGTTCCCGGACAGGACGAAGATCGAGTTCAATCACGGTGCGACCGTCATCGTGGGACCGAACGGAAGCGGCAAATCGAACATAACGGACGCGATGCGCTGGGTGCTCGGCGAGATATCGAGCAAAAACATTCGCGGAGCGAAGATGGAGGACGTCATATTCGCAGGCGCCGACGGGCGCAACCCGATGGGGTACGCGGAGGTGTCCGTCACATTCGAGAATACGGACGAGAACGGAAAGATCGACCTGCCGTATGACGAGGTGACGGTGACGCGCCGCTACTATAAGGCGGGCGAGAGCGAATACTTTATAAACAAGCGCCCCGTCAGGCTGCGCGACATAAACGAGCTGTTCATGAACACGGGGATCGGCCGTGAGGGGTATTCCGTCATCGGTCAGGGGCGCATCGCGGAGATCATTTCGCGCAAGAGCGAGGAGCGGCGCGGCGTCTTTGACGAGGCGGCGGGCATCTCGAAGTACAGGCACAAGCGGCAGGACGCGGAGCGGCAGCTTTTGGCGTCCGAAGAGAACATGGTCCGCGTCGGCGACATAATATCGGAGCTTGAAGGGCGCGTCGGCCCGCTCGAACGCGAGGCGGAGCGCGCCAGAAAATATCTCGACCTGTATGAGCGGCGCCGCCGCGCAGACATCATGCTGTCGATATTCGACAGCCGCCGCCTGCACGATGAGCAGCAGCGCGCGGACAATGAATTCACGCTGTCCGAGCACGCGCTCGAAATGATAACGGACACGATAGACAGTCTTGAGGCGCAGAGCGAGCGCCTTTCGGAATCGTCACAGAAAAATAAGGCGTCATCGGAGCGCGTTTATGAAACGATACGTGCGCTTTCATCGGAGCTCGCAAGGCTCGACGGCGAATTTCAGTCCATGAAAACGGATCTTGAGCGGAGCGGCGCACAGAAAGAGGAGTACACAAAGAACGCCGAGGCGGCGTCGGGGCTGATAGCGGAGGCGGAGAGCGCGGAGGCGGAGGCCGAAAGGACGCTCGAGGCGGCAAAATACGCGCAGGAAGGCGCGCGGTGCGCGCTTGAAGAAAAGCGCGCCTCTCTCGCCGCAATTGAAGGTGAGCTTTCGGAGATGACGGCGAGGCTCGAGGTGATGCTCGCCGAGCAGCGCGGGCTCGAGGAAAAGAGCGTTGACTGCAAGGTCAGGCTGAATGTCCTCTCCGGCACGGTCAGGGAGGACGCGGCGAAAAACGCGTCCGTTTCGGACGAGATCGCCAAATATGAGGCGTCCGCGAAGGAATATAAGAGAAAAGCGGACGAGGACGCGGAGTCCGTCGCCGAATTTGAGGCCGGTATCGGAAAATCGGCGGCGATAATTTCTGCGGCGGAGGAAAAGCTCGCCGAGGACGATGAGGTCCTCAGCGAGAAAATGGGCGCGCTGAACACGGTGCGCGCGGCGGCTGAGGCGCTCGCGCACAGGATAGACGCGCTCGTCCGCCTCGAGGAAAATTTTGAGGGGTACGGCAGATCGGTCAAGTACGTTATGGACGGCGCCGCGAGCGGCGCCGTGACCGGAAAGGTATACGGGCCCGTTTCCCGGATCATCTCGGTCCCGCAGGAGTACGTGACGGCGATAGAGACGGCGCTCGGCGCCAATTTACAGAACATCGTTGTAGACGATGAGGCGACGGCAAAGGCGGCGATAAGATATCTTCAGCGCGGCGGCGCCGGGCGGGCGACGTTTTATCCGGTGTCTGCGGTGAAGGCGCAGGAGCCGGGCCGCGAGATACGGGAGGCAGCCGGAAAGCCGGGATATATAGGCGTTGCCGCCGACCTTATCGGCTACGAAAAGCTCTATGACGGCGTTATCCGCTATCTGCTCGGCAGGACGTGCGTGTTCGACGACCTCGACCACGCGACGGAGGCGGCGCGCGCGAGCGGGTACAGGCTCCGCGCGGTTACGCTCGACGGCCAGCAGATAAACGCGGGCGGCTCGTTCACGGGCGGCTCGGCGCGGAAGGACAGCGGAATGCTGACGCGCGCCGGTGAGATAAAGTCGCTGCGGGCGGAAAAGTCGCTGCGCGACCGCGAGGCGGAGCGGCTATCCGCCGAAATAGAGGAGACTTCGAAGAAGCGCGCGGCGCATAAAAACGAGCTTGACGGCGAGCGGGCGCGGCGCGACATGATGGACACGATGATGCGCGCCGCCATGTCCTCACGCGACACGGCATCGGCGCAGTATGACGCGACGGTGTCGCTGATAGAACAGCTCCGCGCCGACTATGAGGCGAGGCAGACGCTGTCCGGCCGGTACGAGACGGACATGCAGGCGCTGAAAGACGCGAGCCGCGAGGCGGAGCTCGCGGTCAAAAAGATCAAGGAGGCGCGGGAGGCGCTCGATATCGAGAGGAACGGCGCCGAGGACAGGCGCGACGAGGTGTCTGCAGCCGTGTCCGAGGCGATGGTGGAGCTTGCCCGCAGAGACGCGGAGATCGAGTCCGCAAAGGCACTCGGCGAGGAGCGTGCGCAGAGGTGCGGGGAATACCGCGAGCTGCGCGCCCGGTACGAGAAGCGCACGCTCGAGCTGACCGAGCACATCGATATGCTCGAGGCTGCCGAGGCGGAAAACAGAGCGGCGCACGAAAAGACGGAGACGGAGCTCTCCGCCGCCGAGGACGAGCGCGCAAGGCTCGAATCCGGCGGCATGGAATATGAGGCGCGGCAGGTCGAGCTGCGCCGAAAGATACGCGAGAAGACGGACGAGAAGGAAACCGTCGTCCGCACGCACATGAAAAACGAGCAGAAAAAGCTCGCGGTCACGGCGGAATACGAAAAGATGGTCGCCCACCTTTGGGACGAATACGAGCTGACGCTGACCGCCGCGGAGGAACAGGCGGCGGAGCTCGGGTACCCGGCGGTGACGGATAAAAACAAGGGCGAGGTCAGGGCGGAGGTGACCGAGTGCAAAAACAAGCTGCGCGCGCTCGGTTCCGTGAACGTCGGTGCGATAGACGAATATAAGGAGGTCAGCGAGCGGTACGAGTACCTCTCCCGCCAGATGGCGGACCTCACCGCCGCGAAGGACGAGCTGACCGCGATAATCGAAGGGCTCGAGCGCGACATGGAAAAGAGCTTTACCGAGGCGTTTGTCAAGATAAACGAGCGGTTCGGCGAGGTGTTCCGCGAGCTGTTCGGCGGGGGCGAGGCGGAGCTCTACCTCGTCGACCCGGAAAACGTCTTGACGAGCGGCATCGAGATAAAGGCGGCGCCTCCCGGAAAGGTGATAAAGAATCTTTCGCTCTTGTCCGGAGGCGAGCAGGCGTTTGTCGCGATAGCGCTCCTGTTCGCGATGATATATGTCAACCCGACGCCGTTCTGCATATTCGACGAGATCGAGTCCGCGCTCGACGAGGTCAACGTCGACAGGTTCGCAGCATATGTGAAGCGGTACTCGGAAAAGATGCAGTTCGTCATCATCACGCACAGGCGCGGGACGATGGAGACTGCGGATTCGCTCTACGGCATAACGATGCCGCGGCACGGCATCTCCCGCGTGCTGACGCTCGACCCCTCCGACATGGAGGCAAAGGAAAAGTACACGTCGGATTCGGCGGTATAACGATTTAAAAAAGGAAACAAAATGGGATTTTACGAAAAACTGAAGGCCGGTATAGGCAAGACGAAGAAAGCGATCATGGGCGGGATCGACCGCGTCATGCAGAGCTTTGTCAGGATAGATGAGGATATGCTCGACGAGCTCGAGGAGTCGCTTATAATGGCGGACGTCGGCGTCGAGACGACGGAGGCCATTCTTGAGGCGCTGCGGGCGCGCATCAAGGAGCAGAGGCTGACGGACGCCGCAGATGCGAGGGCGGCGCTCTATGACATAATCGCCGACATGATCGGAGAGGGCGAGCCGCTCGATCTGTCGACGACGCCGTCCGTCATACTCGTGATAGGCGTCAACGGCGTCGGAAAGACGACGTCGATAGGGAAGATATCCGCCGACCTTGTGAGGCGGGGCAAAAAAGTTATCGTTGCGGCGGCGGACACGTTCCGCGCCGCGGCGGCGGATCAGCTTGCCGTCTGGTGCGAGCGCTCCGGCGCCACGCTCATTCGCCAAAGCGAGGGCAGCGACCCTGCGGCGGTCGTCTTTGACGCGGCGGCGGCAGCTAAGCGGCGCGGCGCGGACGTTCTGATCGTTGACACGGCGGGGAGGCTCCACAACAAGAAAAACCTCATGGACGAGCTCTCGAAGATAAACCGCGTCATCTCGCGCGAGCTGCCGGACGCGGCGCGGGAAACGCTGCTCGTCCTCGACGCGACAACGGGGCAGAACGCAGTCGTTCAGGCAAAGGAATTCAAGAACGCCGCCGAGATAACGGGGCTCATCCTGACAAAGCTCGACGGGACCGCCAAGGGCGGCATCGTGATCTCGATCAAATCGGAGCTCGGCATACCGGTCAAATATATCGGCGTCGGCGAGGGGATAGACGACATGGAGCCGTTCGACAACCGGGATTTCGCCCGCGCGCTGTTTGAGGAATAATGATATGCGGCTTGTTTTGGCGAGCAACAACAAAAAGAAGATAGTCGAGATGCGGCGCATTCTCTGCGAGGTAGCGCCAGGGGCGGAGATACTGTCGCTCTCCGACATCGGATTCTCGGGAGACATTGTCGAGGACGGGGCGACGTTCCGCGAAAACGCGGTCATAAAGGCGTCCGTCCCGGCAGGCCTCGGATACATCGGCATCGCCGATGACTCCGGTATCTGCGTCGACGCGCTCGGCGGCAGGCCGGGCGTCTATTCCGCGCGCTATTCGGGCGGCGGCGACGCCGAAAACAATGAGAAGCTGCTCCGCGAGCTCCGCGACGTGTCGGACGGCGAGCGCGGCGCGCACTACGCGTGCGCGATAGCGTGTGTCTTCCCGGAGAAATACGGCATTCCGCCCGTCGTCGCCGAGGGGGAATGCCATGGGCGCATTCTCCGCGAATACCACGGGGACGGCGGCTTCGGGTACGACCCGCTCTTTTACCGCGAGGAGGAGGGGTGCACGTTCGGCGAGCTTTCCCCCGAGGACAAGGACAAGGTGAGCCACAGGGGGATCGCGCTCCGAAAATTCGCGGAGCTTATCTCACCCATACTTAAGGAGATCGAAGAAAAATGAAGCTTGAGCTGACGGGAAAACAGCGGGCAAGGCTCCGCTCGATGGCGAATGATTACGATACGATATTTCAGATAGGGAAGGACGGCATCTCGGACGAGACCGTCTTCCAGGTCGGGAACGCGCTCGAAGCGCGCGAGCTCATAAAGCTGCGCGTACTCGACAACTGCCCCTATACGAGCCGCGAGGCGTCCGAGGTGATAGCAGACAGAACAAACTCGGCGGTCGTCTCCGTCGTCGGCTCGAGATTTATCCTTTATCGCCGCAGCGAGACGAAAAAGGACAAGATCGAGCTATGAAAATAGGGCTGTACGGCGGGACTTTTTCGCCGCCGCACCTCGGTCACTACCGCGCGGCGGCAGCTTTTCTTTCCGAATTTCTGCCGGATATTCTTTTGATAATGCCGACATTCGTTCCGCCGCACAAAGCGTCCTCGCCGTATGACGACCCGCGCCACCGGTACGAGATGGCGCGCCTCGCGTTCGAGCCGCTCTGCCGCGGCGGACACGCCGAGGTCTCAAGGCTCGAGCTCGACCGCGGCGGCGTCAGCTACACGGCGGACACGCTCCGCGAGCTCTACGGCATATACGGCCTTTCCGGCGAGCACGGCGTTTATCTCTTGATGGGGACGGACATGTTCCTCTCGCTCGACAAATGGCGCGAGCCCGAAACGGTTTTTTCGCTCTCGCATATCGTTTACGCGAGCCGAGAGCTCGGTGACGGGGGGATATGCGCCGAAAAGCGCGCATACTATGAAAGTGAGTACGGCGCCGCCGTCGACAGGCTCCCGATAGCGCCGCTTGAGATGTCGTCCACGGAGGTGCGCGCGGCGATACGGCGCGGCGACCCGGTTGATGACATAGTTTCGCCGGCGGTGCTCGGATATATAAAGAAAGCGGGGCTTTACGGTCATGATTGATTACACGGAGGACGTGCTTTTGAGTCTGCGGGCGCGCGTCCGTCCGTATCTTTCGGAAAAGCGCTATTTGCACACGCTCTCGGTCGAGGGGGAGGCGGCGTACATCGCCGCGCGCGCCCTGCCGGAGAGGGTGGGAGAGGTGCGCGCGGCGGCGCTGCTGCACGACATAGCGAAAAAATTAAGTTATGAAAACCAGTTGAATTATATCCGCGAGTTTGGTATAATTAGTTTGGGAGAGGCCCCTGTCGGCGAGGTGGCACACGCGCCAGCGGGAGCGGCGATGATAAAGGCGCATTTCCCCGAATTTGCAAAGGCGGACATTCTTTCCGCGGTCGCGTTTCACTCGACCGGGCGGCGGGGAATGACGGTATTTGAGGCGATCATCTTCCTTGCCGACTATATCGAGCCGACAAGGGTGCATGAAAGCTGCAAGAGCACCCGCGCCGCATTCCACGCGCAGTTTGACGCGGCAGCCACCCGTGAGGACGCGGTCGAGGCGCTGCGCATGGGCACGATCCGCGCGATGCGGCAGACGGTTGAATACGTGCGCAAAAATAACATGGAGCTTGACGAGACGACGCTGTCCGCGCTTTCATATTTTGAAAACGGCGGCGAGCTTTTAAACCTTAGAGAAGAATAGACCGATGCCCGAAAACGATAGGAATACGGAACCCACAAAGGAAAACAGATCGGCGCGCGCGGTGCGCGTGCTCCTGCTCGTCATCTTCGCCGCCGTGCTCGCGGCATACGCTTTTTTGAAGTTTTACAGCCCGGACCCGGACGCGAACGTAAACGCGCCAGACGCGGGCGGCACGCAGAACGGCGGCGCGTTTGCCGGGCTCGAACAGCGGCGCGGGAGGTATAATTTTCTCGTCGTCGGGCTCGACCGCGTCTCGCGCAGCACGGACATAATGATGATCGTTTCGTATGACGTCGGCGCCGGGCGCATAAGCGTCGTGCAGATACCGCGCGACACATATGTGAAGACGGACGAGGTCACAACGGTCGTGAGGATCAACTCATATTACGCCGCATATTTCAACAAGGCGGTCGCCTCAGGCGACGGCGACCCGTCAAAGACGGCGGTGTCCCGGCTCGCCGCGATGATCGAAAAGAACTTCGGCGTCCGCGTCAATTATACGGCCGTGCTGGACCTTGACGGGTTCGTCAATATAATCGACGCCGTCGGCGGCGTCTGGCTCGATATCCCCGAGGATATGTTCTATGAGGACCCGTATCAGGACCTTTATATCGATATAAAAGCCGGATATCAGCACCTTGACGGCGAGCACGCGATGCAGTTCGTCCGCTACCGCAAGGGATACGTGCAGCAGGATATCGGGCGGCAGGACGCGCTGAAGAATTTTGCCGCGGCGCTTTTGGCACAGGTGAAGGATAACTTCAATATCGGAACGGTCGCGGACATATCGGGCGTCGTCCTCTCCAATATACGCACGAACATCGGGGCGGCGGATTTCATCTATTTTGCGAAGTCGGCGCTGTCGGTCGAGCTGTCAGACGTTACAATGGCGACATTGCCGGGCGAGCCCGCGATGGTCGGCAATGCATCTGTGTACGTCCTCTACCGCGACGATACGATATCGCTCCTGAACGAATACCTGAACGTGTTCGATACCGCGCTCGGCGGGGAAGGTTTTGACCGCGACCGCGTCATGTACGTCCACGGAGACGAGGCGTCCGAGCGGATATATTACAGCCCCGCAGGGTCGATGACAGACAGGGGCCACAGCGCGGGCGAGCTATATGACGACCCGCTCGAAATACCGAGAAATTAAAAGCGAAAATATAAAACGAAAAAGAAAGGAACGGCAACGAAAATGGAAAACAACGAGGAAAAGAAAGCTCTCGACATCAGCACCCCGGAAGCACTCGCAAGGTCTATCGTCAAGATCCTTGACGACAAGCTCGCCGGAGACATCAGGCTGCTCCACGTGACGGAAAAGACGATAATCGCCGATTATTTCGTCATCTGCACGGGCTCGAGCACGACGCAGATCCGCTCGCTCGCGGGCGAGGTCGAATACCTCATCGGTGAGGCGGGAATGAAGCCCGGCCACATCGAGGGGCTGCCCGAGGCAAACTGGATCTGCATGGACTATCACTCCGTCATCGTTCACATCTTCAATGAGGAGAACCGCTCGACGTACAGGCTCGAAAAGCTGTGGGAGGACGCCGAGGAGGTCGATATCAAGGGCTCTCTGACGGCAAGATAAGGGACCGGAAAGCATTATGGAGGGACTCGTTTGGCTCGTATGTACGATCCCCGCCGCCGCATCTGTCGCGTTCTTTATCGTGAGCCTCGTATTTTTCTGCCGCGCGTCGAAGGCATGCGCTGCGGGCGGCGCCGACGCCGATATAGGCGCGCTCACGAGAAAAAAGCGCGTTTGGCTCGCGATGCTGATCGCCTCGTCGGTTTGCTTTGCGGTCACCTTGCTCGTCATTTTGTGGCTGGCGACGATCTATATAGCCGCCATCTTCTTTATGTGAGGCGCGGATATGAAGGAGCGCACATTCTATATCCTGCTGTCGGCAGTCGTCGCGCTCGGCGTCGCCCTGACGGCGGCGCTCGTGATATACACGGCCTACGAATACAATAACTGCTCGATCATAACGTATATCGCAACGGAGCTTTGGTGATATCATGGACCGCATAAAGAAAAGCACCGCCGTCGCGATGATCGTTTTGATCGCCGCCGTATTTATTTCGCTCAATGTCTCGATCTATATGCTCTTCACGCGCCGCGTCGTTGACGAGATGACGGTTGAGGAGCGAAAGGACGCGATATCCCTCACGGATTATCTCCCGTTTGCGGACGGGACGCGCGCCGTCACGGTCGGGTCAAGCCTCGCTTTTACGGATCGGGACAAGCTCCCCGTGCTTGACGGCGCGGCGGCGCTATATCCCGTTTATGCGTCCGTCGCCGCCTCCGTTTATCCCGAGGGGAGCGTCGTGTTCGAGGGTGGCGCGTTTTCGGAGGGGAGCGCCGTACAGTTCCGCAACACGCTGCGCGCGTACCGCGCCGTCGCGGACGGGGACGCGGACATCGCGTTCTGCGCCGCGCCGTCAAAGGAGCAGCTGGAATACGCCGCATCGGTCGGGGCGGAGCTCGAGCTTGTGCCCATCGGCCGCGAGGGGTTCGTCTTTATCGTGAATGAGGACAACCCCGTAAGCGGGCTCACATCGGAGCAGCTGCGCGGCATATATACCGGCAGATATAAAAACTGGAACGAGCTCGGCGGGCCGAACAGGATCATAGACCCGAAAACGCGGCTCGCGGGCAGCGGCAGCCAGACGGTGATGGAGCATTTCATGAACGGCGAGCAGATGATAACGGGGCGCATGTTCGGCTTTCTCGGGGCGTCCGTCGGATATTCATTCCGCTTTTACGTTGAGGCGGTGCCGAGGGATCTGTCAGTGAAAATGCTCGCGGTAGACGGCGTTTTCCCGTCCGCCGAAAACATAAAGAACGGCACGTACCCGCTCGTCACGGAGTTTTACGCCGTGTGCCGCGCTGATAATGATGAAGAAAACGTCCGCCGCCTCCTTGACTGGCTGCTCTCCGATGAGGGACAGAGTCTTATCGAGGCTGTCGGTTACGCACGAATAAAATGAGTTTACCTGAAAGGAAGAAACACTTTATATGAAGTACGATTTTGCAGTATGTGACAAGAAATGGCAGGACCGCTGGGAGGCGGAGCACGCGTTCGAGGCCAAGGACGATCACACTCTCCCGAAGTTCTACGGATTGATCGAGTTCCCGTACCCGAGCGGGGCGGGGCTTCACGTCGGCCACATCAAGGCGTTCATCAGCATGGAGGTACTGTCCCGCAAGCGCCGTATGCAGGGCTATAACGTCCTCTTTCCCATCGGATTTGACGCTTTCGGGCTGAACACCGAAAACTACGCGATCAAGACAAAGACGCACCCCCGCATCGTCACGGACCGCAATATCGCAAACTTCACGCGCCAGCTCAAGTCCGTCGGCTATTCGTTCGACTGGTCGCGCGCCGTCGACACGACCGATCCCGATTACTATAAGTGGACACAGTGGATATTCCTCAAAATGTTCGAGCACGGACTCGTCTTCCGCGACAAAACGCTCGTCAACTACTGCCCGTCCTGCAAGGTCGTCCTTTCAAACGAGGATTCGCAGGGCGGCAAGTGCGATATCTGTCACTCCGAGGTCGTGCAGAAATCAAAGGAGGTCTGGTATCTGCGCATAACCGAATACGCGGACAAGCTCCTTTCCGGGCTCGACCTCGTGGACTACCCGGCAAATATCAAGCAGCAGCAGATCAACTGGATCGGCAAGTCGACGGGCGCTTTCGTCAATTTCGAGCTGAAGGATATTCCCGAAAAGCTCCGCATCTATACGACTCGGCCGGACACGCTCTTCGGCGTCACGTTCATGGTCATAGCTCCCGAGCACCCGATGATAGACAAGTATGCGGACAGGATCTCGAATATGGACGAGGTCAGGGCTTACCGCGAGGCGTGCGCGAAGAAAACCGAATTCGAGCGCACCCAGCTCCAGAAGGAGAAAACGGGCGTCAAAATCGACGGGCTGACCGCGATAAACCCGCTCTCCGGCAAAGAGATACCCGTTTACATCGCAGACTACGTCATGATGGGTTACGGTACGGGCGCTATCATGGCCGTCCCCGCGCACGACGAGCGCGACTACGAATTTGCAAAAAAATTCGGCATCGACATAATCGAAGTTATAAAGGGAGGCGACATCTCGAAGGAGGCGTATA
>CANROT010000017.1 GCA_947632285.1 uncultured Clostridia bacterium
TGTTGAGCGCGGGCAAAAGGCGGACCTTTTCCTTCGCCGTCAGGCAGAGAACGCCGTTTTCGATGCAGTCGGCAACGACGTCCGCCGCCGGGCGCGCTGTCTTTATCCCGATCATCAGCCCGAGCCCGGAAACGGACTCGACGCCCGCCGCCCCCGCAAGCTCAGCCCTTATATATTCGCCTTTTCTGCGCACGTCCGCGAGCAGCCCGTCGTCGATTCGGTCAAGGATCGAGATCGCGCCGGCGCACGCGGCGGGATTGCCGCCGAACGTCGAGCCGTGGTCGCCGTATCCGAACACGTCCGCGACGCGCTCTCCCATGATGCAGGCGCCTATCGGCAGCCCGCCGCCGAGCCCCTTCGCCGTCGTGACGACGTCCGGCTCGATGCCGTAGTGCATGTACGAATAGAGCTCGCCCGTCCTCCCGTTGCCGGTCTGGACCTCGTCGACGGCGAGGACGATATCGTTTTTCGCGGCAAAGTCGGCGACTGCGCGGATATAGTCCGCGTCGAGCGCGACGACGCCGCCCTCTCCCTGGACGCATTCTATCATGATCCCGGCTATTTTCACCGACTCCGAAAGCGCGCAAAGCCCGTCCATGTCGCCCGGTTCAACGGAAACGAACCCCGGCGTCAGCGGGCGGTACAGCTTATGGAACGCGTCCTGCCCCGTCGCCGCCAGCGTCGTGAGCGTTCTGCCGTGAAAGCTGTTTTTGAGCGTCACTACCGTATAGCAGTCCTCCCCGTGACGTGCCGCCGCGTACTTGCGGGCGACCTTTATCGCGCACTCGTTCGCCTCGGCGCCCGAGTTCCCGAAGAATACCTTTTTCATTCCCGTTCGCTCGCAGAGCCGCCTTGCGAGCTCCGCGCACGGCTCCGTGTAGTAGAGGTTCGACATGTGCTGGACGCGGCCGAGCTGCGCCGTCACCGCCGCGACCCATTCGCTGTCCGCCACGCCGAACGAGGTGACGCCTATCCCCGAGCCCATGTCTATATATTCGCGCCCGCACGCGTCGGTCACGACCGAGCCGTGCCCGGACACGATCTCAACCGGGAAGCGCTTATACGTCCCGGCGACGTATTTTTCATCAACCTCGCGTATGCTCATTTTCCCCTCCGATATTTCACGCGTGCACGAGCGTGCCCGCGCCCTCGTCCGTCAAAAGCTCCATCAAAATCGAATGCGGGACCCTGCCGTCGAGGATAACGACGTTCTTTATCCCGCGCTCGACCGCGTCGACGCAGCACTCGACCTTCGGTATCATGCCGCCCGATATGACGCCCTCCCGCAAAAGCTCGCGCGCCTCCGACAATGACAGCTCCGGGACGAGCGTGTCCGGGTCGTCCTTGTCGCGGAGGATCCCCTCGATGTCGGTCATCATTATGAGGCGCTCGGCGCCGAGCGCGCACGCTATCCGCGCCGCCGCCGTGTCGCCGTTGACGTTGTACGTGTGCCCGCTCCTGTCGCAGCCGACCGTCGAGATGACCGGGATATACCCCCGATCGAGCAGGTCTGTAACGATGCCCTCGTTTATGCGCTCTATCTTTCCGACATAGCCGAGCCTCTCGTCCCTGACGCTTGCCTCGATCAGCATGCCGTCCATTCCCGATATCCCGACGGCATTCCCGCCGAGCGTACCGAGCATATTGACGAGCGTCTTGTTCACCTTGCCCGCGAGCACCATTTCAACGATATCCATCGTTTCCGCGTCCGTGACGCGCAGGCCGTCCACGAACGCGGGCACCTTGCCGAGCTTCTTCATCAGCTCGCTTATCTCGGGCCCGCCGCCGTGTACGAGCACGATTTTGACGCCGATCAGATGAAGGAGCACGATATCCTCCATAACGTGGCGTTTCAGCTCCTCGTTCACCATCGCGCCGCCGCCGTACTTGACGACAACGACCTTGCCCGCATACCGCCTTATATATTGCAGCGCCTGCGTCAGCACCTCCGCCCTCTGCGCGTTCGGTATATTCTCCATGGATTTTTTCATTTTCATAGGGAAACTTTTGAAAAAGTTTCCCTATAACCTTTCAAAACTTTTTATAGCTTTTTGATCTTTCAGACTTGTATGGCGAGATCCGGGGATAAGCGCGGGGGTCGTTGTTTGACCCCCACGCCCCCGGAACTCGGCTAACGTAACGGTTCCTTCGGAACCTTTAAGTTCTCGGGAGCGAGATCCGGGGATAAGCGTCGGGGTCGTTGTTTGACCCCCACGCCCCCGGAACTCGGCTAAATTAACGGTTCGAAAGAACCGTTAATTTCCCGGGAGCGAGATCCGGGGATAAGCGTCGGGGTCGTTGTTTGACCCCGACGCCCCCGGAACTCGGCTAACCTAACGGTCCTACGGACCGTTAGGTTCTGTAGTCCGCGTTTATCCGGACGTAATCGTATGTGAGATCGCACCCCCATGCGGCGGCGGAGGCGTCGCCGTCGCTGAGCGTGACGACTATCGTGACCTCGTGCTCCGAGAGGACTTTTTTTGCGATCTCCTCCGAAAAATCGAGACTGAACCCGCCGCGGGCGACCTCTATCTCCCCGGCGGCGCTCTTAAAGCAAACGCCCATCTTCGTGACGTCGACATCTGCGCCGCTGTAGCCGACCGCGCAGAACACGCGGCCGAAGTTCGCGTCCGCACCGAATATCATTGCCTTTACGAGCGACGAGCAGATGACCGCCTTTGCCGCGGTCTTCGCCGCCGCCTCATCCTTTGCGCCGGTCACCACGCACTCCATCATTCTCGTGCAGCCCTCGCCGTCGCCGGCGATGGCGCGGCAGAGCGCGACCGTCACCGTGTTGAGCGCGCGCATGAATTCTTCGAAATCGGTCCCCGGCGCATTTACGTGCTCGTTTCCCGCCGCGCCGTTCGCGAGGACGGTCACCATATCGTTAGTTGAGGTGTCCCCGTCTATCGAAAGCATATTGAACGTCGACGCGATGTCGTGCGACAGCGCCTTTTGCAGCATGGCCGGTGATATCGCGGCGTCCGTCGTGATAAAGACGAGCATCGTCGCCATATTAGGGTGTATCATCCCGCTGCCCTTCGCGATGCCGCCGATATGACAAGTCTTCCCGCCGAGCGTAAATTCGACCGCGACCTCTTTTTTCACGGTGTCGGTCGTCATTATGCCCTCCGCCGCGGCGGAGCTGCCGTCGCGCGAAAGCTGCGAGATCAGCGTCGGGATGCCCGCCGCTATCGGCGCGATATCGAGCGGCTTGCCGATGACGCCGGTCGAGGCGACGACGACGTCGTCCGCGTCGATGCCGAGCGCCTCCGCCAGAAGCTCGCACATGCGCTCCGCCGTTTCGGTCCCGTTTTCGTTGCACGTGTTGGCGTTCCCGCTGTTGCAGATGACGGCGCGCGCCGTCCCGTTTTCGATGTGCGACCTTGTGACGCCTATCGCCGCGCCCTTCACAAGATTCGTCGTGTAGACCGCCGCCGCGGACGCCGGCCTGTCGCTGTATATGAGCGAGAGGTCGCGCTTTGACTTATTTTTCCTTATGCCGCAGTGCATTCCCGCGGCGGTGAATCCTTCCGCGGCGCAGACGCCGCCGGATATGAGCTTCATTATATTTTCCCTCCGGGTCTATATCACAAGTCCCGCCGTTTCCGGCGCGCCCGTCATTATGTTCATGTTCTGTATCGCCGCGCCGGACGCGCCCTTCCCGAGATTGTCAAACCTCGAAACGAGCACGCAGCGGCCGCTGCCCCCGTAAACGGAGACCTCCATATCGTCGCGCCCCGCGTATGCGGAGGCGGACAGAAATCCGCCCTCGTCGGTCCCTTCCGCGTATTTCACGAGCCCCGCGCCGTAATATTCCCTATACACGTCCCGCGCCTCGCCGATATCGAGCGCGTGAACGGGAACGATGACCTCCATGCCCGCATAGAACGGGGCGACGACGGGGCAGAACACGGGCGGCTCCGCGAGCCCCGTGACCGCCGCCATCTCCGGCAGGTGCTTGTGTGACTGCGAAAGCCCGTACATCCTCGGCGCGCCGTAGAGCTCCGGCACACATTCCGCCTCGTATTCGGCTATCATCTTTTTCCCGCCGCCCGAGTACCCGGTCAGCGAAAAGCACGAGAGGCGCGCGCTTTTTTCGATCAGCCCCGCCTCGACGAGCGGGGCGACGAGCGCGACAAATCCGCTCGCATGGCAGCCCGGATTCGCAACGAGCCGCGCGTCCCTTATGTCCGCGCGCCTGCCGCCGAGCTCCGGGAACCCGTACACCCACCCCGGCGACGTCCTGTGCGCGGTCGATGTGTCGATAACGCGCGTTTTTTCGTTTTCTATCATTCCGACGGCCTCGACCGCCGCCGCGTCCGGCAGACACAAAAATACGATGTCGGCGGAGTTTAACGCTTCCCGCCTCGCGTCCGCGTCTCGCCGCAGCTCCTCCGGCAGCGTCAAAAGATCGATGTCGTCCCTTTCGGCGAGCCTTTCGCGGATCCGCAGCCCCGTCGTCCCGGCGGAGCCGTCAATAAATACCTTTATCATTTTCGGAGCGCCTCCCTCACAAAGGTGGCCTGTCGCAGAACGGACTCGGGCGCCGTCCCGCCGTAACTCCGCCTCCGCCTGACGCACGCGTCAAGATCGACGGCGCCGTATACGTCCTCGTCCACGAGGGGGCAGTATTCGCGGTACACATAGAGCGGCAGCGTTTCAAGCGTTTTCCCGTCCGCGATGCATCTTGCGACGATCTTGCCCGAGACCTTGTACGCGTCCCTGAACGGGAGCCCGCGGCCGACGAGATAGTCGGCGAAGTCCGTCGCGTTGATGAACCCGCCGGAGGCGGCGGCTCTCATGTTTTCCGTCCTCACCGTCATCGTCTTTATCATGCCGGTGAAGATCGAGATCGACGAGCCGACCGTGTCGACCGCGTCAAAGACGCACTCCTTGTCCTCCTGCATATCCTTGTTGTACGCGAGCGGCAGCCCCTTCAGCGTCGTAAACAGCGACACGGTGTCGCCGTATACGCGCCCCGTTTTGCCGCGCACGAGCTCCGCCATGTCGGAATTCTTCTTTTGCGGCATGATCGAGGACCCGGTCGTGTACGCGTCGTCAAGCTCGACGAACGAGAATTCAAGGCTCGTCCAGAGGATCAGCTCCTCCGCAAAGCGCGAGAGGTGCATCATTATTATAGAAAGGTCGGAGAGCAGCTCGAGGGCAAAGTCCCGGTCGGACACGCCGTCAAGCGAATTTTCCGAAACGGACGAGAAGCCGAGCAGCTCCGCCTCAAACGCGCGGTCCGTCTCATACGTCGTGCCCGCGAGCGCGCACGAGCCGATGGGTGATGAGTCCATGCGCCGCGCGCAGTCCGTGAGCCTGTCGAGGTCGCGCAAAAACATCATCGCGTATGCCATAAGATGGTGCCCGAACGTGACGGGCTGCGCCCTTTGCAGGTGCGTGTATCCCGGCATTATCGTCCCCGCGTGCGCCTCCGCCCTGTCCGTGACGGCGGCGGTCAGCTCGCAGAGCGCCGACTTTATCTTTTCCGTCTGCTCTTTTAAATAGATGCGCAGATCGAGCGCGACCTGATCGTTCCGGCTGCGGGCGGTGTGCAGCTTTTTGCCCGTCTCGCCGACGCGCGCCGTCAGCACCTCCTCGACGAACATATGTATGTCCTCCGCGCCCGCGTCCACCGTGAGCGCGCCGGATTCGAGGTCGGAGAGTATGCCGAGCAGCCCTTCTGTCAGCACCCCGGCCTCGTCCTCCGTGATTATCCCCTGCTTTCCGAGCATCTTCGCGTGCGCGATGCTGCCCTCGATGTCGGCGCGGTACAGCCGCCTGTCAAACGATATCGACGAGTTGAACTCGTCCGCCGCGACGGCGGTGTTCCCGTCCGTGCGCCCTTCCCACAGCTTCATTTAGCCTCTTCTCCGAATATTATATAACCGTCAGTTCTTCCCGTCAACTATTGCCTGAACTTTTATCGGCAGCCCGTACAGATTTATGAATCCGGCGGAATCGCGCTGGTCGTAGTCGGACTCGCCGAACGTCGCGATCTTTTCGCTGTAGAGCGAATTCTCGCTCCACACGCCCGCGTTTATAATGTTGCCCTTGTAGAGCTTGAGGCGCACGCGCCCCGTGACGCGCTCCTGCGTCTTGTCGACGAACGCGGAAAGCGCCTCGCGCAGCGGCGTGAACCACTGTCCGTTGTAGACGAGCTCCGCAAACGTGATCGAGAGCCGCTGCTTTTCGTGCAGCGTCAGCTTGTCAAGGCAAACGGATTCGAGCGTTTCGTGCGCGCGGTAAAGGATCGTGCCGCCCGGCGTCTCATACACGCCGCGGCACTTCATGCCGACGAGGCGGTTCTCGACGATGTCGATGATGCCGATGCCGTTTTTCCCGCCGGCCTCGTTGCATTTAAGGATAATATCCTTCGCCGGCATGCGCTCCCCGTTGAACGAGACGGGCACGCCCGCCTCGAACCCGAGCTCGATATATTCCGGCTCGTCGGGCGCCGAGATCGGCGAGACGCCCATCTCAAGAAAGCCCGGCTTCTCGTACATGGGCTCGTTTCCTGTGTCCTCGAGGTCAAGCCCCTCGTGCGAGAGGTGCCAGAGGTTTTTGTCCTTCGAATAATTCGTCTCGCGGCTGATCTTCAGCGGGACGCCGTGCGCCTCCGCGTAATCGATCTCTTCGTCGCGCGACTTTATCGACCACTCGCGCCACGGCGCGATTATCGGCATATCGGGCAGAAAATGCTTGATCGCGAGCTCAAAGCGGACCTGATCGTTTCCCTTTCCGGTGCAGCCGTGGCAGATGGCGTCCGCCCCCTCCTTTACCGCGACCTCGCAGAGCCCCTTCGCGATGCAGGGGCGCGCGTGCGACGTCCCGAGCAGATACGTCTCGTAGACTGCGCCCGCCTTCATCGTCGGGATTATGTAATCGTTCACATATTCGTCGGTGAGGTCGAGGACGTAGAGCTTTGACGCGCCCGTCTTTATCGCCTTTTCCTCGAGCCCCTCGAGCTCGTCCGCCTGCCCGACGTTGCCGGACACGGCGATGACCTCGCAGTTGTTGTAATTTTCCTTGAGCCACGGGATTATTATCGACGTGTCAAGCCCGCCCGAATACGCGAGCACTACCTTTTTTATTTTTGTCTTATCCATGTGTATACTCCCCATGCGTGATTTATGCAGTATTATACTGTCCCGTCGCGCCTTTGTCAAGGGATAAATGAAAATTTATTCGAAATTTTGAACCAATATTCACCGTTTATGAATATTATTCATTTGATCCAAGCCCCGAAAAGTTTTGAAGGGGAGCCCGAGGGGGAACTTTTTCCAAAAGTTCCCCCTCGGAAAAATCATATCTTTATCGTTTCCTCGACATTGAGGACGAACACGGTCGCGCCGCCGACGGTGACCTCGGAGGGGAGGCTGCCGTGCTTCATTCCTCGGCCGAGCGCTTCGGTCGGGGCCGGGGCCTGCCGCCTCGTCGTGCAGTATTTGCCGAGCAGCTTTTTGACCTCACCGACCCGGTCGTCCTCCGTTCCGATCAGGAGCGTCGTATTCCCGACCATCAGAAAGCCGCCCGTCGTTGACAGCTTTGTTACGAAAATGCCGTGCTCGGTGAGCGCTGCCGCGGCGCGCGCGCTGTCGTCGTTGTTCACTATCGCGAGTAAAAGCTTCATTTATATATACCTCGTAAAAATAGGATCAGAGATAATCGTCGAGCAGCGCGCGGCTCTTTTTGTCGAGGCGGCGAATGTCGGGTATTTCGTACCTGTTGTCGTCGTTGTCGAGGAACAGCACGCGGATACCGTATGTCAGCTTGATCTGATGCACGATGTTGCGCAGCTCTATCGTGCAGGGGCCGCGGTCCGTCTCACAGAAGAACTTTGTGACGCCGAATTTTTCGCTCCTCCCCGTGATGCGGGTGACGCGCGGAATGTGATAGTATTCGTCAAGGCAAGCGGAGACGACCTCGCGCTCGCGCTCCGGCAGCGCGTCAAGGTTCCGTATTATCGCCGCCTCGTCTCCGTTCTCGTCGAGCAGCGTTATGTATCGCGACACGCCCGTCATCGGGAACAGGCGGCGCGGTTCGAGCCCCTTTATCACGCGCCCGTCAAAGAAATGCACGTCAACGGTCGTGATATCGACGCGCTCAAAGCGCGCCTCGTCTCCGTTTATATATATGCGCTCGCGCGCCTCTTCCGTGTGTTCGTTTTCTTCCATAATTCAGTCAAAGCGCTCCTTTTCGCGGTCGCGGTTAACCCGGTCGGACATCGCCTGTATCTCGCAGAGGCGCTTGTATTTGCCGCCGCGCGCCAAAAGCTCCTCCGGCGTGCCCATCTCGAGTATCTCGCCGTGATCGACGACGATTATCTTGTTCGCCCGGCGCAGGGTCGAGAGCCTGTGCGCGATCATTATCGTCGTCCGCCCGGAGATCAGCCGCTCTATCGCCGCGCTGATCTGGCTCTCCGTCTCCGAGTCGACGGACGCCGTCGCCTCGTCAAAGAACAGCACGGACGGGTTTTTGAGCACCGCCCTCGCTATCGAGATGCGCTGGCGCTCGCCGCCCGAGAGCCCCGTGCCGCGCTCGCCGAGCACCGTGTCATACGCGTCCGGCATGCGCGCGATGAAGCCGTGCGCGTTCGCGACGTCAGCCGCGTGTATGACCGCGTCGACGTCCGCCTCCGGCGTCCCGTATGAAATGTTGTTGAATATCGTATCGTGGAACATCATCGGCTCCTGCTGTACGTAGCCGATCTGCCTGCGGTAGTATTCCATGTCTATCTCGCGTATGTCGACGCCGTCCATCAATATCTGCCCGTCATACCCGTCGTAGAACCGCATCAAAAGGTTGACTATCGTGGACTTCCCCGACCCGGTCGTGCCGACGATGCCGACGATGTCGCCCGGCTCGATCACGAAATTTATGTCGGAGAGCGCCTTTTTCGAGCGGTCAAACGAGAAGGTGACGTGGCGGAACTCGATCCGCCCGTCCATGTGGTCGAGCTTTTTGCCCTCTCCCGCATTGTTTTCCGGCTCGGCGTCGATGATGTCGAGGATCCTCTCCGCCGCCGCGAGCGCGCTCTGATACGAATCGTTGAAGTTCGCGAAGAACGTCACCGGCGCATAGAACATCGAGGTGTACGAGATGAACGCCACAAGGTCGCCCGCCGTGATGAACGTCGGGTCCTCGATGACGAGGCGGCCGCCGATCGCCCAGATCAAAAGCGACCCCATCGTGATGAGGAACGAGACGATCTGCGGGAACGCGATCGTTATCCGCGCGGAGCGGACGTCCGTTTTCAGCCACTCGTCGTTATAGCGGTCAAAATTTTCCGTCGCCTCGCGCTCGTTCGTAAAGGATTTGACGACGCGGATACCGGGCAGGCTGTCCGTCAGAATGGACGTGACGGCGCTCCAGCGGCGCCATATTTTCCTGTAATACGGGCGTATCTTCTTGCCGAAAATGCGCGCGCCGACGACGACGAACGGCACCGGGATCAGCGACAGCAGCGTCAGCCGCCAGTTCATCGCCATCATTATGACGACTATGCCGACGAGCGTGAACGCCTGCACGACGACCTCCTGAGTCACGCGGAGCATGAAGCTCTGTATCGTCGAGGTGTCCCCGCTGACGCGGTTGATGACCGAGCCGGTCGACGTCTTGTCGTAAAACTTCATCGGCAGAAACTGCGCGCGGCGGTAAACGTCCGAGCGCAGGTCGCGCACGATCTTGTCGCCGACGACGCGCAGCATATACGAGCGGCAGAGCCCGATCCCGTATTGCAGGACGTAGGCGAAAATGAGGATTATGACAACGGTGCCGAGCCCGTTCTTGTCGCCGTGCGGCAGAACGTCGTCAACGAGCGTTTTTGTCATATACGGCGGCAGCATCGCCGTCGCCGTCGTGATGCCGGAGAGCAGAAGGCAGACGAGCAGCACGTATTTGTGCGGAAGTATGTATTTTGCGACCTTGCCGACGAGCTTGTGCTTTGACTGGCAGTATATGCACTCGGCGCCCGGCCTCGGCAGCGCGCGGCCGCACTTCGGGCAGTACCCGCGGCGGCGCTCGAGCGCCGCCTCAACGATGCCGATCGCCTCGTATATGCCGGTGTCGCCCTTCGCCATCGTCTCGCAGAACTGCGCCGCCGCGTCAAACAGCGGCGCGGTCTTATACGAAAAGCGGATAAAATTCCGCCGCCCGCCGTCCGCGTCTTCGGTGATGAATATGGCGTTTCCGTAGTCGCGCTTGACGTATGCGCGCGCGATCTCGTCGTACTGCACGCGCTCCGAGCCGCCAACCTCGTCGACCGAGTAGACGGCGGTGTCCGTCGCGGCGAAGTAGTTCACCGCGTAACGGCTCTTTTTGTTAAGGTCCGTCGAAATGACGAACATCAGCCGCTCCCCGTCATAGATCGCCGAATTTATGAGCAGCAGAGCGTCCTCCCCGAGCTCCTCCGAGCGCAGGTATTCAAATGACGATTCGTCCATATGTGATGCGCTTTCCCGTATCCGTGCGGGCTGATCTCCCGCGCAGTTTTGCGGATTCATTATACAGGCAAGGCGCGTTTAAGTCAACAGTCTCAAAAAATTATTTTTCGTCATTTTTCACAAGAAATACGCCGTTTTTCGGCATTCCGTTCAATCCCGGCGCAACAGGTCCGAGAGCTGCTGCGGCAGCCTCCCCGCCGTCCTGCCGAGGCGCCGGAACCAGACCGAGAAGAAGTCGAGCATCGGCCCCGAGATGAACCCGAGCGCCGACATCACCGCCACGTCCTGCCAGGTGAGCGGCGCTTTTGTGACAAGGAAGTGCATCAGCAGAAACCCGGTGAAGAACAGCACGGTCATTGAGACGGTGAGCGTGACGCGGATCGCGTTTTTCCCATACGGGCGGCAGACCCTGTCGACCATCTGGAGCCCGACCGCGCCCATTATGAACGTCGATATCGTTCCGAGCGCCGCCGCGTTCAGCCCGAAAGCGCCGTAAAACACGAGCAGTCCGACGACGAGCGCGAAATCCGCCGCGGACGCGGGCAGCGCCCGCGATATGACATTCCTCATGAACCGCCCCTTCACGCGGCGGTCGTTCGGCTCCATCGCGAGCACGAACGACGGTATGCCGATCGTCATCATATTGACGAGCGTGAGCTGCGACGGCGAAAACGGGTACGGCAGCGAGAATATGAGCGTCACGAGCGCGAGCGTGAATGAGAAAATGTTCTTGACTAAGTATAGCGACGCCGAGCGCTCGATATTGTTTATGACGCGCCGCCCCTCGGCGACGACGGACGGCATCGCGGCGAAGTCCGAGCCGAGCAGCACGATGTTCGCGACCTGCCCCGCCGCGGCGCTGCCGGACGCCATCGCGACCGAGCAGTCCGCCTCGCGCAGAGCGAGCACGTCGTTGACGCCGTCGCCCGTCATGGCGACGGTGTGCCCCGCCTTTTTCATCGCGACGATGAGCTTTTTCTTCTGATCCGGCGTCACTCTGCCGAAAACGGTGTATTTTTCCGCGGCGTCCTCGATGTCCTCGTCCGTCAAAAGCGTCCTCGCGTCGACGGCGCGCCCTGCGCCGGGAATACCGGCGGCGTCCGCCACCTCCGAGACGGTCCTCGGGCTGTCACCCGAGATGACGCGAACCTCAACGCCCTGCTCCGCGAACCATGAAAACGTCGCGGGCGCGTCCGGGCGGACGCGGTTTTGCAGCTTTACGAACGCGCACGGCAGAACGCGCGCGGAGTCGGGCTTTTCACGCATATCCCCGTCATACCGCGCGAGCAGAAGGACGCGGCGGCCGCCGCGCGCGCACTCGTCCGCGCTGCCCTCATATTCCGGGTACCTCTCGCCGAGCAGCACCTCCGGCGCGCCGAGCAGATACGTCTCCCCTCCGTCAAATCTGACCCCGCCGTACTTGACGGCGGAGGAAAACGGCAGAACGTCCGACGCCGCGTGCGTCGGTGTGCCGCAATAGCGCGCCGCGAGCGCGCGCATCGTGTCATTTTCGGCGGCGACGGCGGCGCAGTAGTCGGTCAGCACTGCCTCCGCGCGCGCGTCGTCATATTCGAGCGGCCATATGCCCTCGACGGTCATTTTATCCTCCGTTATCGTCCCCGTCTTGTCGACGCACAAAACGTCGACGCGCGCGAGCGTCTCGATGCACGCCATCTCGTGCACGAGCGTTTTTTTCGCGGACAGGCGCAGAACGCCGGCGACGAGCGCAAGGCTCGTCAAAAGATACAGCCCCTCCGGTATCATGCCGACAAGCGCCGCAACGGTAGGTATCACGGCACCCCTTATGCTGTTGCCGATGACGTGTATCTCTTTATACAAAAGCGCCGCGCCGAACGGGATCGCGACAGCGCCGATGACGGCGACAAGGCGCGAGAGCGAGCGCATCATTTCCGATTTTTTCGTCCTCCCGGACCGGCGCGCCTCGACGGTCAGCTTCGAGGCGAAGGACTCCGCGCCCACGGCCGTCAGCCGCGCGCGGCACTCGCCGGAGATGACGAAGCTGCCGGAATATAGCCCGTCCCCGGCCTTTTTATCTATCTCGTCCGCCTCGCCGGTGACGAGCGATTCATTGACGCGGCACGTCCCCGAAAGGACGATTCCGTCCGCGTATATCTGCTCCCCCGCGCGGAAAACGGCAACGTCGTCCCGCACGGCGTCCTCGACCGGGATCGAGAGCTCTTCACCGTCCCGGACGACGGCGGCCTTCGGGGCGGACAGTATCGTCAGCTTTTCGAGCTTATATTTTGAGCGCAGCTCCTGCACGATGCCGATGACGGCGTTGATGACGACGACGCCCATGAACGCCATATCGAGCCACGCGCCGACGAGCGCGAGGCAGACGGCGAGCGCGAGAAAGAGCATATTAAAATATGTAAATATATTTGTAAATATTATCTGCCCGACCGTCTTTGACGGGGGCGTGACGGGCTCATTCGCGAGGCCCGCGTCCGCGCGCGCCTTCGCCTCATCGGACGACAGCCCGAGCTCCGCCGGAGCTCCTTTGACGGGGACATTGATATTTTTCCGCTTTGACTGCTTTGACATTGAAATTCCTTCCCGCGCACGTCCGACACGGACTTACGACAAAAATTTACACATTTTATTATACGATATATGCCGCTTTTTTTCAAGAGGCCGCGAAAAAATTATCCCCCGGCGCCGCCTCGCGGCAAAAAAAGGGGCGGCGGGGAGCCCCGTCACCGAAATGCTCCCCGCCGAATGGAAGGAAATGAAATGAAATGGAAGAAAATAATGTTGTTCTCTTAATTTTTATTCGCCGCGGCGGCGCACTATCGCGCAGCCGAATACGGCGACCATAACGACAGCGGACACGCCGAGAGCAGAGCCGCAGCCGCCTTCGCCGCCGTCTGCCTTATCGGTCGTCGCGGTCGTTCCCGCGGGCTTGTTGTCGCCGCTCGGAGCGTTCGTTCCCTCGTCCTTGGGAGCTTCCGTCCCGGCATCGGTCGGAGCGTCAGTCTGTGCCTCGGTCTCGACGGGGAGCGTCTGCCCCGCGGCGAGATAGTATTGCAGCTCGAAGGACTCGATGTTCGGCGTCTTCACCGTGTCGTTGTTGAAGTCGGACGGGGCAGCGAAGCGCACCGTGTGCCGGCCGGCCTTGACGTTTTCAAACGCCACGTCGAGCGTCAAAAACGTACCCCAGCCCGTCGTGTCGGGGCAGGTCACGTTCTGAACCTCTTCGTCGAACGAAACGTCCATGTGGCGCTCGCCGCTTGCCGCGTATGACACGTGTATCACGAGCTTATCAAGATCTGCCGGAATGTCGACCGCATAATCGAACCAGGCGCCCTCGGCGGTCGCCGCGTCCGCAGGCTTCAGACCGATGGCGGTGTTGAGGCCCATCGAGTCCTTCTGGAGCGCGGTCGTCGTGTTCTCGCCGTAAGCATCGTAAAACTGTGCGATATATTCATCTTTGCCGTCCGGTTCCCCGTCGGCGGCGACGGCGACCGACATCATTCCGACGGCGAGGACCGCCGCCAGCAGGAGAGATATTATCTTTTTCGTCATTTCGGAAACCTCCAGTTATCCGTTTATTTGCTCCATCATACCACATTTTTTCGGAAAAATCAATGGCTATTTCTTAAACTTATGAAATGAATAATGTAAAATCCTTCGCCCGCCCTTGCTTTTCGCGGCTTTTTGAGCTATAATATCCCTGTCGAATAAAAATCGAAAGGCAGCGTCACGGGAATGCAGGAACCGATAAACGTCAGCTATTTCAGATACCGCCCCGCCGACCATGTCTCCCCGATAGAGGAGGAGGCGCTCGGGTCATCGTATCTCGTCTTCGTGCTCTCCGGCTCGCTGACGTACAGCGTGAACGGCGCCCCGGTCACGGCGCGCGCCGGCGAGGCGCTCTATATGCCTGCCGGGACCGTGCGCGCCCGCGAGAGGTCCGATATCCCCGCCAAATATTACTCGATGCTCTTCTCCGGCGGCGACCCCGCCGACACGGAGAGGATACGCGGCCGCTTCAATTTCTCCGACGTGCCCGGGATCATGTGGTGCGTCTCGATGATCGACCGCTCATACGCGGAGCGGTATTACGAAAGCGACCCCGCCCCGGAGCGCCGCATCGGCCATCTTTTCGCGCTCCTGCTCGACTTCTGCGCCGAAGCGTCGTCCGGCGCCGGGCACAATCGGTACGTCGACGCCATCATCGCCTATATCCGCGAAAATTACAAGTCCAAGCTGAAGATATCCGACATCGCCGACAGCGTCCACCTCAACTCCGCGTACTGCTCGACGATCTTCCGCCGGTCGACCGGGATCACGATCGGCGAATTCATCACAAAGTTCCGGCTCAACATCGCGTGCGAGGAGCTGAGCGGCGGCGCGACGGTGCGCGAGGCGGGCGAGGCCGTCGGCTTCTCGGATCCGTACAATTTTTCGAAGTGGTTCCGGCAGAACGCCGGCATGCCCCCGAGCGATTACCGCCTCCGCTCCGGCGGCGCGTCGCGGAAGCCGTGATCTTATGCAATTGAATAAAAAACCGTCCGGCTTTGACGGCAATTGTCAAAGACGGACGGTTTTTATTGTATTAAAGGGAATTTCAGCCGATATGCAGCTTGCGCTCGCGCTTTTGGTTTTTCGTTCTCGCGCTCGTTTTGCCCTCGGGGCTTATCTCGCCCGCGGAGATGAGGGCGCGCTTCGTCAGCGTCGGGCCGATGAGCTCGTAGACGAGCACCGAGAAGAGGACGACGTTTCGCACGTTCGCGCCGTCCGAGAGCTGGACGGCGGTCATCGCCATTCCGAGCGCGACGCCCGCCTGCGGCAGCAGCGTGATGCCGAGGTTGTTGCGTATCGTCCTGCTGCACTTCGTCGCGGCGCAGCAGATGTACGCGCCGGAATATTTTCCGACCGAGCGGAAGATGATGTATACGACGCCGATCAGAAGGACGAGCGGGTTCGAAAGTATGCGCAGGTCAAGCTTCGCGCCTGAGAGGACGAAGAACAGCACGAACAGCGGCGCCGTCCAGCCGTCGACACGGCCCATCAGCTCCTCCGAAAAGTCGCAGACGTTGCAGAATATCGTGCCGCACATCATCAGGACGAGCAGGAGCGAGAACCCGATGTGTATGCCGCCGACCTCAAACTCCGCCATCGATATGCCTATCGCGAGGAGCACGAACCCGATGGAGATGGAGAGGCGCTTGCTGCGCGAATGGAAGAATTTTTCGGTGAAGTGCAAAAGCAGTCCGATAACGGAGCCGAGCAGGATCGAGAGCACGACCTCGATTATCGGTTCGAGAACGACGGTGACGACGCTGACGTGCCCGCTCTCGAGCACGCGCGCGACGCCGAAGGACACCGAGAAGAGCACGAGGCCGACGGCGTCGTCGATCGCGACGACGAGGAGCAAAAGCTTCGTCATCGGGCCGTCCGCCTTATATTGGCGCACGACCATCAGCGTGGCGGCGGGCGCCGTCGCGGCGGCGATCGCGCCGAGCGTTATCGCAGAGGCGACGGAGATCGTCGCGGGGGCGATGAAGTGCAGCGCGATGAGCGCGGCGTCAACGATAACGGTCGTTATGACCGCCTGGAATATGCCGATGAGAATGGCGCGGCCGCCCATCTCCTTTATCTGTTCGACGCGGAATTCGTTGCCTATCGTGAACGCGATGAAGCCGAGCGCCGTCTGGGAGATGAGGTCGAAAGCCTCGATCTGTTCCCCGGAGGTAAATCCGAGCCCGGGGACGCCGAGCCTGCCGATAATGTACGGGCCGAGGAGCAGCCCGGCGACGAGATACGCCGTGACCGCGGGGAGATTCAGTTTTTTCGCTATGCGCGACATGAGTAAGCCGCCGACGAGCGCGACGGCAAGTCTGATGAGTGTCAACATGGTGATGCCTCTTTTTGATTTCTCGATTCGACATTATACAACTATGCGCGTCCGATTGCAATAGGTAATAAAATTTTTTATTTTTCCGTCCCGGAAGGCACACTCCGCGAAAAAAATCATTTTTTATATTGCAGTATCAAAAGTTTTATTGTATAATGTGGTAAGCTTATTTAAAAAAACGATCATGCAAAGGAACGAAAGCACATGAAAAGATTTATCTCCGCTCTATTAGCTCTCATTTTCCTCTCAACTGCACTCATCTCCTGCGCCGGTGACGGCAGCGGCAGCGGCACCGGCGACGGCTCGACGGACGCCGGGACGGTGACCGAAACGAAAGCCCCCGAAACGACGGGCGATCCCGGTCCCGTTTGGCCCGAGGAGGAGGACCTCTCCGGGTACTCCGCATACCTCTTCGCATACTTTACCGGCAACGCCCCCGATCAGGAGCGCATCTATTACGCCCTCAGCCTTGACGGGTACCACTTCTCTCCCATCAACGGCGGCAACCCGATCCTCACCTCGCACAGCGGCACGGGCGGCATTCGCGACCCTTACATCTTCCGCGGGCAGGACGGCGCATACTACATGATCGCCACCGATATGCACGCCGACCAGGGCTGGAACAGCAACCGCAACCTCATAAGCTGGCGCTCGGAGGACCTCATCACCTGGACGGACGAAACGGTCATTCCGATCAACGACAAATACGTCTCCACAAAGGGGACGATCCGCGCGTGGGCGCCGCAGGCGATCTGGGATCCCGAGCGCGGCGAATACATGATCTATTTCGCGCTCTGCTCCGACTACACGAAGGGCCGCACGATCATGTACTACGCGTACTCCCCCGACATGAAGACGCTCTCGACCTCGCCGAAGCAGCTCTTCGCCCCGTCGAACGGGCATGACGCGATCGACGCCGACATCATCTACCACGACCACCGCTACTATATGTTCGTCAAGGACGAAACGGCGGGCGGCATACTCCTTACCTCGTCCGACAAGCTGACGGAGGGCTATTCCTGGGAGGACGCCAAGCTCGTCACGCCGCAGGGCCTCGCGGTCGAGGGCTCGAGCACGTACAGGCTCATCGACGGCAGCGGCTGGCTGCTCATCTCGGACGCTTACACGAGCGGCTTCTTCACGATGGCGCGCTCGACCGACCTTGAAAACTTCACGCAGCTCGGCGCAAACGACTTCAAGTTCGCCTCGTTCACGCCGCGCCACGGCAGCGTTATCCCGATAACGAAGGAGCAGTTCGAGTCCCTCCGCAGCAACAGATGGTGACGGACGCCGCAAAAAAACAGTAAAAACGCATGCCCGCCATATCGGCGGGCAGCGGATTTTTTAACAAAAGGATTCTTTATTAAATGGATTTTATTAAACGCATCGGCAAGCGATATTTCATTGACGCGATGAGCGCGATGGCGAAGGGCCTCTTCGCCTCGCTCATCATCGGGACTATAATCGGGCAGTTTGCAAAGATCGGCCCGCTCTCATTCCTCGCGCCGCTCTCGGAGGCGCTGTCCGCAAAATCGCCCGTCATCGGCGCGGCGATCGGCGTCGCCGTCGCTGTCGGGCTCGGCGCGAAGCCGCTCGTCGTCTTCTCCGCCGCCGCCTCGGGCGCGATCGGGTATATATACGGCCAGCCCGTCGGCGCGTATATCTCCGCCGTCGTCGGCTCCGAGATCGCCTCGCTCGTCGTCTCGAAGACGAAGCTCGACATAATCGTGACGCCGCTCGCCTCGATTTTGACGGGCGGGCTGCTCGGCGTCTACGTCGGCCCGTACATCAGCGCGGGCATGAACGCGCTCGGCGCGTTCATCAATTCCGCGACGGCGTATGCGCCGATACCGATGGGGATCGTCATCTCCGTCGTCGTCGGCATGGCGCTGACGGCGCCGATCTCGTCCGCCGCGCTCTGCATCATGATCGGCATAGACGGCATCGCGGCGGGCGCCGCCGCCGTCGGCTGTTCGTGCCAGATGATCGGCTTCGCCGTCGCCTGCTACCGGGACAACGACCTCGGGACGTCCGTCTCCGTCGGCGTCGGCACCTCGATGCTCCAGTTCCACAACATTTTGCGCCACCCGCAGATCTGGCTCGCGCCGACGCTCGCCTCCGCAATCCTCGGCCCCGTCTCGACCGCGATACTGAAGATGACGAACACGTCGACCGGCGCCGGAATGGGGACGTCCGGCCTCGTTGGGCAGTTCGGCGCGTTTGAGGCGATGGCGGAGACGTTCGGCCCCGTCGTGACGCTGCTCGAGATAGCCGCAATGCACTTTATCCTGCCCGCCGCGCTGACGCTCATGTTCGACTTCGCCGGCCGCCGCCTCGGCTGGATCAAGAACGGCTACATGAAGCTCGAATCGAACTGAAATATGCCGCCTCCCGGGCGCTGCCCGGACGGCGGCATATCATTTTATTACAGCAAGGAGAGAATTCGATGCACATATTTCTTATCAGGCACGGCGAGTCGGTCGCCAATGTCGGCGAAAATTATATAAAGCGCCTCCCGGATCACCTCGTCTCGCTGACCGAGAGGGGCAAGGAGCAGGCGCGGGAAAACGGCGAATGGCTGGCGAATTATTGCAAAGAGCGCTCTGTCGACCTATCGCGCGCGAGGATATGGCGCAGCCCGTATCTCCGGACGAGGCAGACGAGCGAAGAATTCAATAAATTTCTGAATATCGCCGACATCAGGGAGGATATAACGCTCACCGAGCAGCAGTTCGGCCTGTTCGACTCCGTCCCCGAGGAAAAATGGGGCGAGCTTTATCCGGACGCTTATGCCGAATACAAACGGCAGCTCGCGAATTACGGGAAATTTTACGCTCGCCTCCCGCTGGGTGAAAGCCCGTTCGACGTTGCGATAAGGATACATCAATTCATGGGAACCATACACCGGGACTACGAAAAACACGGGGTCGACACGCTGTTCATATTCACGCACGGAACGACGCTGAGGACGTTTTTGCTCCGGTGGTTCCATTACTCACCAGAGTGGTACCACGAAGAGCGAAATCCGAAAAACTGCCGGATCAGGGAAATCGACGGCGACAAGGATATGGGGTATATCAACATCTGAACCGGGACGCTTTGGAAATTTGTTTGAATGTCCGAAAGCAACGCTGCTGTTCCGCGGAAGAGACAAACGATCTTTTGTAAAGTTGTTCGCTTTAAAAAATCCACGGTATAAGCGACGCGATGAGCATTCCGACGGCGAGGGAGGCGGCGTTCGCGACGAGGGCATAGATGACGGAGCGGGCGCGCGTCGGCGGGTTTTTGCCCGGGACTTCGTTCGCGTAATTGTGCAGCGTCAGCGCAAAGACGGACGCCTCTATCGCGAAGATGAAAAGCTCGGCCGTCAGATACCAAAGCACGAAATCCCAATCGCCGACATAGAAGTGGAAATAGCGCAGGTGCCCGTTCGGCACTAAGATGCAGCCGCCGCCGTATATGGATCTGTAAAGGTCGAGCAGCCTGTGCAGCACCGTCTGCGTACCGTAATTCACGGAAACGATGATCGCGAGCTGCTGCGGGCGGCGATATCCGAACGGCAGCGCGAGCAAAAATTCGACCGTGACCGTCATCATCAGCTGCAAAATGAACGGCGTGAGCTCCCCGCGACCGTATGCGCGCTTTGCGCCGCCCGCCATAACGAGCAGTCCCGCCGCCGTCACGCACAATAATACGGCAAGCAGACGTTTTTTCATCGCTTTCACCTCACTATGACGATGCACCGCCACAACAGCGGGGGCGCTTTTCTCGGAAAAGCGGACAAGCTATATTTTCCGCCAATAAAAATAAGCCATAAAAAGCTTTTGAAGTGGGGGTGCGGGGGCGGAACTTTTCTCTTGAAAAGTTCCGCCCCCGCGTAAATTCTGCCTTAAAAAATCCCGGGAATAAGCGTTGAGATCAGCATGCCGACGGCGAAGGAAACGGCGTTGGCGGTGAGGGCGTAGATGACGGCGCGGGTGCGCGTCGGCGGGGTTTTGCCCGGGGCTTCTTTTGCGTATTTGTGCAGCGTCAGCGAGAAGATTACTGCCTCGACGGCGAAGACGAGCAGCTCGAGAATTACGTACCAGAACACGAACGCCCACTCGCCCCAGTAGAAGTTGACGACGTTGAGGAGCACGTTCAGGATCACCTGCGTGCCGCAGTTTGCGGCAAGGATTATCGCGAGCTGCCGCGCGCGGCGGTAACCGAACGGGAGCGCGATCAGCACCTCGACCGCGACCGTCATCACCATGCGCAGCGCGAACGATATCAGCTCCCAATTGAAATTGTATGAGCGCTCCGCACGGAGCCACGCGTCATAACGCTCGTCGGTGCTGTTTTCCTCGTCGTATTCGACGTTTTCCATGCCTTTGCCGTTCATCTTTACCGTGTAGTACGTGTCAAACGCGTACCGCTCGAGGATATCGCTGACGGCAAATGTCCCGCTCTCGGGGAAGTATAGCAGGATCTTGAACCGGTTCGGCGGATAGTACGTCCACGCGAGCTCCTTCGTCTCGCTGACGAGCCAGCCCTCCTGAAGGAAGTAAAATCCGTCGCTGTCCTTGTATTTGACGAACGCGGCCCATACGTCCCGGTCGAGTTCGCCGAACCAGAACCTGTCGGGGTCAAACGCTTCCGCCAGCACGTCCGGGTCGTCGAGCGTGTCCGGGTCGCCGTCCCACGCGGATTGCGGACCCGTGCTCGGGCGCTCCGACAGCAGCGTCCCGTAACAGAGCTCGTCGCCGAGCCCCTCAAACGTCACGACCGTCGACGATTTCGGGCCGATATCCGCGCTGACCGGCAGAACAGACAGCACAGCCGTAAATACGCACAATACGCACAAAAATGCGGTAAATACTCGTTTTTTCATCATTTTCACCTCACAATAACGCTGCATATATACTCGCTCACCCCGAAAAATTCCGCCATCGTCAATTGCAGCGAACGGAGCGTGAGCTCATCTTTTATTTCGCCGGACGCGGAAACAACCACCTTGACGCCGTTGTACTGATCATACCCGATCCACGCGAGCCCCGCGGCGTCGGCGCCGTTTTCGCGCTGCCAGAGCTCGAAGATGTCGCGTGCGTCCGCCTTCGCGTCCTCCTCGACTTGCAGCTCGGCGAGCTCGCCGTCCCTGACCGCGTATACCGTGAACATGCGCGATTCCCCGACCGCGCCCGTAGGCGTGCCCGTAGGCGTATCCGCGTCTCCGGGGGGCGGCGCCGCGTCTCCGGGGGGCGACGCGCTCCCCGAGCGGATCCCGAACGCGAGCACGAGCGGGACCGCGAGCGCCAGGAGCAGGCACGCGGCGGTGCCCGCGAGCCACGGCAGCGCCGCGCGGAACGGACGGCCGCGCCGCGCCTCGACGAGGTAGCCGTCGTCCGTGTCGGCGAGCGCCTCGATAATATCGAACGGATTCACAATATCCCCTCCTCCTCGAGCGCGGCGCGCAGCTTCTCGCGCGCCCGCGAAAGCGTCGACTTGACGCGGCTCTCCGAGCAGCCGAGCCGAGCTGCTATCGCCTTGACCGAATCGAAATACCAGTACCGCGAGAGGAACATCTGCGGCGCCTCTTTGCCGAGCGTCGGCAGGAATTTTTTCATCGCCGCGGCGAGCGCCTCTTTGTCGACGGTGCGCTCTGCCGTGTCGTCCGTGCGGGCGACGTCGGCAAGCTCGTCGAGCGCGAGCGTCAGCACGCTGCCGCCGCGCTTTTCCGCCGTGCGGCGGCGGTATCTGTCTATCGCTATCCGCCGCGTTATCTTGCCGAGGAACGTTGAGAGCACGCTCGGGCGGTGCGGCGGCATACAGTTCCACGCGTCGAGGTACGTGTCGTTGACGGTCTCCTCCGCGTCGCACCTGTCGGCGAGCACGCCGAACGCGACCGAATAGCAGTATGCGCCGTATTTTTTCGCCGTCACCTCGAGCGCGCGCTCGGAGCGCGCCCAGTATAGGTCAACTATCGCGCGGTCGTCCATGTTTTTGCCTCCTCTCCCGGTCCCTTCATATATCATCTCGCAAAAATGCGCGCCACGGTCGCGCGCGGGGATAAAAATTTTTATAAAAAACGGCGCGGAGAAGTTATCCCTCTCCGCGCTCGCGTTTGAATCTTTACTTACCGGAAACGACCCTCTCGGTGTCGCGGGCGATCGCCAGCTCCTCGTTCGTGGGAATGACGTAGACCTTGACCCTTGAATCCGGCGTCGAAAGCTCGACGTTGTCGGGCTGGTGGTGCGTCCTCGCGTTCAGCTCGCGGTCGATCTTTATGCCGAAGAACTCCATGTTCGTGCAGGCACGGTCGCGCAGCTCGGGGTTGTTCTCGCCCATCCCGGCGGTGAAGACGACGGCGTCAAGCCCGTTCATCGCGGCGGCGTATGCGCCGATGTACTTCTGCACCTCATACGCCATCATCGACGTCGCGATCTTGGCGCGATGGATCTGCTCCTCGGTCGCCTCGTAGGGCTCGCCCGTCATCGTGCGGCCCTTGATCGCCGCCTCGAGGTCGCGGCTGTCGGACGAGAAGCCGGAGATGCCGAGATATCCGCACTTCTTGTTCATATATTCGTTCATTTCGGCGGGCGTGTAGCCCTCTTTTTCCATGATATACGTCACGGCGGACGGGTCGACGGAGCCGCAGCGCGTCCCCATCACGAGGCCGTCCAGCGGCGTGAAGCCCATGCTCGTGTCGACGCACTTTCCGCCGTCGACCGCGGAAACGGAGGCGCCGTTTCCGATGTGGCACGTGACTATCTTCAGCTCTTCGATCGGTTTGCCGAGTATCTTTGCCATTTCGTTCGCGACGTAGCGGTGAGACGTGCCGTGCGCGCCGTACTTGCGGAGGCTGTATTTCTCGTACATGTCGTAGGAGAAGCCGAACATGTACGCCTTCTCCGGCATCGTCTGATGGAACGCGGTGTCAAACACGAGCACCTGCGGCTTGTGCGGCATGACGGCGAGGCAGCCCTCGAGTCCCATGATGTGCGCGCCCGTGTGCAGCGGCGCGAAATCGTAGCAGAGGCGGAGCTTTTCCATCACCTCGTCGTTGAGCAGGACGCTGTCGAAGAAGTACGGCCCGCCGTGAACGACTCTGTGACCGACCGCCTCGATCTCGTCCATATCCTTGATGCAGCCGAACTCGGGGTTCGTCAGATAGTCGATGACTATCTTCATCGCGACCGCGTGGTCCGGCAGATTGTACTGCGCGACATGCTTTTCGCCGTTGACCTTGTGCTCGATCCTTCCTTCCGACCCGACCGGGTCGCCGATGCCGATGCGCTCGCAGATGCCCTTTGCGAGTACGTCTCCGCTGTTTGTTTCGAGAAGCTGATATTTGAGCGAAGAGCTTCCGGCGTTGACAACAAGTACCTTCATTTTATACCTCTGTTTTGATATTTTTGACGTTGTGCGCGATTTTCCGTTTGACAAACCGACGCAAAGCATATATCATTATACTATAACAGATGCGTAAAGGTCAAGCGGAAAGCGGAAATATTATGCCGGATTTTGTTTATATCATCGCCGAATTCGACCCGCCGCACAGGGGGCACGCGTATCTCGTCTCCGAGGCGAGGCGCGCGTTTCCGGGGGCGGCGGTCGTCGCCGTGATGAGCGGGCACTTCACCGAGCGCGGCGAGCCCGCGTTCGCGGATAAATTCGCGCGCGCCCGCGCGGCGCTCGCGATCGGGTGCGACCTCGTTTTGTCGCTGCCGTTTCCGTTTTCGTCGTCGTCGGCGGAAAATTTCGCGCGCGGCGGCGTCGGCGTTGCTGCCGCGTTCGCGAAGGCGTTCCCGGCGTCGCGCCATGTGCTCGTGTTCGGCAGCGAATCCGGGGACACGGAGGCTGTCGCGACGGCGGCGCGGCGCACCTCGGCGGAGGAATACCGCTCCCGCCTTTATGCGGCGGCGAACGGCGGGCACAATGCGCGCGATATGCGCGCCGTTTATGCGTCGCTCTGGGGCGAGGACGCGGCGCGCATTCTCGACGGCGCGAACGACGCGCTCGGCATCGAATATATCCGCGCCGTCGCGCTTTCGGGCGCGGATATCGAGCCGTTCGCGGTGCGCCGCGTCGGCGCCGGTCACGGCGGCGACCCCGTCGGCGGCATCGCGTCATCGTCGTATATCCGCCGCGCCGTCGCGGCAAATGACGCGTCCGCGTGGGAGTATGTGCCGGAGGCGGTGCGGGATATCTTGTCGTCGTGCCCGCGCGGGCTGCCGGACGGCGGCCGCATCCGCGCCGCGATACACGTCGCCCTTCGCTTAGCGGACGTCGAGTCCGTTGACAGCTGCGCCGAGTGCGGCGGCGGCGTCGGCAGGCGGATCGTCCGCGCCGCCGCGGGGAGCGGGACGTATGACGGGATGATCGCGCTCGCCGCGACGAAGCAGTATACGAATGCGCGCCTGCGCCGCGCGGCGCTGATGGCGGCGGTCGGCGTGCCGAGGGTAGAGGGTTTCCCGGCGTACACGCAGCTCCTCGCCGCGAACGGTGTCGGCGTGTCCGTGCTGCACGGCTACCGCGGGGCGCTGCCGGTGCTGACGAAGCCTGCGGATGCGGATAAGCTGCCCGCAGACGCGCGCGCAGCGGCGGCGCTTGAGGCGCGGGCCGATGCGATATTCACGCTGGGGTTCGCGCCCCCGCTCCCCGCTGCGGCGTTCGTCAGGGTTTCGCCGTATATCACCGGTGCCCCTCGTGCCGGGGAGGCATTGTGATATAGTTTTTCCTTGCCCGGAAACGGGGGGCTGATGCGTCAGCGGGCGACAGCTATGTTCCTTTTCTTTCTTTACAAAAATTTCCTTCTTTATCGCAAAAGTATTTAGTCATAAGGAGGAGGGTACTCCGGACCCTCCTCCTTATGGATCCACCTGCCGGCACAAGGAGGG
>CANROT010000018.1 GCA_947632285.1 uncultured Clostridia bacterium
CCGAAGGGCAAGAGCGAGGGCGAGATCATGCGCTTCTGCCAGAGCTTCATGACGGAGCTCTTCCGCCACATCGGCCCCGACACGGACGTTCCGGCGGGCGACATCGGCGTCGGCGGGCGCGAGATCGGCTACCTGTTCGGCCAGTACAAGCGCCTCACGAACCGCTTTGAGGGTGTCCTCACCGGCAAGGCGATCGGCTCGGGCGGCTCCCTTGTCAGAACGCAGGCGACGGGCTACGGTCTGCTCTACTTTGCGGACGAAATGCTGACGGACCGCAGGCTCGGTATCGACGGCAAGACGATACTCATTTCCGGCTCCGGCAACGTCGCCATCTACGCGTGCGAAAAGGCGCAGGCGATGGGCGGAAAGGTCGTCGCGATGAGCGATTCGGGCGGATACGTATACGATCCCGAGGGGATCAAGCTCGACGTCGTAAAGCAGATCAAGGAGGTCGAGCGCCTCCGCATCAGCGAGTACGCGGCGCGCGTCCCGGGCAGCACGTATACGGCGGGCTGCCGCGGCATCTGGTCCATTCCGTGCGACATCGCGCTCCCGTGCGCGACGCAGAACGAGATCAACGGAGACGAGGCGAAGACGCTCGTGAAGAACGGCTGCTTCGCTGTCGCCGAGGGCGCGAACATGCCCTCGACGCCCGAGGCTGTCGAATGTTTCCTCGCAAACGGACTCGCATATGCTCCCGCGAAGGCGTCGAACGCCGGCGGCGTTGCGACGAGCGGGCTCGAGATGGTGCAGAACTCGATCCGCATGTCATGGACGGCGCCGGAGGTGGACGAAAAGCTGCACGGCATAATGAAGAACATATACGCCGCGGCGAAGGGCGCCGCCGCCGAGTACGGCAAGGCGGGCAACCTTGTTGCGGGCGCGAACATCGCCGGCTTCCAGAAGGTCGCGGACGCGATGCTCTGGCAGGGCATCTCATATTGAGAAAGGAAACCTTATTCGCGGGGGAGGCGCGCCTCCCCCGCGTCCTTTTCCGGGAGACTACAAAAAATATTCAAAAAATATAGTTGACAAACGCGAAACGGTATGATATAATAGCACTCGCCGCAATTGAAACGGCACGTGTGCTGGTGTGGCTCAATGGCAGAGCAGCTGATTTGTAATCAGCAGGTTGTTGGTTCGACTCCGATCACCAGCTTCGCGGCATGATGCCGCAATTAAATAATATGGGGGAATTCCCGAGCGGCCAAAGGGGGCAGACTGTAAATCTGTTGTGCTTTCACTTCGGTGGTCCGAATCCACCTTCCCCCAAAAATCGGCAAGGATCGCAAGATTCTTGCCGATTTTTACTTCTTCACTTTTCACTTTTCACTATTCACTTCGCCCGATAGAGCCGATTTTTGGGAAGTAAAAAGTAATAGTGAAGAGTGAAGAAGTAAAATAGGTGTCCGCTTCGCGGACAAATTAAAATCAAATAATACAATTCGAGCTATAAAAGATCCCGACAAATCGACCCTTTCAGCAGCCGCTTACCAGAACAAAAGCTTTCCGCCGCGCAGCTTGTAGAGCGCTTCGGCGAAGAAATAGTCGCCGTAGATGATCGACATATGGTGCCCCCTGTCGCTGCCGGGGTTGTACGCTTCGGAGCCCATGCCGAGCACGGCGTCCGTCTCCGGGTCCCAGTCGCAGTATTTTTCGAGCGCGCGCAGTATCTTCACGGCGGCGTCAAGATACGTCTTCTTTTCGTATTCACCGACGCTGTTCGCGATCTCGCAGAGCCCGCAGGCGGCGATGGCGCCTGATGTCGTGTCGATGAGGACCGGTTCGTCCGGTGCGCGGAAATCTATCCTCGGGACATAGTCCGTGGCGGAAACGCAGGCGATATAGTAGTTCGCGACGCGCTTTGCGGCGTCGAGGTAGCGCTGCTCGCCGGTGTGTATGTAGGAGAGCACGTAGCCGTACAGCGCCCACGACTGGCCGCGGGACCATGAGGAGCCCTCGCAGTATCCCTGCCCGCCGTATGAGCGGACGAAATTCCCGTTGTCCGGGTCGAGCTCGACAATGTGGTTGACGGAGCCGTCTGCGCGAATGTGCGTCTTCAGCACCTTGTCCGCGTGCTTCATCGCGATGTATTTGTACCGGGGGTCACCGGTCTCGACGGAGGCCCAGTATAGGAGCGGCACGTTCATCATGCAGTCGATAATGACCCAGCCGACGTTGTCCCTGCCGTTCCACGAGCGCAAAAATTCGCCGTTCGGGTTATAGCGCCCGGCGAGCAGGTTCGCGGCATAGAGCGCGAGGCGGCGCGCGGAGGCGCTCTTCGTTATTTTGTAGTCCGCGCCGAACGAGATGTGGAACAGGAAGCCGACGTCGTGGTCAAGGCGGTCGCATTCCGCAAACGCGCCCTCAAGTATGCGCTCACAGCTCTCCGCCGAGCGGCGGTAGACGTCACAGCCGGTCCCCTCGTACATGAGCCAGAGGAGCGCGGGCCAAAAGCCGTTCGTCCACCAGGAGATGTTTGATTTTGACGCGTCGTCAAACCGGCCGCCGTGCGTCGTGTACGGCAGCTTGTCGCCGTTCCTCTCGGCAACGGCGCGCAGCTTGCGGTCAAGCTTTTCCCATGTCGTGTTGATCCATTCGTCCATGATTTTTTCTCCTATCAAGTCGCCTTATCTGTGGTTATTGCCGCCTCTGCCGCGCGCGCCAGCGCCAATGCGGCGCGCGGCGCGTCAAGCGCGCTCGCGGCGGGCACGTGTATGAATCCGACGCGCACATCGGTGCCGAAAAAGCGCGCGGACAGAAGATAAAAGACGTCGTTGCAGACGTATGTTCCGGCCGAGTATGAGACGTCGGCGGGGATACCCGCCTCCGAGACCGCCTCCGCCATGCGCCGGACGGGGAGGGGCGAGAAAAACGCCTCGCGCCCGTGCGCGATCACGGGGGTGTCGCGTGGGCAAGCACCGTCATTGTCAGGAATGCGCGCGTACCGTATGTTGACGGCGACCGCCTCCGGCGTGACGGCGGACCTTCCGGCAGCCTGCCCGACGGATAGAACGATATCCGCGCCGACGCGCTCCGCCTCCGATATCGCGAGCTCACCCGCCCGCCCGAAGGCGACGGGCAGCGTCATTCGGAAGACGTCAAAGCCGCAGATGGTGTCCGGCAGCAGAGCCGCCGCGTCAAGCGACGCGTTTCTGCTCTCCCCGCCGAAGGGTTCAAACGATGTGAAAAGTATTCGCCCGGCCATAATATCACCTCACAGCTATTATACTATCGCAGAGGCGGAAAATCAATCGACACGGAGGGACAAAAAAAGAAAATATTTGTGTTGACAGCGCGTCTGAATTTTGCTATAATGAGACAGAGTCCTAATAGCGATAACGGAGGCGGGCGCGGTGCAGACGAGGAATACGAAACAGCGCGGGCTCGTGCTCGACGCGGTGAGGGCGAGGTGCGACCACCCGAGCGCGGACGATATTTATATCGACGTGCGGCGGCTCGATCCGAAGATCAGCCGCGGGACCGTGTACCGGAACCTGAGCGTGCTCGCCGACGCGGGCGAGATCATGCACGTCCGGGTCCCCGCCGCGGACAGGTACGACCTGCGGACGGAGAAGCACTACCACATGTTCTGCCTCCGCTGCGGGCGCGTCACGGACGCGCCGATCCCGTACAGAGATGAGCTTGACGAGGGCGCCGCCGCGGCGACGGGGTTCGCGGTCGCGCGCCACCGAACGATATTTGAGGGCGTGTGCCCCGAATGCAGAGAGAAGGAAGGGAGGTAGATCGCGATGGCAGTTTACAGATGCAGCGTTTGCGGATACGTTTACGACGAGGAAAAGGAAGGGCGTCCCATCTCGGAGCTTGACGTCTGCCCCGTGTGCGGGCAGCCGATATCAAAGCTCGTCCGGACGAATGAAGAGGAAGAGAAAAGGCCTGCGCCAGAGGCGTCCTCATACAAGGGGAGCCTTGCCTACCCGAAGGAATTCGCGCGCGAAGACCCGGACGCGCGGTATATGGAAGAGATACACGAGATGGCGGTCAGCGGGAAGACGATAAGCGCCGCGATGGGAACGCGGACGGCGTGCCCGGGGTGGGACGAGATCCTTCTGCTCGGCGCGCAGCTTTCACCCCTCCCGAAGGAGGAGGGCAGCCGCGTCTCTACCGAAACAGTCATCGGCAAACACGCGAAAAAGCCGATGAGACTTGCCTCTCCCGTTTATATTTCGCACATGTCGTTCGGCGCGCTCTCGCGGGAGGCGAAGATCGCGCTCGCAAAGGGCGCTGCCGCCGCCGGAACGGCGACGTGCAGCGGCGAGGGCGGCATTCTCCCGGAGGAGAGGGCGGCGGCACACAGATACATATTCGAGTACGTTCCGAACAAATACAGCGTGACGGACGAAAACCTCCGCTCATCTGACGCGATAGAGATCAAGATCGGGCAGGGCACCAAGCCCGGAATGGGCGGCCATCTGCCGGGCGGCAAGGTGACGCCGGAGATCGCGGCGATCCGCGGCAAAAATGCCGGGGAGGACATACAGAGCCCGTCAAAATTCGCGGAAATAAATTCAAAGGAAGACCTCCGCGCCGCCGTCGACATGCTCCGCGAGCGCTCGGGCGGCAGGCCGATAGGAATAAAGATAGCGGCCGGCAGGATCGAAGCCGACCTTGAGGCGTGCGTCTTCGCGGGCGCAGACTTCGTCACGATCGACGGCAGAGGCGGTGCGACCGGATCGAGCCCGTTTTTCCTCCGCGAGGCGACGACGGTGCCGACGATATACGCGCTTTCGCGCGCGCGGCGGTACCTTGACTCGGTCGGCTCCGATATGGAGCTCGTGATAACGGGCGGGCTGCGCGTGTCGTCCGATTTTGCGAAGGCGCTCGCGATGGGGGCGGACGCAGTTGCCGTCGCGTCCGCGGCGCTGATCGCGGCGGCGTGCCAGCAGTACCGCATCTGCGGCAGCGGCCGCTGCCCGGTCGGGATAGCGACGCAGGACCCGGAGCTGCGCGCCCGCCTCAATGTCGAGGCCGCGGCGGCGCGCGTCGCGAATTTTCTCAGGGTCTCAAATTCCGAGCTTGAGACGTTCGCGCGGATCACGGGCCGCTCGTCGGTGCATGACATCTCGCTTTGCGACCTTGTGACGACGAACCGCGACATCGCGGAATACACCGGTATACCCCATGCGGGCGAAAGCATGGTAAAATACGAAATAAATAAAACCGAAACAAAGGAGACTGAAACAATGGCAGAAAAGAAGAACATTTACGCGGGCACACAGACGGAGAAAAATCTTGAGGCGGCGTTCGCGGGCGAATCCCAGGCGAGAAACAAGTACACGTATTTCGCGTCGGTCGCAAAAAAGGAGGGCTATGAGCAGATCTCGGCGCTCTTCCTCAAGACGGCGGACAACGAGAAGGAACACGCAAAGCTGTGGCTGAAGGAGCTCTCCGGCATCGGCACGACGGCGGAAAACCTGAACGCCGCGGCGGACGGCGAGAACTACGAGTGGACCGATATGTACGAGGAGTTCGCGAAGACGGCGGAGGCCGAGGGCTTCACGGCGCTCGCGCACAAGTTCCGCATGGTCGGCGCGATCGAAAAGCACCACGAGGAGCGCTACCGCGCGCTTTTGCACAATGTAGAGACCGCCGAGGTCTTTGAAAAGAGCGAGGTCAAGGTCTGGGAGTGCCGCAACTGCGGCCACATCATCGTCGGCACGAAGGCGCCCGAGGTGTGCCCCGTCTGCAACCACCCGCAGAGCTATTTCGAGATCCACGCCGAGAATTATTAAAAAAATTTTATTCCATCGGGCGGACAGCGGCGCGCTGTCCGCCCTTTTTCCGAAATTTTGCGCGGAAAATGTTTATACGGTTGAAATTATCACCGCGTTATGGTAGAATATAGCGTGACAGGGGGTGAGCTTACGGAAGGTTACCGTCACAAGGTCCAATATTATGAGACGGACAAAATGGGGATCACGCATCATTCAAACTACATTCGCTGGATGGAGGAGGCGCGCGTCGACTTTCTCGCCCGCATCGGTTGGGATTACGCAAAGCTCGAGGAGCTCGGGATCGCCTCGCCGGTCATGTCGGTCGAATGCAAATACAGGCGGCCGACGACGTTTGACGACGACGTGTATATTTCGCTCTCCGTCGCGGAGCTTAGGCCCGTCCGCATGACGATAGCGTATGAAATGCGCGGCGCGGACGGAGAGCTCGTATGTACCGCCGAATCCGGGCACTGTTTTCTGACGAAGGACGGCGGAATAGTAAGGCTCGACCGCGAGTATCCCGCGTTTTACGCGGCGCTCGCGGAGTACATCAAAAAGGACGACAAAAAATAAAATATCTATTACTAGGGAGGACAAAATGAAAAAATTCGCCAATTATCTTGTGCAGACGGTCGCGTACATCGCGGAGATACTGCTCGGTGTCGTGCTGCTCATCAACCCCGAGGGGTTCACGTCGTGGATAGTCGTCGTCGCGGGCATCGCGATGATAGTCGTCGGGCTCTGGCACGTGCTGCGCTATTTCAATCTCGAGCCCGTACTTGCAATGCGGGAGCACGATCTGTCGACGGGGCTCTTCCTCGCTGCGGCGGGCGTGATCTGCATTTTCTGGACCGGCTGGGTACTCAAGCTCTTCTCTCATCTGACGATGCTGTACGCCATCGCGCTGCTCATACTCGGATTTATCAAGCTGCAATCGACGGTCGACCTTCTCCGCCTGAAGCGGCGCGGCTGGGTGCTTTCCCTCGTAAACGCCGCGCTGACGGTGATCCTGTCCGTCATTATCCTGATCGATCCTTTCGGCGCTATGTCGGCGCTCTGGCAGCTCACCGGCGTCTCGATCATTGTCATCGCGCTGCTTGATATCGCGGTCATGATCTTCTCGGCGCTCAAGCCCGAGGATAGGGACGACGGATTCGATCATGCCGATTTCGATTCGGACGACTGATGGCGGCGGAGTACAGAGTCGAGCATGACTCGATGGGGGAGATAAACGTCCCCGCCGACAAATACTGGGGCGCGCAAACGGAGCGGAGCTACGAAAACTTCAAGATCGGTGAAGAGCGCATGCCGCGCGAGATCATCCGCGCGTTCGCAGTCCTCAAAAAGGCCGCCGCGACGGCAAACAACCGGCTCGGAAGGCTCGACGGAGAGCGGCTGCGGCTCATAGCCGAGGTGTGCGACGAGATAATGTCGGGCGCGCTCGACGACAATTTTCCGCTCGTCGTGTGGCAGACGGGGTCGGGCACGCAGTCCAACATGAATGTGAACGAGGTGATCGCGAACCGCGGCGGCGAGCTCGCGGGCGAACGCATCCTTCACCCGAACGATCACGTCAATATGTCGCAGAGCTCGAACGACACGTTCCCGACCGCGATGCACATCGCGGCGGTGACGGCGATAGAAGGCGCGCTTTTGCCGGCGATAGACAAGCTGTCGGCGACGTTTGCAAGGCTGATGGAGGAAAACCGCGGGATAATCAAGAGCGGCAGGACGCATTTACAGGATGCGACGCCGATCTCGTTCTCTCAGGAGATCTCCGGCTGGCGCGCGATGCTCGAAAAATCGCGCGCGATGATATGCATGTCGCTCGACGGGCTCTCCGAGCTCGCGCTCGGCGGCACCGCCGTCGGTACCGGGCTCAACGCGCCCGCGGGGTTCGACGCGGAGGTCGCGAGGGCGGTCTCGGAGCTGACGGGGCACGAGTATCGGACGGCGGCGAACAAATTCCACTCGCTGACGAGCAAGGACGAGCTCGTGTTCGCGCACGGGGCCTTGAAGGGGCTCGCGGCGAACATGATGAAGATCGCGAACGACGTCAGGTGGCTCTCGAGCGGGCCGCGCTGCGGGCTGCACGAGATATTTATCCCGGAGAACGAGCCTGGCAGCTCCATCATGCCCGGAAAGGTCAATCCGACCCAGTGTGAGGCGGTGACGATGATCGCGGTGCAGGTCATGGGAAATGACGCCGCCGTCGGTATCGCGGCATCTCAGGGAAATTTTGAGCTCAACGTGTTCATGCCCGTTCTGATATACAATTTTCTCCAGTCGGTGAGGCTCCTGGCGGACGGGATAGTGTCGTTCAACGACAACTGCGCCGCCGGTATCCGCGCGAACCGCGAGCAGATGGAGGAAAACCTTCGCCGCTCGCTGATGCTCGTCACGTGCCTGAACCCGTACATAGGCTACGAGAACGCCGCAAAGACGGCAAAGCTCGCGTACCGCGAGAACATTTCGCTGAAGGAAGCGTGCGTCAGGCTCGGATTTTTGACGGCGGAGCGCTTTGACGAGGTCTTTCACCCGGAAGAAATGGTTTAAACACAAATATAAAGGACAAGCAGACAATGGATTACAATGAACTGGCCCTTCGGCTGCATGAGGAACACAAAGGCAAGATAGGCGTCGTCTCGAAGGTCGGCGTCAGCACGAGAGACGATCTTTCAACGGCGTATACGCCGGGGGTCGCGGAGCCCTGCCGGAGGATACGCGACAACAAGGACGAGGTGTACCGCTATACCGCGAAGGGGAATCTCGTCGCCGTCGTCACGGACGGGACGGCGGTGCTCGGGCTCGGCGATATCGGACCCGAGGCGGGAATGCCCGTCATGGAGGGGAAGGCGATACTGTTCAAAACGTTCGGCGATATAGACGCTTTCCCGATCTGCCTTGACACGAAGGACCCGGAAGAGATCATAAAGACGGTAAAATACATCGCGCCGACGTTCGGCGGCATAAATCTCGAAGACATCGCGGCGCCGCGCTGCTTTGAGATCGAGCGGAGGCTGAAGGAAGAGCTCGACATACCCGTGTTCCACGACGACCAGCACGGAACGGCGATAGTCGTGACCGCGGGGCTGAAAAACGCGCTCAGGCTCATCGGCAAGCGGCCGGGGGACGTGAAGATCGCCATCAACGGCGCGGGCGCCGCCGGTATCTCGATATGCAGGCTCTTGATGAGCGCCGGATTCGGTGACATCGTGCTGCTCGCGCGGCGCGGCGCGCTCTGCCCCGGCGAAGAATGGATGAATCCCGTTCAGGCGGAAATGGCGGAGATCACGAACAAAGAGCGCATACGCGGCACTTTGGCGGACGTCATAAAGGGTCGCGACATATTTATCGGCGTTTCTGCGCCGAACGTCATGACGGCTGAAATGGTAAAAACGATGGCTAAGGACCCGATAGTGTTCGCGATGGCGAATCCGACGCCGGAGATAATGCCGGACGAGGCAAAGCGCGGCGGCGCGCGCATCATCGCGACCGGGCGCTCGGACTTCCCGAATCAGGTCAACAATGTGCTCGTGTTCCCCGGTATCTTCCGCGGCGCGCTCGACGTGAGGGCGACGGACATCACCGAAGGAATGAAGCTCGCCGCGGCGTATGCGATAGCATCGATAGTGTCGGACGAGGAGCTCTCCGAGGACTATATAATCCCGGACGCGTTCGACAAGCGCGTCGCCGTCTCCGTCGCAAAGGCGGTCGCGGAAGCGGCAAGGGCCGAAGGCGTCGCGAGGGCATGAATATTATTTATTCTGTAAAACGCGGGGAGAAAGAGCTTTCTCCCCGCGCGCTCTGTATAATATCGGGCATAAAAAATGAGCGTCGGCACAACAACGCTCACGGGGCAAAGGAACCCTGGCCTCTGTGCTGGTACCGTCCCCTAGCCACATACAGTATACAACGATTCGATTTGTTTGTCAAGCGTCGCAGAAAGAGTAGAATTTGTGAATGGAGTAGAAGTATTCGTTATCCTTGCGGTGTGATCGCTCGACCTTACCGTTATGGCGGGGCGTCCGACTGCATGCGCTTGTTAAATTCCGCACCGTACAATTTACGAAGAAGATTGCGCGAAAAACCGTTGCATTTCCTACAAAATGCTGTTATAATAATATCTGTATAAGAAGGTATTGTCGGATCCGAGACGGCCTATCGGATCATGGAGACAAATGCTCTCTTGATTGATCCGCTCCGCCCGGCGGTGGCGGGCGGCGATCCGAAGATATTGGTGCACGGTGCCTTCGGATCGCCGCGAGGCGAAAATGCAAAAGGAGGGACCTTATGCAAACTGTACAAACAGTTAAAATCCCAGGGGGGGGGTATGCGGTTCCCTATTGGTGACTTTCATCGGCCTTTGGGAAAAGAAAAGAGAGAATAGACGCGCTCCGGATTTGACGGCATTTGTCGGGGCGAGTCTGTCCCTGAAACGCCGAAAAATCATTTAAAGGAGTGTTAAGAAATGAAACACACAAAAAAAGCATTGCTTACCAGCTTGCTTTCCATGCTGCTGTGCTGCACGATGCTCATCGGCTCCACGTTCGCGTGGTTCACCGATTCGGTGACGAGCGGCAATAACAGGATCGTTGCCGGGAATCTCGATATCGAGCTTGAATATGCACCGGCAAACGCCGAAAGAGACGCAACGACCGGCAAAATCAATGATGATGAATGGCGTCAGGTCACCGCAGATACCGATCTCTTTATGCCCGCAAAGGGCAGCGAGCCCGAGGCCGATGATGCAACGCTCTGGGAACCCGGCCATACCGAGTATGTATATCTCAGAATCAGAAATGCCGGCTCGCTCGCACTGAAATATCGCCTCGGCGTCGGTGTGTACGGCGATGAAGAAGGCGCAGAAGAAAAGGAATATGACAGCGTGCTGACCGACGCGGAGGGGAAGAATCAGAAGTTCAAGCTTTCGGAATATCTTGTGTTTACCTCGAAGGAAGGCACGGAAAAAGTAACAGAACGCGGAGATCTCTGGATAGACGGCACAGATGAAGAAGTAAAAGCTGTGATGGGCGATCCTGCGAAATTGGATCGTATCGCTACGATGGAGCCGGGCGATGCTGCCGAGTTCACGCTTGTCGTATATATGCCGACATTTGTCGGAAACGAAGCAAACGCGGTCTCGGGCGAGAACCCCACGATCTACATGGGCATCAACCTTGTCGCGACGCAGCATGCCTCCGAGAGCGACAGCTTTGGCAACAAGTACGATGAGAACGCGCTCCTGCCGGACGGCAGCAGCCTCAATATTACTACGACAGAAACGACTGCCGAAAAGGGAAAGGGACTCACACTTACCGCCGACGGCGCGTCGCCTGCCGATGACGGGCAGAGTACGACCGTAAAACTGGACGATGGCGCGCTTGATGACGCCATGACTGAAGGTGGCGAGCACACCGTCAAGCTGAGCGTGACTACCGAGAACATCGTTGAGGCCAATCCCGGCGCCGCTGTTGACGGGACAGGCATGGGCGTTGTAGCGTCGATCGACCTGACGCTCACCGTTGACGGCGTGAACATTCACAATTTCTCGGCCGGTAAAAATGCCACCGTTGAAACGTACATAGCCAAGGGACTTGAAGAAGTCAAGGTAATGTACGGAAGCGAAGAGATCAGCGGTTCCGAATATAAGCCGACAACAGGCGCACTTACATTTACTACGAATCATTTCAGCACCTATAAAGTAGTTGCAAAGACCGAGGCAACCAGCAAAACGGACGTTACCATACCCGAAAATGAGTACCGCATTTACAATGAAGTCGGTCTGCGCGACCTGGCGAATAAAGTGAACAACGGGAACGATTTCTCCGGCATCACCGTCAGGCTGATGAGCGACATCGATCTCGGCGGCAGGATCTTTACTCCTATCGGGAATAAAACGTATCCTTTCCACGGCATCTTTGACGGAGCAAAGGAAGACGGGGTAAATCATGAGATCAGCAACCTCGTATGCGAGGGGGATCATGTCGCGCTCTTCGGCAATGTCACGGGAGACAATATAGGCGGCAAGTTCGGCGTGATAAAGAATCTTGACCTCGATAAGGTAACCGTTACGGGAACGTCCTATGTAGGCGGTGTTGTAGCCGAGAGCTCAAGCGGCGCCACTGTTGAAAACGTCCATGTGACGAATGCCGTGATCCATGGCCGGCACTTTGTGGGCGGTATTGTCGGACACTCAGCTTCGGTGAGCGTTAAAAACTGCTCGATCGACCGTTTTGATATAGTCGCCGAGTGCTCCGGCAACGAAGAAAAGTGGGACGACGGCGACAAAGTCGGCGGTATTATCGGTTATGATGAATACTACGGCGCCGACGGATGCACCGTTTCAAACGGCAAGATCTCCGGCTTCCGCTCGGTAGGCGGCGTGATTGGATATCTCAACCATTCTTATCTCCACGACGGCCCCACTTATGCCAGAAACAACACGGTGAAGGAAGTCGAGATCATTATCGACAGGACTCACGACTATATGAACGGTGACGTTCCCTATGCCTTTGATGCGGGTGAGGTTATCGGCACCAAGGTCGCTTGCAACAAAACGCCGAAATGCACATACCCCGACACCAAAAATAATACGGTTACGGACGTCACCATTTCGTATAAGGTTTCCGACCTCGCATATGATACGGCAACACGTGTCGTCTGCGTCGGCTCTCCTGAAGGGTTGGCAGGACTGTACGAGTTCTTTAACAGCCAAACGAAAGGTGAGGGGATCACCTGGACGGTCCATATACTTGACGACATCGACATGACCGGCGTCAAATATGTGCCTTTTAACGGCTGGTGGATGACGGTCGACGGCCACGGCCATACGATCTCCAACCTGACAGCGGGGCATGATACACTTGACAGAAGCGGCCTTATCGCGTCTGCAGGCGGAACAACGATCAAAAATCTGACGCTCAGAAACGTTACCGCCTCCGGCACTCAGGCGGGCGCTTTCCTCGGCCACACGGATCAGGGCGTCAAAATTGAAGGCTGCTCGCTCGAGGGTACGGTCATGATTTCGTATGAGGACTTCGATGACAACGAATATAGCGAAGGTTGGGGCGGCATCGGCGTTCTCTGCGGCATCGCGCAGTCCGGCAACAGCTATAATAAAGTTACAGTGTCTGCGAATGTGACGCTGAATCTGAACGACCTGACAACGAAGGTGCTCGGGCATTCCGATAATTATATCATCGGCTGGTATACATCGGATGCCGCAAACCATACGGACGGCATTGATGCGGGAAACTGTGTTTTGACCGTCAATCCGTGAATGCTCGCCGATGATCGGCAGACTGTCAGTCCCGCAGAAATAAAAGCGGAGTTGCTGCAAAAAGAACAGCACACAAGCAAAACGGGCGCCCGATAAGGGCTGCCCGTTTTGTGCTTGTGTGCTCTTTTATATGGCAAAGCCGATGGGCTGCCGCGCTGCGACAGCCCATGATTTTATGCTTTTTCTTCGGATTCCGCCGACGCGAGCAGGACGCAGAGGCAGAGGATATCCATCGCGAGCTGTAAGTCGTCATTGTTCGGGAATGTCGGCGCGATGCGCAGATTGCGGTCGTCGGGGTCGCGGTGGTAGGGATATGTAGCTCCCGCCTCCGTCAGCTTGACGCCGGCGTCGCGGCACAGCTCGTATACGCGGCGCGCGCAGCCGGGCAGGACGTTGAGGCTGACGAAATATCCGCCGAGCGGCGGCGTCCATTCGGCAACGCCCTTGCCGCCGAGCTCGCGCTCGAGAGTGCCGCACACGATCTCGAATTTCGGGCGCAGCAGCTTTGCATGTTCCTCCATGTGGCGGAGGATTCCGTCAGCCGAGCCGAAGTATTTGACGTGGCGCATTTGATTTATCTTGTCGTAGCCTATCGTCTGATAGAACATCAATTTCTTTATCTGTTCGAGGTTGTCGCGGCTCGCCGCCATTATTGCGACGCCGGAGCCCGGGAACGTGATCTTTGAGGTCGAGGCGAAGTACATTATCATATTTTCGCTCTTCGGCCCGAGCTTTTTTGCCTCGGAGAATATGTCAAGGAGCCGGGCTCTATTCTCCGGATAAAAGTCGTGAACGGCGTAGGCGTTGTCCCAGAAAATGCGGAAGTCCGGCGCCGCGGGCCTGAGAGCGGCGAATCTGCGGACGACATCGTCGCTGTACGTTATGCCGGACGGGTTTGAATACTTCGGCACGCACCATATCCCCTTGACGGCGGGATCGGTGGAGACGAGGCGCTCGACGGTGCCCATGTCGGGGCCCTCCGCCGTCATCGGGACGGAGATCATCTCTATCCCGAGGGACTCGCAGATCGCGAAGTGGCGGTCATATCCCGGCACGGGGCAGAGGAACTTGACGCATTTTTCCTTCCCCCACGGGCGTTCGCTGCCGTATACGCCGAACTGCATCGCGCGTATTATGCAGTCGTACATCAGGTTGAGGCTCGAATTGCCCGCGACGAGAATGTTTTCCGCGGGGATCGAGAGCAGGTCGGAGAAGAGGCGCTTTGCCTCCGGCAGCCCGTCAAGCAGGCCGTAATTGCGGCAGTCGAGCCCGTCCTCGGCGAGGCAGTCGGCGCTGTTCTTCACGACGTCGAGCATGCCCATCGAGAGGTCGAGCTGATGCTTTCCGGGCTTTCCGCGCGTCAGGTCGAGCGCGTAGTGCCGGCTCTTTATTTCTTCGTAGCGGCGCCTGAGCGCCGAGAGGTCTGATTCGTTCAAAATATCGTCCTTTCGCCGGATATCAGAACTCGGCGCTCCCCGCCGTGCGCGGGAAGGGCTCCGTGTCGCGTATGTTCTGCATACCGGTCATATACATAAGAAGTCTGTCAAATCCGAGTCCGTACCCGGCGTGTTTCGTGCTGCCGAAGCGGCGCAGCTCGAGGTACCACGAGTAATCCTCCTCGCGCAGTCCGCACCGCTTTATCGCCTCGAGTAGATAGTCAAGGCGCTCCTCGCGCTGGGAGCCGCCGATCATCTCGCCGACGCCCGGCACGAGCATGTCACAGGCGGCAACGGTCTTCCCGTCGTCATTCAGGCGCATATAGAACGCCTTGATCTCCTTCGGGTAGTCGGTGACGAAGACGGGCTTGCCGAAAATTTTCTCGGTCAGGTACCGCTCGTGCTCCGTCTGCATATCCATGCCCCAGAAGACGGGGAATTTGAAGTCCGCGCCGGAGTTTTTGAGCAGCTCGACTGCCTCGGTGTACGTAACTCTGCCGAAGTCGCTTTCGACGAGCGCTTTGAGCTGCGCGATCTTACCGGGGGAGACGAATTTGTCGAAGAACTCCATCTCGGCGGGGCACGTCTTCAGCACGTGGCTGATGATGTGCTTTATCATCGCCTCGGCGAGCTCCATGTCGTCCTCGAGGTCGGCGAATGCGATCTCGGGCTCGATCATCCAGAATTCGGCGGCGTGGCGCGGGGTGTTCGAGTTTTCGGCGCGGAACGTCGGCCCGAACGTGTAGACGTTCGAGTACGCCTGGGCGAAGGTCTCGACGTTGAGCTGACCGGAAACGGTCAGGTTCGCGGGCTTGCCGAAGAAATCCTTAGAGTAGTCGACGCGGCCGTCCTCGCCGCGCGGCGGGTTTTCGATGTCGAGCGTCGTGAGCCGGAACATCTCGCCCGCGCCCTCGCAGTCGGAGCAGGTGACGATCGGGGTGTGGACATAGACGAAGCCGCGCTCGTTGAAAAAGCTGTGGATCGCGAATGCTGCCTCGCTGCGGACGCGGAACACGGCGGAAAACGTGTTCGTCCTCGGGCGCAGGTGCGCGAGCGAGCGGAGATATTCCATTGTATGCCGCTTGTTCTGGAGCGGGTAGTCCGGGGTCGATGTCCCCTCGACGCGGATCTCGGACGCGTGGATCTCGAACGGCTGCTTTGCGTCGGGCGTCAGCACGAGCTTTCCGCGGACGTGGAGCGCGCAGCCGATGTTCTGGTGCGCGATCTCGTCGTAGTTCGGGACAATGCCCGACTCAAACACTATCTGAAGGTTCGAGAAGTACGTCCCGTCATTCAGCTCGATAAAGCCGAACGCGTTTGAGGCGCGCAGCTTGCGCGCCCAGCCTGCGACGTGGAGTTCGCGATCTGCGAATTTTTCGGGAGAGGCGAAGATCGACCGTACCGTCGTCATGTCTTTTCTTTCCATTGTGTGATCCTTTCTGCGCCGCTGTTTTGCAACATTGCGGACGTTATAAATTCATTTTCAAAAGGACAGCTCCTATATTATATTATGTTCGCCGGGAAAAATCAATATGGGAAGCCGCTTCCGTTTTAACAATTATTAAGCCGATATCGGGCGCTTTACTGTGTAAAAACACAAGCGCGGGGGATTTTTGGGCACAATATGCCGCAAAAATCGCAAAATGTAATTTTATGGTACGCCGCCTTCACTTTTTATTCCAGAATGCGGCGAGCGCCATTCCGAGCGAGCGCCTGTCGCCGACGTAGCGCAGGCCGCGCCAGTGCGGGGGGAAGAGCGCCCTGTACTCGTGCGAGGCAAACCTGTCGTCAATGAGCAGGACGACGCCGCGGTCGTGCTCGCTCCTGATGACGCGGCCGGCCGCCTGCAAGACCTTGTTCATACCGGGGAAGACGTATGCGAACTCGTACCCCCGCTCGCAGACGCGCTCGTAGTAGTCGCGGAGCAGGTTCGATTCCGCCGAGAGCTGCGGCAGCCCGACGCCGACGATGACGGCGCCGGAGAGCCTGTCCCCCGGCAGGTCGACGCCCTCGGAGAACACGCCGCCGAGCACGCAGAACCCGACCTTCGTTCGCCGGGGGTTGGGGTGGAATTCGGCGAGAAAGGTCGCCCGCTCGCGCTCCGTCATGTGCTGTTTCTGCACGGCGACGTCGATCTCCTCATGCCCGTACCGGAGATCGAACTCGCGGTAGATGAGCTCAAGGTAGCGGTACGACGGGAAGTAGCAGATATAGTTGCCGGTCTTCGCCATCGCGACCGCGTATATCATCGCCGCGACCTCGGGCGCGCTCGCCTCGCGGTCCGCCATGCGCGTGCTGAGCTTGTCCGCCGCCAAAAGGCAGAGGTTCGATTCGTCAAACGGGGATTCGAGCGCGAGCGAGCTGTAATCGCGGCAGCCGAGCACGCGCGCAAAATAGTCCGGCGGTTCGAGCGTTGCCGAGAACATTATGACGGAGGAGGCGCGGCGCATCGAGGCGGCGAGGTGCTCGGAGGCGTCAAGGCAGATATGCGAGCATTTGATGTCGCCGTCAAATATTTCGGCATATGCGGCGTGCCGCCGGTCGAACCCCTCGGAGGACGAGACAAAGTCGGAGAGCGCGCGCCGCGCGGACGAGAGCTCGCGCGCGAGGCGGCGCTCGCCCTCCGCCTCGGCCCCGCGCAGAAAATATGCCTCCCGTCCGCACTCGTCCGCCGCCTTCGCGGCGGCGGAGACGATGTCGGCGAAAGCTTCGTTTCCGAGATAAAATCCGCGCTCTCGCCCCTTGCCGTCGAGCGTGATGTCCTCGAACCGCGCGCGCAGGTCACGTATGCAGTCGGCGAGGGAGACGAGGGCGGTGTGCGCATCGGGGGAGGCCTCCGTCAGTGGCAGGAGGCGCTCGACGGAGGACAGCTTTAATGATGCGGAGAACATATCGCGCGCCCTGTCCGGCAGGTTGTGCGCCTCGTCGCAGAGCAGGATATATTTTTCCTCGCGGTGGCCGCCGTCCGGCTCGTCACCGAAAAAGCGGCGCAGATAAACGCGCGGATCAAAGACGTAGTTGTAATCGCAGATTATGATGTCGCAGAATTCGGCGGCGTCGAGCGAGAGCTCATACGGGCAGACGCGGTGCCGCTCGGCGACGGCGGAGATGTCGTCGGCGGTGAGCGTTTTCCCCTTGCCGAGTATGCCGACAAGCTCCCACAGCGCGCCCTCGGCGCGCTCGTAGTGTCCGCGCGCGCGCGGGCAGAGCTCGGCGGAGCAGATCGCGCCGGAGCGCAGCGCTTCCGCCTCGGGGCAGACGCGCTCGCGCGCGAGGATCGAGACGGCGCGCAGCGAATGCACGGACGCGAGCAGCGCCCCGGCGGCGTCCTCGGCGGCAAGCCGGATCGAGGTCTTGGACGTAAGATAAAAAATTCTGTCGGCGTAACCGGCGCCGAGCGCCTTTACGGACGGGTAGAGCGATGCCACCGTCTTGCCGATTCCTGTCGGCGCCTCTATGAGCAGCGTTTCATGCTTGCGCGCGGCGCGCATGACGGCGGTCATGAGTTCGACCTGCCCGTCCCGGGGCTCCCCATACGGGAAGCGCATGGATCTGACGGAGGCGGGGAGGGCGAGCGCACGCTCGCGGGCGAGGCGCGCCCAGCGCGCATATTTCGCGATCAGCGCAGACGATTCCGCGCGCAGCTCGTCGGCGGAAAAGACGCATTCAAAGCTCCGCTCGCGGCCGCCGCTTTTCGGGATATACGTTATCCGCACGGCGGCGGCGTCCCGCCCGGTCCCGGAGCACCACATGAACGCGTACAGCACGCACTGGGCTATATGCGCAGGCGGAATGTCGGAGGTGCCGCCGAAAAATGTTGACGGCGTTGTTTTCAGCTCCTCGACCGTGTCGAGGCTGTCGCCGGGCGTTATCATGTCGGCGCGGCCCGTGAGGCGGTAATTTATGCCGTCATACTCGGTCAAGAGCTCGAGCGGGACCTCGAGCATCGCGGAGGTGCTCCCGTCCTCGGCGCGTTTGTGGGCGAGCTTGCCCTCCTCTGCGGTGACGGAGGCGCGCCCGCCTATGTCGCCGGAGCGGCAGAGAAAGTCGACGAGCTCGCGCACAGCGACGGTGACTGTATTCGTTTCTGCGTCGTAGTTTATCTTCATTCTCCGCCAAACTCCTTATATTTTTTGTTCAGAGCGTCCAGCCGTGTTTTGCGCGGTATTCGATCTCGTCCGTGCGGAGGCGCTCCTCCGTGTAGGCGCGCCGCAAAAGCTCCGAGGGGACGTAGTCGTCGTATTTGTCGAACGCGGGCGTTTCATTGTCGCCGACGAGCGAATATTTGTCGACTCCGGCGGAAAAGTCGCGGTTTAAGGCGTCCATGAGGGAGGCGGCGTCGCCGCGCTCCATTTTGAATTCAATAAAATAGCAGCCCTCGTATTCGATGCCGGAGATTTTATATTTCTGCGCGTTCTTGGACAGGTACCGGCGCAGCGTCCGGAACGAGCGCGTCCCAAGCCACGGGAACATGCAGTACGAGAGCCCACCGAGCGGGACCAGCGGCCGCTCGAGCATGCCGGTGTTGCGGGCGACGTGCCGCGCCGCGTCAAGGCGGGCGGCGGCGCCCTTTTTGAGATACGGGTACTGCGTGTCCTCGGCGAGGACGCGGTACATGCGCTCGAGGATACGCGTGTGTATCTCGCCGAGCTCGCCGGGCCACGAAATTTCCATCTTGCCGCCGACGGACTTGACGTATATGAGCTTGCGCGCGAGGTCGAGCTCCTCCACCTCCCAGACGCGGCCCGCGAGCGCAAATCTGTCGCCGACGGGCGGCGCCTCCGAGATCGTTCCGATCTCGTCCGATTCGCAGCGGACGGTGTAGTCCTCGGAATCCTTGAAGACGGCGTAGAATTTGAACCCGGACGTCAGCCGCTCGCCCTTTATTCCGATTATGAGCCCGCCCTCGTCGGTGTATTCAAGAAAATCGTTTTTTATCATCGAAACGAGCAGCGTTCTATAATCCTCGCGGTCCACGAATGCAAACGGGGGCAGCGAGAGGACGCGGTCGGCAAGGGCCTTCGGCGTGAGCTCGCCGGACGAGATGAGGACGGAGAGCGTCTGCTGGAACAGGAGCGAAAAAGGCATTTTTCTCGTCGACGGCGGCTCGATGAAGCGCTCCTCTATATACAGCTGGATTATCGCTATTGCGCGCAAAAGCTCCCAGGGCATGAGCTGCGGCAGCGGCGTGTTCGGGACGTGCGGCTCCTCGCGGAAGACCATCATCATTTCCGGCGGGTCGCCCCTCCTGCCCGAGCGCCCGAGCCGCTGAAGAAAGCTCGAAACGGAGTTCGGCGAGCCGATCTGAACGATGCGCTCGAGTTTGCCGATGTCGATGCCGAGCTCCATCGTGACCGTCGCGCACGCGACCATTCGCTCCTCCTCGCTCTTTAAGAGCAGCTCGGCCTCTTCGCGTATCGAGGCGGAGAGGTTCCCGTGGTGTATGAGGAAAATGTCCGGTTCGCGCCGGTTTTCGGCGATCTGCCGCAGCGTCGCGCAGACGTATTCGGTCTCCTCGCGCGAATTCGAAAAGACGAGGGCGCGCCTGCCCTTGACGCAGTCGTAGACGTATTCGTACCCGGGGTCTATCTCGGTCGGGGCGTCCTCCGGGTCAAGGGCGAGGTCGCCGGAGGACGGTGTTTTGCGGATCTCGTGCGTCCCGGTGTGCAGCGTTTCCTCGTCCGCGAGGAAGAAGTGCTCAAGGCCGAGCCGCCACCGCAGCGGCGCCTCGGGCGCACGCGGTATGTCGCAGTCGCGGTCGTCCCCGCCCGAGAGCCAGCGCGCCGCCGTTTCCGGGTCGCCGACGGTCGCGGAGAGCCCTATGCGGCGCGGGCGATGCCCTATCGCGTGCGAGATGCGCTCTATCTGGCAGATGACCTGATTGCCCCGGTCCGTGTTCGTCATCGTGTGTATCTCGTCGATGATGATGTAGCGCAGATCCCCGAACAGGCGCGGAATGTCGTTCGGGCGGTTCATCAGCATCGATTCAAGCGATTCCGGCGTGATCTGGAGTATGCCGGCGGGCGACTTCAAGAGCTTTGATTTGTGTGACTGCGCCACGTCGCCGTGCCAGTGGTAAACGGGAATGCCGGTCATGTCGAGGAGCTCGTCGATGCGGGCGAACTGATCGTTGATGAGGCTCTTCAGCGGCGCGATGTAGACGGCGCCGACGCTTTTGGGCGGGTCGGAGCAGAATTCGGAGAGTATCGGGAAAAGCGCCGCCTCCGTCTTCCCGGACGCCGTCGCCGACGTGATAAGAAGGTTGTTGTCGGTGCAGAAAATCGTCTCCGCGGCGAGGAGCTGTACCTCGTGGAGCCTGTCCCAGCCGTGAGAATAAATGTATTCCTGTATGAACGGCGCGAACCGCCCGATGACCTCTTCTGCGTTTCTCATATGAGTTTTTAAACCCCTCTCTTTTCAAAAAATTTTACGGCGGGAGTGGTTATATGACTATGTCGTTAGGATCGAATGAGGAGGCGGAACTTCCGCCGACATCGCTTTGCTCGGCGGCGTCGGCGGCGGGCGTCAGCGTCAGCGAGGTGCCGATTATGTCGGCAAACTTTGCCTCGGGGTTCTGATACAGGATATTCAGTATCGAGATATAGTCGCGGATTATCTCGCGCGGCGTTATCATGATGTTTGCCCCGGCCAGCTCGAGGGACGCGCGGACGAATGCCTCGGGATCGCCGTCGGAGATGCGCGGCGTCCAGTCATAGTAGCGCGCGTGCAGCGCGGTGACGCGCAGAACGAGCGCCAACAGCTCGTTGTCCGAAAGGCGGCGCAGCCGAATGACGGGGCCGATCATGTTTTTGTATTCGCCGCTGTCGAATCTCCCCTCGGCGAGCCTGCCGCGCAGCGCCTCATAGCTGTAGAGCCCGCGCCTGCGATCCTCCAAAAACTGCGGCGTCCCGCCGAAGACGAGGCAGAGATGCTCGGCCCTGCCCTCGAGCGTGTCGTTATACATCGAGAGGATCTTTTCGTAGTTGTTCTCCCTTGAGATGCGGTTCGGGATCTTATAAAGGTTGACGCACTCGTCGATGAAGACGACGAGCCCCTTGTAACCGATCCCGGCGGCGAGGCGCGCCGTCAGCTTTATTTCGTCGTACCAGTTGTCGTCGTTCACGATGGAGCCGACGCGCAGCGCCGCCTTTGCCTCGGTCTTCGTCGAGAACTCGCCGCGCAGCCAGCGCAGGCAGGCGCTCTTTTTGTCCTCGTCACCGTCCTCGCACGCGTCATAGTAATTTGTGAGCACGAGCGAAAAGTCAAAGCCGCCGACGCCGCCCTCAAGCTCGCGGATAACGTCGAAGATGCGTTTTTTTACGGCGCGGTCGAATTCCGCGCTGCCGACATCTTTGCCGGAGGCGGCGACGGAGGATTTGATATCCGAGATCCAGCGCGCCAAAAGCTGGGGGAGCGCGCCCCCGTCCGGGGACGACTTCGTCGCTAAATTGCGCATGAGCTCGCGATACGTCGCGAGGCCGGAGCCGGACGTCCCGCAGAGGCGGCGCTCGGTCGAGAGGTCGCAGTCCGCAGTCACAAAGCCGTGCTCGAGCGCGTACCCGCGCAAGAGCTGTATGAGAAAGCTCTTGCCGGAGCCGTACCGCCCGATGAGAAAGCGCATCGCGCCCTCACCCTCGGCGACGCGCGAAAGGTCGGAGGTGAGCGCCGCGATCTCTTCCGTGCGCCCGATGGCGATGTACGGCGCACCGGCGCGCGGGACGACGCCCGCCGAAAGCGAGCTCATGAGCTGGGAGAGTATGCGCTTCGGCACGCGGGCCGCCGCCTCGGTGTTTATATATTCCATCTGGTCCTCCTTATTTTATGTCGTCGCGGTAGTCCTCGACGATGCGGTAAGTGTTGCCGTCGGGCTCGAGTATTATGTCGCCGATGACGTCGGCGGAGATTTCGTTTATGCGGGAGACGAGCTCGTCCTCATAGAGCGCGTGCGCGCGGCAGTATTCGCCGGCGCCGCCGCCCGAGAGCGAGAGGCGCAGATATTCTGCGGCGTCCGCGTCAAGGCGGGAAAAGATCCCGCCGTCATGCTCGTCCGCCGCGGGGAGCGGCGTGACGTTTTCGTCGTCTGCGGGCGCATCGTCAAGCGGCTCGTCTTCGGGCGCGAGGATATCGGTCGACGCCCACGAGGCGCGCTCTATCTCGGCGGCGCCGCGCGAGTCGACTCCGTGCGAGAGCGCGTCATATTCGGCGTCGTATCTGCGCTCCTCGGCGGCGAGCTGCTCCTCTTTTGTCAGCTTGACGGGCTTTTTTGCCTCGGGGAACTCGCGGTCAAAGTATTCGTCGGCGAGCGCCGAGAGGGAGGAGTCAAGCCCGTTGACGCGCAGGCGCGCGCGTATGCCGAGGGCAGCCCGCAGTCTGTTCTCGCAGTATTTGACAAGCTCCGTCAAAAGCGAGCGCAGTTCGCGCGAGCGGGTGTACGAGAGGTATTCGATGTCGATGCGGCACTTGACGTTGTGTGCGCAGAGCGAGCCGCAGAACGCGTCCCGCGAGACGACGGCGGAGCTCATTCCGCCCGTCGAAAATCTCGCGTCCCCGCTCTTGTCCGCGACGTATGCGACGGCGGCGGGGATATGGCGCGCATATGCGGCGGCGACGCCGCCGTCCTCGACGGCGAATTTGCTCCTGCGCCAGTTGTAGTCGGAGGAGAGGTCGATGAGCGTTTCCGCCGTGATCCCTTCGCTGCCGCCGGACATATAAAATTCGCGGAATGACGCCGCCTCCATGACGGAGGACATGATCGGCGCGAGCTCTTCGCGCGGGGGCGGCAGCCGATGGATCAGGCAGTAGTCCGCGACCCATTCGGACAGGTATTTGTCGAGCACGCGGTGCTTGTCGCGGCACGCGAGCCACACGCCGACGAGCCTGCGCAGCCCCTCCGTCGGCGGGATTACCTCGTGGAGATTTATTATTTCGTAGATATAAAGGAGAATGTATGAAAACGAGGCGGGCAGCCACACGCCGCGGACGGCGTTCTCGCGCCACCAGAAGTAGTACGCGAGCTGCGCCTTTGTCATCTGCCTGTACTGGGGCGTGTATGAGAAAAAGTCGACAGCGGGGGCCTCGACGCCGGAAACGGAATAGTACCGCTTTGCGTCGTGGCGGAACTGCTCGTAAAAGCTGTAGCGCGACGGCCACCGCATGACGCGCACGCGGCGCAGCAGCCCGCCCTCCGGCTCGTATTCGTCAATGAGCTCGGCCGCGGGCGCGGAGCGAAGGGATTCCCTCGGCGGGAGCCGGAGCGAGTCTTCACTGTGCGCCTCGCCCGCAGACGCGACCGTGACGGGCGACGTGTCAACACGCGCGTCCCGCGCGTCATTCTTCATGCGGACGTAGACGTCGGCGCGGCTTTGGGCGCCGTCTACCTCGCGGAAGCGGACGGAGAGCGAGCCTATATCGTGCCCGCGCGCGCCCTTGTCCGGCACGCCGATATCTATCGGGACCGTCTCAACGTCCGGCTTGCGTTCGCGCATGACGGGGGGCCGCTTTTTCGGCAAAATGGACGAGAGGTCCCAAAAATCGTCCGGAATATCGTGTCTGTCCGCCATTTTGCCCCTGCCTCCCCGTATTTTTGCGTCTGTCCGCGTCACGCAAACATAAGTTCTGTATCTTTTGATTATATCACCCCTCCGCCCGCGTGTCAATCGGTGTGCAATATAAAAAGATGCAGAAAATGTTTTTAGCACTCTCAACGCAAGAGCGCTAAAATTTCAGCGTGATTTCATTGTTCCGTCACATATTTTTCATATATTCGGGCTACAATATAACCGTAAACAGAAAGAGGCGAGTATGATGAACATCTGAAAGCGAACCGACCGATTCCCCGCCTACCCTATCGGAACAAAAAACAAAGGGCGGACAGAATAATTTTTTTCGGAGGTTTTATTATGTTTGAACTCAGACCGTACCACAGAAAGAACAACAGCATTTCCTACAACCCCTTCAAGGAGATGGAGGAATTCGAAAGGCGTTTCTTCGAGGAGCCGTTCACGGGCTTCTTTGAGAGCGGCGACATAGCGGAATTCAAGACGGACATTTCGGACGAGGGCGACCACTATCTGCTCGAGGCCGATCTGCCGGGCTTTGACAAGAAGGATATCCACCTCGACATATCGGGCGACGTTCTGACGATAAATGCGGAGCGCCATTCCGAGCACGAGGACAAGGATAAAAAGGGCAAGTACGTTCGCCTCGAGCGTTCTTACGGACAGTACAGCCGCCAGTTCGACATCTCGTCCGTTGACGCGGAGAAGATAAATGCGAAGTACGAAAACGGCGTGCTCAGGCTGACGATGCCGAAGAAACAGACCGTGCTCCCCGAGTCGAGAAGGCTCGACATTGAATAAGACAGTGCGTGCAGCGTTTCCCCGCGTATCACTGTGATAGAAAGCCCGCCGGCGCCGCGTTTTGCGGCGTCGGCGGGCTTATTTTGCGATTTTATCCTTCGACCAGCGCCGCCGCGAGCGCGGCGCACGCCTCGGCGT
>CANROT010000019.1 GCA_947632285.1 uncultured Clostridia bacterium
GGCAGTTGAAGCTGCGCACGGACAGGTCAAGCTCCTCAATGGTCATCTCAAGAACTTTCTCTTTCATGGTCTCTTCGCGCTCGACCATGATCTCCGCCTTCTTCGCCTCATCAGAGAGGTCAACGAAGAGGTTGAGATGCTCGTTGAGTATCTTGGCTCCGAGAGAAACCGCTTCCTTCGCCGATATCGTTCCGTTCGTCTCGACCTCGAGCGTCAGTCTGTCATAATCCGTGATGTTGCCGACGCGCGTGTCATCGACTGTGTAGTTCACGTTGTAGACGGGCGTGTAGATCGAGTCGGTATAGATTATGCCGATCGGGGCCGACACGCCGGACGCGAGATTTGCGGTATGGTTCTGCTTGTTCTTCTCCTGCGAGACGTATCCGCGCCCGTAGTCGAACGTGATGTCCATGCAGAAGCGAGCGTTCTCGCAGACCGTCGCGATGTGAAGGTCGGGATTGAGGATCTCAATGTCCACGTCCTCCTTGATGTCGCCCGCCGTAACGTCGCACGGGCCCGTGACATCTATCGTGACCGTCTTCGGGCTCTGCGAATGGAGCTTCGCAACGATGCCCTTGATATTGAGAACGATCTCTGTTACGTCCTCGCGGACGCCGCTTATCGTCGAGATCTCGTGCAGCACGCCGTCGATCTTGATCGAAGAAACAGCGTACCCGGGGAGGCTCGACAAAAGAACGCGGCGAAGCGAATTTCCGAGCGTCACACCGTAGCCTCGCTCGAGCGGCTCAACGATGAAACGGCCCTTCGTGCCGTCCTCGCTGATGAGTTCGGTCATTATATTCGGCTTTTCTATTTCGATCATTCCAAAACCTCCATGTTCAATTTTATGATAATCGTGTATCATTGTCCGGACCGTGCCGGACGGGATTATACATCAAATTGATATATACCGCGCCGAACGGACACCGCTCCGGCGGTAATATCGGAGCTTTAATTATTTGGAATAGAGCTCGACGATGAGCTGCTCGTTGAAGTCGAAATCAATGTCCTCGCGAGCGGGCGCGGCAACGACCTTTGCCACCACGTTCGTGCGGTCCACGTCAAGCCACTTCGGAATGACCGCGGTCTGCATGCGCTCGATGAGCTCCTTGATCTTTGCGGAATCGCGGCTCGCCTCACGCAGCGTGATGACGTCGCCCGGTTTCACGAGCATCGAAGGAATGTCGACCTTCTTGCCGTTGAGGCGGAAATGAGCGTGGAGCACGAGCTGACGCGCTTCCTTGTGGGAGCATGCCATGCCCATTCTGTAAACGACGTTGTCAAGGCGCGTCTCAAGTATGGAGAGCAGGTTCTCGCCCGTGATGCCCGGCTTTCTTTCAGCCTCGGCATAGTACTTCTTGAACTGTCTCTCAAGAACGCCGTAGTAACGTCTTGCCGTCTGCTTTTCGCGGAGCTGACGACCGTATTCTTCGACCTTTTTGCGGGAAGTGCCGTGCTGACCGGGAGCCGTGTTTCTCTTGACGATAGCACACTTATCCGATGTGCAGCGATCGCCCTTGAGGAAGAGCTTTCTGCCTTCTCTGCGGCAGAGGCGGCACGAAGGTCCTGTATATCTTGCCATTCTCTTGTATCTCCTCTCTAAAATTACACGCGTCTGCGCTTAGGCGGTCTGCAGCCGTTGTGCGGGATAGGCGTCACGTCCTTGATGAGCGTGATCTGGAGCCCTGCCGCCGCGAGCGAACGGATCGCTGCCTCGCGCCCCGATCCGGGTCCGCGAACGTAAACCTCAACGGTCTTCAGACCGTGATCCATCGCGAGCTTCGCGGCGTGCTCCGCCGCCATCTGAGCTGCAAACGGCGTCGACTTTCTCGAGCCCTTGAAGCCCATCTCGCCGGACGATGCCCACGAGATCGTGTTGCCCGCAAGGTCGGTCAGTGTTACGATCGTGTTGTTGAAGGTAGAGCTGATATGAGCCGCACCGGATTCAATATTCTTGCGTTCGCGGCGCTTCTTAATAACCTTCTTGGTTGTCTTAGCCATGATTTTACTCCTTTACCTTACTTCTTCTTGTTCGCGATCGTCTTAGCGGGACCCTTCCTGGTCCTCGCGTTCGTCTTCGTGCGCTGTCCTCTGACGGGCAGGCCCTTGCGGTGCCTGATTCCGCGATAGCAGTTTATCTCGACGAGACGCTTGATGTTGAGAGCGACGTCACGGCGGAGGTCACCCTCTACAACGTAGTGGTTCTCGATCTCGTCACGGAGCTTCGCGATCTCGTCCTCGGTCAGGTCCTTCGCGCGCGTGTCGGGATTGATGTTTGTCTTCTCGCATATCGCCGCCGCACTCGTGTGCCCTATACCGTAGATATAGGTGAGAGCGTACTCAATGCGCTTCTGGTTGGGAATGTCTACACCAGCAATACGAGCCATTTAGTTTATCACCTCTCTTATAGTTTGCGGCGCTCAGCCCTGTCTCTGCTTGTGCTTCGGGTTCTCGCAGATGACCATGACGCGCCCTTTTCTTTTGATGATCTTGCACTTTTCGCACATCTTCTTTACGGAAGGTCTTACTTTCATTTTTGTCTTCGCCTTTCCTTACCAGATTGATTATTTGTTGCGCCACGTGATCCGGCCCTTAGTGAGGTCGTAAACCGAGACCTCGACTGTGACCTTGTCGCCGGGCGTGATTCGGATATAGTTCATGCGGAGCTTTCCGGAAATCTTTGCGGTAACCATGTGATCGTTCGGGAGCTTTACCCTGAACGTCGCATTCGGCAGCGCCTCCGTTACCGTTCCCTCAAACTCGATTACATCATCCTTTGGCACCTTTATTCTCCTTTCGGCAAATCGTCATTCGAAGCCGCGCCTCTTATCGCGCGCCTGATGTCCCCGTCCGTATATTTCCCGGCCGGTATCAGCCCCCGCGCCTCGCCGCACACGCCGTGTATCGTCAAGTGGCGCACGCTTTTGAGCTTCGGCTCGGAGAGCCGTCTTTTTTTTCCGTCCGCTATATATACCCTGCCGTCGGCATCTGAGCCTCCGACAATGAGGAACATTCTGCCCGCCTCTCTGCCCCTTTCTGCCGTGGCAAAGCTGCCTGTCAGCGGCGACGGGAGCACGACCTTCGGCGCGCGGCCCTTTCCCTTCTTGCGGCGGCCCACGCTCACTCGACCTTTGTGAGGAGCTCGGGCCCGTTTTCCGTGATCGCTATCGAGTGCTCGTAGTGAGCGGACAGCGACCCGTCTTTCGTCTTCACCGTCCATCCGTCCGGCAGTTCATAGACCTCGTATGAGCCGATGTTCACCATCGGTTCGACCGCGATCGTCATGCCGCGGAGCAGCCGCACTCCGTGTCCGGCCGTGCCGAAATTCGGCACCTCCGGATCCTCGTGCAGCTCGGCGCCGACGCCGTGACCGACATATCTGCGCACGACGCTGAATCCGTTTGCACGGACGTGTGCGTCTACCGCGTGTCCGATATCGCCGATGCGCGCGCCCTCGCGAATGACGGCGAGCGCCTTGTAAAAGCTCTCCTCAGTCACGCGAATGAGCTTTTCGGCCTCGTCGGATATCTTTCCGACCGGGAACGTCCTCGCGCTGTCGCCGTTGTAGCCGTGATAAAACGCGCCGACGTCGATCTTGACTATGTCGCCCTCGTGAAGGACCCGTTTGTGAGACGGTATGCCGTGGATAACTTCGTCATTCACGCTCACGCAGGCAGATGCCGGGAATCCTCCGTACCCGAGAAATGTCGGCTTGGCGCCGCATTTCTCGATGTACGTCCTGATCTTGCGGTCTATCTCCGCCGTTGTGACGCCGGGCTTTATGATCTCGCCGGCGGCGAGTATCGCCTCGCCGGTGATCTTTCCCGCGTCACGCATATGCGCGAGCTGACTTTGATTTTTAAGATGGATCATACGGAGCTGTTTCCTTTAAAGGCATGATTCGATGGCACGGACGGTCAGCGCCGTCGTGTCCTCGAGCTTTTCCTGTCCGATCACTCCGCGGAGCAGGCCCTTCTCTGCGTAGAACGCGCGCAGGGGCTCCGTTTCGCGGTGATATGTCTCGAGCCTGTGCTTCACGACTTCGGGATCGTCGTCACGGCGGCAGATGAGCTCGCCGCCGCACGCATCACAGTGCTCGTTATCCTTTGTCGGATTGTAGACCGTGTGATACGTCGCGCCGCAGTCCCGGCAGACGCGTCTGCCCGACATGCGCGTGATGATCCTCTCGTCCTCGACTTCGATGTCGATAACTGCCGAAAGCCCGATGCCCGTCTCGTCAAACGCCTTCGCCTGGGCGAGCGTTCTCGGGAAACCGTCGAGGATAAAGCCGTTTTTGCAGTCGTCCTCGGCGAGCCTCGCCTTGATGATGCCGACGATCACGTCGTCCGGCACGAGTGCGCCGGATTCGACGTATCCCGCCGCGAGAACTCCGAGCTCGGTCTTTGCCGCGATCGCCTCGCGAAGTATCGCTCCGGTCGAGATGGTCGGTATGCCGTATCTCTTAGACGCAATCTCCGCCTGCGTCCCCTTGCCTGCGCCGGGGGCGCCGAAGAACATAAGTTTCAATGCCTTTTTGCTCTCGCTCATGACGACCTATCCTTTACTCAAGGAAGCCGTGATATCCGCGAATGGACATCTGAGCTTCGATCTCTCTTGCGGTCTCGAGCGCGACGCCGACAACGATCAGAATCGACGTACCGCCGAACGCAATACCGGAGAACGCGTTATTCGACGCGAGGTTCGCGAGGATCGGGAGTATCGCCACGACCGAAAGGAACAGCGAGCCGATAAGCGTTATCTTATTGAGGACCTTTGTGATATACTCAGCCGTCGGTCTGCCCGGACGGAAGCCCGGGATAGAGCCGCCGTTATTCTTCAGGTTGTTCGCGACTTCGAGCGGATTGAACGAGATCAATACGTAGAAGTAGCCGAACGCGATGATGAATACGAAGAGTATAAGCGGGTAAAACCAGGATTCCGATGAAAGGAATCTGACGAACCCGTTCCAGAACGAACCGTCCTTCGGCGGGAAAATGAGCGCCAAAGTCGTCGGTATCGCTAAGATCGAGTTTGCGAATATGACCGGCATGACACCGGACATGTTCAGCTTGAGGGGCAGGTTCGAGCTCTGTCCGCCGTACATCTTGCGGCCGACAACGCGCTTCGCGTACACGACGGGAAGGCGTCTTTCGCTCTCGGTCACGAATACGATGAAGTATATCATGAGGAGCGCGACGATGAGCGCGACTATCGGAATGATGATGCCCGAAACAGTTCCTCTCGACATCATGCTGATGATCGTGTTGACGACGCTTGCGCCGCCGGAAACAATGTTCGCGAAAAGAATGATGGAGATGCCGTTGCCGACGCCGTTCTCATTGATCTTTTCGCCGAGCCACATGACGAGAGATGAGCCCGCGCAGTAGCAGGCGATGATGATGACGGCGGCGAACCAGTGGTTCGTCGTGAGCATGCCCTGATTCTTCAGGAGCATGTAGTAGCCGTAGCTCGTGATGAGCGCGAGGCCGACCGTCACATAGCGCGTTATCTGCGCGATCTTTTTCTGGCCCTCTTCGCCGTCCTTCTGCATTCTTTCGAGTGCGGGGATAGCGACGGTCAGAAGCTGCATAACGATCGATGACGTGATATACGGCGAAATGCCGAGCGCGAACAGCGAGGCGTTCTCAAACGCGCCGCCCGAGAGAATGTTCAGATACTGGAACATCGACCCGCCCGTAGCTGCCAGATAGTAGCTCATGATGTCCGCGTTGATGAACGGCATCGGGATCGCGACGCCAATGCGGTATATCAGTATGATCGCAAGCGTGAACAGGATCTTCTTGCGAAGATCGGGCAGCTTGAATGCGTTTACTATCGGTGCAAACCAGTTTTTCACTTTAAGCCACCTCGGTCTTTCCACCGGCTGCCTCGATCTTCTCTTTGGCTGTGCCGGAGAAGACTTTGGCGATAACGGTTAGTTTCTTTGTGATCTCCCCGTTGCCCAGTACCTTAAGACCGTCCTGCGGCTTGCGTACGATTCTCTTTTCGAGAAGCGCGTTCATGTCGACCGTTGCGCCGTCTTCGAAGACATTGAGATCGCTGACGTTGACGACAGCATATTCTTTGCCGAAGCGGTTGTAAAAGCCCCTCTTCGGCAGCTTTCTGTACAGCGGGAGCTGACCGCCCTCAAATCCGGGTCTGACTCCGCCGCCCGAGCGGGCGTTCTGGCCCTTGTGACCTTTGCCTGCCGTCTTGCCGTTGCCCGTCCCGACGCCTCTGCCTTTGCGCCATGCCTTGCGGGCGGACCCGGGAGCAGGTGAAAGTTCATAAAGCTTCATGGTTCTTCCTCCTTACAAGTTATTCCGCGCCGATAGCGCTTACGCCTTTTCCACCTTGACGAGGTGGGAAAGAACCTTGACCTTGCCGGCAGTAGCGGCATTATCATCAAGAACTATGCTGTCACCGATCTTGCGGAAGCCGAGCGATGCGGCCGTCGCGCGCTGATTCGGAGTCGAGCGAATGAGGCTTTTGGTGAGCGTGATCTTTACCTTTTCCATGATACAGCCCCCTTAACCTCTCAGAGCTTCGACGGCGATGCCGCGGCTCTTCGCCACGTCCTCGGCCGTGCGGAGCGCACGCAGTCCCTCAAACGTCGCCTTGACGACGTTCACGGGGTTGTTGCTGCGGAGGCACTTCGCTCTGATATTCTTTATGCCTGCGAGCTCGAGGACGGCTCTGACCGTCTTGCCCGCGATGATACCGGTACCGGGAGCGGCCGGCTTGAGAAGGACTCTGCCTGCCCCGAACTCGCCGATGATCTCGTGCGGTATCGTCGTATCTTTCATTGATACGGTTATCATATTTTTCTTGGCGTCCTCGACTGCCTTGCGGATAGCCTCCGGCACCTCAGCCGCCTTGCCGAGACCGTAGCCGACGTGACCGTTTCTGTCACCGACGACCATGATAGCCGCGAATCTTGCGATACGTCCACCCTTAACAGTCTTGGAAACACGGTTCAGCGCGACGAGATTTTCCTCAAGCTCGACGCCCGACGCATTAAACTTTTCTGCCATGTTTTCCTCCTATGGTATTTGAAAAACGTCTTTTCAAACAGTGTACAAACCGGAACTCAGAACCGGAGGCCCGCTTTGCGCGCGCCGTCCGCAAGCTCCGATACACGTCCGTGATAAAGGTAGCCGCCGCGGTCGAACACGACCGTCTCGATCCCTTTTTCAATGGCTCTCTTCGCAACGGTCTCGCCGACCTTGCGCGCCGCTTCCTTGTTGCTTCCGATACCCTCGAAGGATTTCTCCTGAGTCGTTGCGGAAACGAGCGTCACGCCGCTTTCATCGTCGATGACCTGAGCGGAGATGTGCCTGTTGGAGCGGTAAACACACAGACGGGGGCACTCAGATGTGCCGCTGATTTTAGCTCTGACGCGTGCGTGCCTTCTCTTGCGCGCCGCGTTTTTGTCCTTTTTGCTGACCATTGTTTATGCGCTCCTCCCTTACTTACCTGTCTTGCCGACCTTGCGGCGGATCTTCTCGCCCTCGTACTTGACACCCTTGCCGTGGTACGGTTCGGGCGGACGCTTGCCGCGAATATCCGCTGCGACCTGACCGACTCTCTGCTTATCGATGCCGGTAACGACGATCGTCGTTGCGGTCGGCGTCTCGAACGTCATGTTCTCCTCGGGGTTCATCTGAATGTCGTGAGAGTAACCGAGGTTCAGAACGAGCGTTTTGCCGTTCATCGCCGCGCGGTAACCTGTTCCGACGATCTCGAGCCTGCGGGTGAATCCGTTCGTCACGCCCTCGACCATGTTGTGCAGGAGCGCGCGGGTGAGTCCGTGCAGCGCCCTGTCTTCCTTCTCGTCCGTGGGGCGGGTGACTCTTGCGACGTTGCCATCGATCTCGATAGTCATTCTCGGGCAAAGCTCCTTTGTGAGCGTGCCCTTCGGTCCCTTGACCGTAACGACGTTGCCTTCGCCGACCTTGACTTCGACGCCCGCGGGGATCACGATCTCTTTTCTGCCTATTCTTGACATACTCGCACCTCCCCGATCACCAGACGAACGCGAGGACCTCGCCGCCGATATGAGCGGCGCGGGCCTGTTTATCCGTCATGATGCCCTTCGACGTTGAAACGATGGCGATGCCGAGCCCGTTCATGACGCGCGGCATGTCCTCGCAGCTGCTGTAAATGCGAAGACCGGGCTTCGAGACGCGGCGCAGTCCGCGGAGGACGCGCTGCTTGCCGTTCTCATACTTGAGAGCGATCCTGATGATGCCCTGCTTGCCGTCTTCGATGATCTGATAGCTCTTGATGTAGCCCTCGTTGAGAAGTATCTCAGCGATGGACTTCTTGAGATTTGACGCCGGAATGTCGACCGTATCGTGCTTTGCGCTGTTCGCGTTTCTGATGCGTGTGAGCATGTCGGCGATTACATCTGACATTTGCATTTTAAAATGTTGAACTCCTTTGCAAGTTAATAATTGTCTTGCCGCCGCATTCCCTGCGGCTGCCTGCCCGCGGTCAAACCGCCTTTTTGAATTTGCCGTTTCCTGCCGGGCAGCGGGTTTCGATTTTTACCAGGATGCCTTCTTTACGCCCGGGATCTGACCCTTGTACGCCAGCTCGCGGAAGCAGATACGGCAGATGCCGTACTTGCGCAGATAAGCGTGAGGACGTCCGCAGATCTTGCAGCGGTTGTAGCGGCGCGTTGAGAACTTCGCGGGCTTCTGCTGCTTCAGAATCATAGCTGTCTTTGCCATTTTACGTTATCCTCCTTACTTTTCGAACGGAGCGCCCATCAGCGTGAGCAGCTCTCTTGCTTCCTCGTCGGTCGTGGCGGTCGTCACGAAGACGATGTCCATGCCGCGGATCTTGTCGATCTTGTCGTACTCGATCTCAGGGAATATAAGCTGTTCCTTGAGGCCGAGGGCGTAGTTGCCGCGCCCGTCAAAGCCGTTCGGGTTGATGCCCTTGAAGTCGCGGACTCTCGGGAGCGCGAAGTTGAAGAGCTTGTCGATAAACTCGTACATGATATCGCTGCGGAGCGTGACCTTCGCGCCGATCTTCATGCCCGCGCGGAGCTTGAAGTTAGCGACCGATTTCTTCGCCGTCGTCGGGACTGCGCGCTGACCGGTGATCATTGTCAGTTCCTCGATGACGTTGTCGATGACCTTCGCGTTGTCCTTCGCGTCGCCGCAGCCGACGTTTACAACGACCTTTTCGAGCTTCGGGATCTGCATCGGGCTCTTGTACTCGAATTTCTTCATGAGAGCCGGTGCGATCTCTTCCTTATAAAGTGTTTTCAGTCTTGCAGTTGCCATTTACCGTACCTCCGATCAAAGCTCTGCGCCGCACTTGGCGCACACGCGGACCTTGACCTTTTTTCCGTCCTTGCCCTCGGTAAACTTGTGCTTGATCCTGACGCCCTTCTGGCACTTAGGGCAGTAGAGCATGACCTTCGACGCGTAGATAGCGCCCTCGGTGTCAACGATGCCGCCCGATTCGCCCTGGCGCCTCGGTTTTGTGTGCTTGTGGACGATGTGCACGCCCTCAACGATGACCTTGCCCTCGGCGGGAGACGCGGCGATGACCTTGCCTCGCTTGCCCTTGTCGTTGCCGGAAATGGCAACGACGGTGTCACCGGTCTTGATATTGAGCTTGTTGTTCACTTCTTCGTCTCCTCCATCAAAGTACTTCCGGAGCGAGCGAGAGGATCTTCAGGTAATCGCGTTCGCGGAGCTCGCGAGCGACAGGCCCGAAAATGCGCGTTCCTCTCGGGTTTTTGTCCTCTTTGATGATGACAGCCGCGTTCTCGTCGAAACGAACGAACGAACCGTCCGCGCGCTTTACACCGTGAACGGTGCGGACGACAACGGCCGTCACGACCTCGCCCTTCTTGACCATGCCGCCCGGAGCGGCCTTCTTGACCGTGCAGATCACGACGTCGCCGACATTGGCGTAGCGTCTGCCTGTACCGCCGAGAACACGGATGCACATAAGCTCTTTGGCGCCGGTGTTGTCGGCAGCCTTCATATATGATTCCTGCTGCAGCATTCTTCGTGTCCTCCTTATTTAGCTTTTTCGATGATCTCGACAACGCGCCATCTCTTCGTCTTCGAGAGCGGCCTTGTCTCCATAACCGCGACACGGTCGCCGACACCGCACTCGTTCTTTTCGTCGTGAGCGTGTATCTTCGAGGTGCGCTTGATTATCTTCCCGTAGAGCGGATGACGCACGTTGTCCTTGATGGCGATGACTACCGTCTTGTCCATCTTGTCGGAAACAACGATTCCGGTACGGGTCTTCCGCATATTGCGTTCTTCACTCATGACACGTCCTCCTTATGCTTCCTTCTCGTGGAGTATAGTCATCACACGAGCGATATCGCGCTTGACTTCAACGATCCTGTGCGTGTTGTCAAGCTGCTTGATTGCGAGCTGGAAACGGAGGTTGAAAAGCTCGCCCTTCAGCTCCTTGAGCTTGGACGTGAGCTGTTCGGAGGTCATAGCACGGAGTTCTGTTGATTTCATGTTCCTACTTACGCCTCCTCATTTCCTTCGTTCTGTTCTCTCTCGATGAACTTGCACTTGATGGGGAGCTTGTGAGACGCGAGACGCATCGCTTCTCTTGCGACCTCCGGTGCGACTCCGTTCATCTCAAACATAACTCTGCCCGGCTTAACGACTGCGACCCAGTATTCGGGCGAGCCTTTACCGGAACCCATTCGGGTCTCGGCCGGCTTCTCGGTCACGGGCTTGTCGGGGAAGATCTTGATCCAGACCTTACCGCCGCGGCGCGTGTAACGCGTCATTGCGATACGGGCTGCCTCGATCTGGTTGCTCGTGATCCAGGCGGGTTCGAGCGCCACGAGACCGTAGTCGCCGTACGAAAGCGTATTTCCGCGGTGAGCTTCACCCTTCATGCGGCCGCGCTGTACGCGCCTGTATTTGACTCTCTTAGGCATTAACATAGTTATCTCGCGCCCCCTTCTCTCGGGCCTCTGTCAGCTCTGTCGCCCCTGTTTCCGCCGCGGCGTCTGTCACCGCGATCACCGCCGCGGTCACGTCTGTCGCGCCGGTCACGCCGGTCGCGCCTGTCGCGCGGAGCCGCCGGAGCGTTCGAGCCTGCCCTCTGGATTTCGGGAAGAACTTCGCCCTTGTATATCCATACCTTGACGCCGATCTTTCCGTAGGTTGTGTTGGCCTCTGCGAAGCCGTAATCGATGTCTGCACGAAGCGTCTGAAGCGGGATCGTGCCCTCGTGATAGTGCTCGATGCGGGCGATCTCGGCGCCGCCGAGACGGCCGCTGCAGCACGTCTTGATGCCCTTCGCGCCGCACTTCATCGTGCGGCCGATCGCCTGCTTCATGGCGCGGCGGAAACCGATCCTGCGCTCGAGCTGGTCGGCGATGTTCTCGGCGACGAGCTGAGCGTCCATGTCTATCTGTCTGATCTCAATGACCGAGACGGACGCGGGCATGCCCACCATCTTCTCTATCTCGCCCTTGAGCTCATTGATAGCGGCGCCCTTCGAGCCGATAACGAGGCCGGGCTTTGCACAGTGGATAGTGACTCTGACTCTGTCGTTCGCGCGTTCGATCTCGATCTTCGGCACGCCCGCCTTATAGAGCTTCGTCTTCAGATACTTTCTTAACTTGTAGTCGGAAACGAGAGTGTCGCCGAATGTCTCGTCGGAGGCGTACCATCTCGAATCCCAGTCTTTGATAACGCCGACACGCATGCCGTGCGGATTGACCTTCTGGCCCATTCTTTGCTACCTCCTTACTCTCTTTCCTTGACCTTGAGTGTGATATGGCACGTTCTCTTTCTGATGATGTCTCCGCTTCCCTTTGCTCTGGCGCTCATGCGTCTCATCGACGGGCCGGGGCAGACGAAGCATTCGGAAACATAGAGTGCGTCCCTGTTCATCTCGAAATTGTTTTCCGCGTTCGCAGATGCGCTCTTCAGGAGCTTTATCAGGTCCTCACAGATGCCCTTCGGCGTATTCTTGAGGATACCCATGGCAACGTCCACGTCCTTGCCGCGGATAAGATCGAGGACTCCCTTGACCTTGTTCGGGGACGTGCGCACATATTTCAAATATGCAACAGCTTCCATATTATCGGTTATATCCTCCTTACTTGCCGTTGTTGGACGTCTTCGAGCCGGCGTGACCCTTGAACGTGCGCGTAGGCGCGAACTCGCCGAGCTTGTGACCGACCATGTCCTCGGTGACGTACACCGGAACGTGCTTCTTGCCGTCGTGGACCGCTATCGTGTGGCCTACGAACTCAGGGAAGATCGTCGACGAACGGCTCCAGGTCTTGAGGACACGCTTTTCGCCCTTTTCGTTCATAGCGTTGATGCGAGAGAAGAGCTTCTCTTCAACGAACGGCGCTTTCTTTAAGCTTCTGCTCATTTTTCACTGTCCTCCTTACTTACCGTTTCTGTGTCTTACGATATTCTTCTCGGTGCGGGCGTTCTTCTTTCTCGTCTTATATCCGAGAGCGGGCTTGCCCCACGGGGTAAGCGGGCCGGGGTGACCGATAGGAGATTTGCCCTCGCCGCCGCCGTGCGGATGGTCGCACGGGTTCATGACGGAACCGCGCACCGTCGGGCGGACGCCCATGTGGCGCTTTCTTCCGGCCTTGCCGAGCTTGACGGTGTCATGCTCGATGTTGGAGACCTGACCGATCGTCGCCTTGCAGTCAAGGCGGACGCGGCGGACCTCGCCGGAGGGCAGACGCACCTGAGCCGTGCCGTTTTCCTTAGCCATGAGCTGTGCCTGCGCGCCCGCGGTGCGGACGAGCTGGGCGCCCTTGCCGGGATAGAGCTCGATGTTGTGGATTATCGTACCGACGGGAATATCGGATATCGGGAGCGTGTTGCCGGGCTTGATGTCTATCTTCTCGCCCGAATAGAGCACGTCGCCCGGCTTGATGCCGACCGGAGCTATGATGTAGCTCTTCGTGCCGTCTTCGTACTGTAAGAGCGCGATATAAGCGCTTCTGTTCGGGTCGTACTCAACGCCGACGACCGTTGCGGCGCCCGTGTTCTGACGCCTGAAGTCGACGATGCGGTACTTGACCTTGTTTCCGCCGCCGTGATGGCGAACGGTGATCTTGCCGTTGTTGTTTCTGCCGGCGTGCTTCTTCTTGATGACGATCAGGCTCTTCTCGGGGGAGAACTTCGTGACCTCCTCGAAGGAAGAAACCGTCATGCCGCGTCTGCCGGGAGTTGTGGGTTTATATTTAATAGTAGCCATTTTTCATTCCTCCCGTTATCAATACAAGCCTTCGAAGAACTCGATCGGCTTCGAATCAGGCGTGAGCGTTACGACGGCCTTTTTCCACGCTGCGGTGTAACCCATGCTGTAGCGCAGTCTTTTCGGCTTTCTCTTCATGTTGATCGTGTTCACGGCGGAGACCTTCACGCCGAAGAGCTCCTCGACCGCGTGCGCGATCTCGGGCTTCGTCGCGCCCGTCGCAACGCGGAAGGTGTACTTCTTGTTCGGGAGCCGCGACATGCTTGCCTCGGTGATGATCGGGGCGATTATGACGTCTTCTGCAAATTTCATGCGTAGACCTCCTCGATTTTTTCTACGGCGTCGCGAGCGACGATCAGAGAATCGCAGTTGAGGATATCGTAGACCGAGAGCGAATTGTGCTGAGTCGTCTTGACGTTCGGAATGTTCGCGAGGGACTTTATCGTCTTCTCGTCGACGCCGCCGAGAACGACGAGCGCCTTCTTCTTCGCGCCGACGGCGGTGAGCATGTTCACCATCGTCTTCGTCTTGTATTCCTCCGTCGCGATCTTGTCGACGACGATCATGTCGCCCTCCGCGACCTTGCTCGAAAGAGCGGAGAACATCGCGGTGCGGCGCGTCTTCTTATTGAGCGAGACGCGGTACGATCTCGGTTTCGGACCGAGAGCGACGCCGCCGTGCACGAACTGGGGCGCGCGGCGCGAGCCCTGTCTTGCTCTGCCCGTTTCCTTCTGTCTCCACGGCTTTTTGCCGCCGCCGTTGACTTCCGTTCTCGTGAGCGTGGACTGCGTTCCCTGTCTCTGATTCAGAAGATATGCTCTTACTGCTGCATGGAGGACCGCGCCGTTGACCTCGGCTGCGAATATCTTATCGGATAATGCGATCTCGCCGACAGAATTGCCGGCCATATCGACCACTTTTAAGTTTGGCATTTTTCCATCCTCCTCTTATGCTTTCACGCTGTCGCGGATGAAGACGATCCCGCCGCGCGCACCGGGCACGGCGCCCTTGACGGCGATGAGGTTCTTTTCCGCGTCAACCTTTACAACGGCGAGGTTCAGGACGGTGACCTGTTCGTTTCCGTACTGACCTGCCATCTTTTTGTTCTTGAAAACTCTCGACGGGGACGAGTTAGCTCCCATGGAGCCGACCTCACGGTGGATAGGACCCGTACCGTGCGTCATGCGGAGCGTTGCGTTGCCCCATCTCTTGACTGCGCCCGTATATCCGCGGCCCTTCGTGATACCTGTTATGTCGACCTTTTCGCCGGCGGCGAAGGTATCGGCGGAGATCACTGAACCCGCTTCAAGCGTGCTGCAATCGTCAAGACGGAACTCCTTCAGGTGACGCTTCGCCGTCACGCCCGCCTTTGCGAAATGACCCTTTTCCGGCTTGCTCGCTGCGGAATCCTTCTTGTCCGCAAAGCCGAGCTGGACGGCGTCATAGCCGTCATGTTCCGCCGTCTTCTTCTGGACGACGGGGCACGGACCTGCCTCGATGACGGTCACGGGGATCATGTTTCCCGCGTCGTCGAAGATCTGAGTCATTCCGAGCTTCTTGCCGATTATGGCTTTCTTCATTTTTCTTTCCTCCTGTGGATTCGGCTATTGGTCAACGCTTTGGTAGATGGCGGGAGCCGCCCGCCGGCGCTGACATGACCTAACCTCGAACCGTGCGCGTCTTATTTAGTGTAGATTTCGCGTCGTCATTCGGATCGGCGGCTGTTTTGCGATCAATACTTGACGTCGATCGCGACCCCTGCGGGGAGTTCGACCTTCATGAGCGCTTCGAGAGTCGCTTTTGAAGGCTTCGAGATAACGATGAGTCTCTTGTGTGTTCTCTGTTCGAACTGCTCGCGGCTGTCCTTATCTTTGTGGACCGCGCGCAGTATGGTAACGACTTCCTTCTCCGTGGGGAGCGGGATCGGCCCCGAGACCTCGGCGCCGTTCGCCTTCGCCGCCTCGACGACCTTTACCGCCGCCGCGTCGACAAGCGTGTGATCGTAACCCTTGATACGAACGCTGACCTTTTCGTTAGCTGCCACTTTTTGCTGCCTCCTGTACTTAAGATTTTGGGGGCGATGCTGCACACGGCTCCGAGCGTATCAACCGGCCTCAAAAATATTGCGTCGGCCGCGGCGACACAGAAGCCGCGCCGATGCTCAAATGAGTGCTGATACCGAGCCGAGACTGCATCCGGCTCGCCCGACTCGCAGGTCGGACATACTCTGCGGAAATTCCCTGCAAAAACGCCGTTTCCGGCGCTGATTTACAGCCACCTTCCGCCTCATCGCACACCAAGCTTTAGAATTATACTACAAAAAAAGCGCCATATCAAGCGCTTTCCGAAAATAATCCTCAATTTTCTCATTTTTCAATGTAGAAATTTTGCCGCATTTCCGCCCACATTTTTGTGCATTTTGTATATACCGTTTTTTGACGTGCCGGGGCGGGTCTCCCCGCCCCGGCATCGTCCTTACATCATATTCCGGCAAGCGCGCCGAATTCGTCCTTCAGGCACCCGTAAAGGCGCGTGTAAACGCGGTACAGCTCGTCGTACCGCCTGCCGCGCTCCGCGTCCGGCTCGCAGACCGTGCCCTCTCCGATGACGGCGCCGCAAGCCTCCTCTACATTTTTATATATACCCGCGCCGACGGCCGCAAGTATCGCCGCGCCGAGCGCGCCGCCCTCGTTTGACGCCGCCGTCCGCACGGGGCACCCGAACACGTCCGCCAGCATTTGCCGCCACAGCATACTCGACGCACCGCCGCCGCACGCCATCATGTCGCCGACGGTGACTCCCGCCGCCGAGAACAGCTCAAGGCTGTCGCGCAGCGCGAACGTCACGCCCTCCATGACCGCGCGGAGCATATCGCCGCGCGTGTGCGTCGAGGACAGCCCGATGAACGCTCCGCGCGCGAACGGGTCGAGGTGCGGCGTCCGCTCCCCCATGAGATACGGCAGGAACAACAGCTTCCCCGAACCGACGGGCGATTTTGATGCCAGCTCGTCCATCACCTTATATACGTCGACGCCGCGCCTGTCCGCCTCCGCCTGCTCCGCGGCGCAGAAATTGTCCCTATACCACCGCAGCGACAGCCCCGCAGACTGTATAACGCCCATAACGTGCCACTCGCCCGGCACCGCCGCGCAAAAGCTGTGCATTCTGCCCTCCGGGTCGCACGACAGCGTCGGGCTGTGCGCGAATACGACGCCGCTCGTCCCTATCGTCGTGAAAGCGCGCCCTCCGGTGACGACGCCGCAGCCGACCGCGGCCGCCGCATTGTCTCCCGCACCGCCGACGACGGGGATACCGGCGCGCAGTCCCACGGCCTCCGCCGCAGATGCTGAGAGCACGCCCGTCACCTCCGGCGATTCGTAAACGGTCCCGAGCATTCCCCGCTCGATCCCGAGCGCGTCCGTCACCTCCGCCGACCACGTCCTGCGCGCGATGTCGAGCAGCTGCATTCCGGAGGCGTCGGAAACGTCCGTCGCCCTCTCGCCCGTCAGCATGAACCTTATGTAGTCCTTCGGCAGAAGGATCGTTCTGCACTTCTCATATATTTCCGGCTCGTGCTCGCGCACCCACAGTATTTTTGACGCCGTGAACCCGGTCAGCGCCGGAGATTTCGTGATCTCCATCAGCCTGCCGTGCCCGACGAGCTCCTCTATCTCCCGGCACTGTTCATGCGTCCGCTGGTCGCACCATATTATCGAGCGGCGGAGCACCTCACCGTTTCCGTCGAGCATGACGAGCCCGTGCATCTGCCCCGAAAGGCCGATGCCGGCGATGCTTTCCCTGTCCGCACCGGCGGTCACGGCGCGTATGCCCTCGACCGTCGCGCGCCACCAGTCGCCCGGGTCCTGCTCCGCCCAGCCCTCGTGCGGCTGGTACAGCGGGTACTCGACCGTCTTTGACGCGACCTTTCGGCCCGTCTCGTCAAACAGTACCGTCTTCGCCCCCGACGTCCCGATGTCTATCCCGATCACGTACTTCATTTTCTACATCTGCCTTTCTATTGGTGTGCTTTGTTTTGCAATCGCCTATAATATTTGTTATAACGCACACAACGGCAAAAAATCCCGCCGCGTATACGAATGCGTTGCCGATATACGAATACAGCGTCCGCGTCGACCGCATCTCGACATTTCCTATCGCAAATCCCCTCGTCTTCGGTTCGATCGATGAAATTATATTTCCCGTCGGGGAAATGATGCACGAAAAGCCCGTGTTCCCCGCGCGGCAGACGTATCTGTCGCACTCAACGGCGCGCAGGACCGCCTGTGCCGTGTGCTGCCTGATCGCGGCGCTCCCGTCGAACCACGAATCGTTCGTCGACACGGTCAAAAGCTCCGCCCCGCAGCGGACGCCGTCGAGCGCCACGCTCTCGTATATCGAATCGAAACAGACCATGCCGCCTATCTTCCCGTACTTCGTCACGAGCGTGTGTCCCGGCCCGCCGACGGCGACGTTCCCGTCAAACAGTCCGAGCTCCGCGAGCGGCGGCACGAGCGTGCGGAACACCGCCTCAAACGGCACGAACTCACCGAACGGGACGAGGTGTTGCTTGAAATAGACGTTTTCGGTATCGAGCCCGCCGTCCGCGTCGACGGTCGCAATGGCGTTGTGATCGAGGTTTTCGCCCGCGTCCCAGAATCCGGTCGCGAGCAGCAGAATGTCATTCTCGCTCGCGAGCGATTCCATCTCTGCCCGCATCGTGTTCTCGCCGTTGATAGACGCGGGTATCGCCGTCTCGGGGAAGACGGCGACATCGGCGCCCGCCGCCTTTGCCTCGGCTGTCAGATTCGAATATATTGACAAAAGCCCGAGATATCTGCTCTCGCCCTCGCCACTCCACTTCTCCTTTGATGAAACGTTCCCTTGGAGCACCGCGACCGTGACCGTGTCCCCTGCGCTCTTTCCTTCCTTTATATATATGCGCGCAGCGCCGTATGCAATATTTGCCCCCGCGATGATGACGGCGGCGGACAGCGCGGCGGCGGCGCGGCGGCTTTCTTTGCCGCGCAGCGCGATCAGCGCGAGCGCAATATACCCGTTCACGGCGGCGATAATAAATGAAACGAAATACGGCCCGAACAGCGACGCCGACCCGACCGCCGCCGGGAAAAACGCCTGCCCTATCGCGAGCCGCCCCCACGGGACGCCCGCCCACGTCAGCGACTGTATCCACTCAAACAGCGCGAGCACAGACGCGTAGACAACGGGCGCGGACGCCCTCGGCTTCCCGTCCCGGCAGAGCCAAGGCGAGCGGGACATATAGAGGAACAGCGGGACCTGCAAGAGCGCCGCCGACGCCTGCCAGAGCGGCAGCCCGAGCCACGCGACCGTGACGACCGCGAGCGCCGAGCCCTTCGAGATGCCCGTAAATTCGAGCGGGTACATCTGCAAAAACCAGTGCCAGACGGCGAGGTAATATACGTAAAAATAGAGGAACCCGAGCCGCATACCGCGCCGCAGCCATTTTTTCTCTCCCATCTCCGAGAAGAGCACGAACATAAACGGCACGAGCGAAACGAACTCAAGCACGGACGGCATATAATACGAGACTACCGCCCCGGTCAACGCCGCCGATATTATGACCGCTATCGCCTTTTTCATGAAAGCGCCTCCGTCCTCGTCGATACCATCATTATAATATGGATTTGAACCGTTGTAAATATCCGGGGAGACCTTTTTTAGGAAAAAGGTCTCCCCGGACCCCTCCCAAAAACTTTTCATACTGTCCTGCTTGTGAACGATTCGATGCTGTGTTATAATTTTTTTCGCGGGAACTCGCAAATTCTGAAATTTTTTCTGTCTATATATTATAGAGCGCTCAAAAAATATAGGAGGTTCGGATATGACAGAGGACATGATCGTGGAGCTTTTCTGGCAAAGGGACGAGTCCGCGATTGCCGAGGTCGAAAAACGATTCGGAAAGCTGATATATTCGATCTGTTTCAATTTTCTTGGCAACAGGGAGGACAGCGAGGAATGTCAAAATACCGTTTACGCGCGCCTGTGGGACAACATACCACCGGCAAGGCCGTCCTCACTCAAGGCGTACCTGATCCGCGTCGCCGAAACGGTGTCGTACAACAGGCGCGACCGCGACCGGAGCAAGCGGCGCATTCCGCCCGGGCAGACCTCGCCCCTCGACGATTTTTCGGACTTTCTGGCGGACGGTCATTCTCTTGACGACGAGCTCGACTCCCGCGAGGCGACGCGAGCCATAAACGCCTTCATACGCCGACAGCCGAAGATGGGGCAGCGCATATTTGTGCTCCGATATTTTTATCAGATGTCGGTCGCCTCTATCGCCGAAGACATAGGAAAAAAGCCCGGCTATGTCAGAGGTCAGCTCATCAAAATGAAAGAAATGCTCCGGGCAGAATTAACAGAAGGAGGTCTTTTACCGTGACAAAAGATACGTTTTACAAAGCCATGCTCGAAATCGACGATGAGCTTGTGCTCGACAATATTCCGCGCTCATTCGAGGCGGACAAAAAGACAAAAAAGGTGAGGCTGGCAAAAATTCTGATCCCGCTTGCGGCATCGTTTCTCGTGCTCGCCGCCGTCCTTGTGCCGTTTATCGCCCGCAACCCCGACCGCGTCCTCGAGCCCGACCACGATGCGGTCGATCAGCAGGAGATGACAGTCGGCTTTGACTCGTCCTCCGGCGGAAAGCCGCTGCCCCGCCAGAGGCTCGCGCTCAGCGCATTTTGTTTAAACCGCAAAACAGTCACGGTCAATGCCTCGATGGGGGATTCTTACGGCCCGCTTGATGCGTTCGACGAGAGCGGATATCCGGCTTTCCGGGTCTATGTCACCGAAGATCTCGCCTGGGACGCCGCGATAAGCTCCCCCCTCTCCGTAAACGGCGGCGGCAGCTCATATGAGCATAAATTCGGCAGGGACGATATGGAGTCTCTCGACATCACCGGAAAGGTCGACGACTACGACTCATATTATCGCGAGAACGTCCTCCTCGACTTTACCGGATTCAAAGCGGGCGACAGCGGCACGATCATCTTCGAATTTTCGTGGAACTATGACCCCGCCGACCCGGAAACGGGCAGCGAAAAGGATTTTCAGCGCCGTCCGCTGTACTTTTATGTGGGCAAAGACATTGTCGTTTTCAGCTTTGACAGCATAGAAGACGCAGAGCGCATATATGCCGGGGACGTGCGTTCACACACGCTTTAAAATATTCAAGCCCGTTTCGACTTTTTTCGGGAACGGCGGTTTTTTCCTGTTGTAATACGGTCATTTACGCTGTAAAATATTTTTCGGGCACCGCGCGGCATGCCGCGCGGTGCTTTTTCACTCAAAAAATTTTTTCTGCGAGCGGTGAATTTTGTCCTTTTTTACGTCTTATGTTATATAAGCCGCAAACACCGCACAAGGAGGTAGAACATGGCCCCACCGAAAAAACAGGCCGCCGAAAAGGAAAAGCTTGAGGACGGCGACATCGTCGAGCTCTTCTGGCGGCGGTCGGAGCAGGCGATAGCCGAGACAGAGACGAAATACGGCAAGCTCTGTTTCGGCATCGCTTTCAGAATACTGCAAAACAACGAAGACTCGGAAGAATGTGTGAACGACACGTATCTGCGCACATGGAACTCGATCCCCGCCGACCGCCCCGACCGCCTCGGCGCCTACGTCTCAAAAATAACGCGGCGGCTCGCGATAGACAAATACAGGGAGAGCACGGCGAAAAAGCGCGCCGCCGAGACCGTGATGCTGTTTGACGAGCTGTCAGGCGCGCTGCCGGACAGGACAAACGGCGAGGCGGCGGACAAGATCGTCATACGCGACACGCTGAACGATTTTTTGTGCTCGCTCACGCCGGAAAACAGGCTCATTTTCATGCGCCGCTACTGGTACTGCGACTCCGTCCGCGCCATATCCGCGCTGATGAAAATGACGGAGGCAGGCGTCAACGGGCGGCTCGACAGAATGAGGCGAAAACTGAAGGACGCGCTCGGAAAGGCAGGAATCGACACATGAACATGGACATATACGATCTTTTATACGCGCTCGGCGACGTCTCGGACTGCTTTGTCGCCGAGACGGAGACAAAAAGCCCGCTCGTGAAGGAGCGCGCCGTCGTAAAATGGGCGTCACTCGCGGCGTGCGCCTGCATCGTGCTCGCCGGGGCGTTTTTCCCACTGTTTTATAAATATATTCGCCGCACGACTCCCGGCGCGACCGTCACGTCCGGCACGGAGAGCGGGGAGGTGACGGCGGAGCTCTTGTCTCCGCCCGACAAAACGGAATATCTGCTCGGCGAGGAGCTCGACACGGCGGGGCTCTCGTTCACCGTCACATATGGGGACGGGACGACGGGGACCGTGTCGTCCGGGTTTTCGTGCCCCGTCACGGTGCTTGACGAGCTCGGAGAATGCGAGGTTACCGTATCGTACATGGGCGCCGATTGCAGTTTCGCGGTCAATGTCGCGGAGCCGAAGGTCAAAAAAATAGCGCTTTCAAAGCTCCCGGACAAGCTCGAATACTACGTCTATGAAAAAACGGACACGATCGGCGCCGAGGTCACGGTCACATACGAAAACGGGTACGAACGGACTATAACGGACGGCTTCACATATGAGCCGCGCCTCATCGCCTCGGAATACGACGATACGGTCACGGTACAGTACGGGAACGCGCGCACGGCATACACCATCACGGTCGAGTTGCGGGAGACGACCGACGTGCCGCTGCTGTCCGGCGCCTGCGGCGACGGCGTATATTTCACCCTCGACGCCGCGGGCACGCTCACCGTCACCGGCGCGGGCGACATGAGCGACGGCAGCCCCGACGTCGGCGCCCCGTGGGTCGAATATGCGGAGATAATCCGGCAGGCCGTCATCGGCGACGGGGTCACGAGCATCGGCGGCTACGCGTTCTACGGCTGCTGCAACATGACATATATCGACCTCCCCGACGGGCTCACGAAAATAGGCGACTACGCCTTCTCCGGCTGCGGCCTCGAATGGATCGCGCTGCCGCCGAGCCTTCGAACGCTCGGCAGCCACGCATTCAGCGAGTGCGGGACGCTCATCTCGATAAAGCTCCCGGACAAGCTCACAGAGATCGGTGACAATGCCTTTTGCTTCTGCGGCAGGCTCTCTGAGGTGGAGCTCGGCGAAGGGCTTTCTGTGATCGGTGAATCCGCGTTCGCCTCGTGTACGCGGCTCACCTCGATTGTGATCCCCGACAGCGTCACCGAGATAGGTAAATACGCGTTTGACGGGTGCTCATTCCTCGCATCTGTTTCGATATCGAAAAATGTTTCCGTGATCGGGGAGGGCGTGTTCCGGAACTGCGAGGCGCTTGACGCCGTGATTTTGCCGAGCGGTCTTTCCGCCATAGGAGAAAAAGCGTTTTACGGCTGCATTGATCTGCAGTATATATCGATCCCGGCGGGCGTAGGTGAGATCGGCGGCTGGGCGTTCTCGATGTGTGAAAATCTGCGCCGCCTGACCCTGCCGGAGAGCGTTTATTCGATAGGCCCATACGCGTTTTTCGGCTGCATGGCGTCCGCGAGGATATATATCGAAAACCGGGACTGCTCGATATACGACAGCGCAAACACGCTCGGCGGAATGATGGTGTACGGCTATGCGGGCTCGACAGCGCAGGAATACGCCGAAAAATATGAATATTATTTCGAAGAGTATGAGACGGGATCGGTGGACGAACAATGAAAAACGAACTGTCGCTCACCGCAAATAAGCTCAAATTCATCGCCGCCTCCGCGATGCTCTTCGATCACGCTGTCGCGGTCCTCGTCCCGCACGGCACGCCGCTCGGAATGATGCTGCGCATTCCCGGCAGGATCTCGGCGCCGATAATGTGTTTTATGATCGCGGAGGGGTACGGCAAAACGCACGACGTGAAAAAATATATCGCGCGGCTGCTCGTCTTCGCCGCCGTATCCCATGTTCCGTACAACCTCTGCTTCGGCTATTCCCTCTCGCCCCTCGAGGCGACGAGCGTGATGTGGAGCCTCGCGCTCGGGCTCATAGCGCTGACCGCCGTGAAGTCGGAGGATATACACATATACTTAAAGCTGCCGATACTGTGTCTCTGCTGCCTGCTCTCCGTCACCGCGAACTGGAATTACGTCGCCGTATTGTGGATCGTGATGTTCGGCGTCTTTCACGGGGACTTCCGGCATCAGGCGGTCGGTTTCTGCGTGATCGGGGCGGTCTTTTCGCTTATTCCGTCCTTTATCCGCTTCGGCCCCTCGCGTCTTTACATGATCGGGTCCCTGCTCGCGCTCCCGCTCCTCTGCCTATACCGCGGCGAACGCGGACGGAACACGGGATTTTATAAGTGGTTCTTCTATCTTTTTTACCCGCTGCACCTGCTGATCCTGCACCTTATAGACGTCCTCGTCTCCTGAAGCCGAAAATCGGGAGGTCGCCCTTTTTCAGAGGGCTCCCCTCCCGATTTTTTCAATGTCGAATTCCTTTATGAAATCTATGCTCCGCGCCTCGATCTGCACGGTCTTGCCGCGCAGGTACGAGAGCTCGCCCTCATATCCGCCGAGCGTGAACGTGATTTTGTACGCCGCGAGCGCCTGGCTCGCATATCCGCGGCGGCGGTCCGCCTCGTTTTTGCCGTACCGCCCCTCCCCGAGCAGCGGGTGCCCTATGGACTCCATGTGCGCGCGTATCTGGTGCGTGCGCCCGGTCAAAAGCGTCACCTCCAATAGCGCGAGCGCGTCCTCGCCCCGCCCGGAAACGGCGAGCACGCGGTACGCGGTCGCTATCTTCTTTGAGCCGGGGACCTCGCGCGCGAACACGCGGACGCCGCCGCCCTCGCGGCGCAGATAACCGTACAGCGTCGCCTCGCGCGGCGACGGAATCCCGTGCACGGCGGCAAGATATTTTTTATCTATCCCGCCGGATCTGATTATTTCGTTCATGCCGCGCAGCGCCGCGGCGTTCTTCGCCGCGATGACGAGGCCGCGCGTGTTCCTGTCGATGCGGTTGCAGAGCGCGGGCGCAAACGTGTTCTCCCGGGCGGGGTCGTATTCGCCCTTGCGGTAGAGATACGCCTGTATGTGCCCTATCAGCGTATTCTTGTCGTCGGACGCCTCACCGGCGGCGTCGCCGGAGTGAACGAGCACGCCCGCGGGCTTATCGCATATAATTATATTGTCGTCCTCGTATGCGACCGACAGCTTCGGCACGATAGACGTTATCGCGAGCTCCCCGCCCTCGGGGAAGAACTCGTCCGACACGAACAGCGTGACGACGTCGCCCGCACTTACAATATCGGACGCCTCCGCCCTTTTGCCGTTCACCTTGATGCACTTCTTGCGGATATATTTATAAAGAAGCGACTGCGGCATACCGACAGTCGCTTTCATTATAAATTTATCGAGCCGCTGCCCGCCGTCATTCGGCAGGACGGTGATCGTTCTC